>DATKDU010000373.1:0-29036 GCA_035512595.1 Pirellulaceae bacterium
GCGGCATCCTTATTCCTGGCCGCCTCCGCCACGGCACAGGACGCCAAAGGGCCGCCGCTAGCCGAAGCGCTGGCCAAGCTCGATCCCTATGTCACCAGCGGCGACCAACGCCAAGAGCTGCGGCAAATGCTGGGAAAACACCTGCGCGGGCGGATTGAGGAGGCCAATCGAAAGAGCAGCGAGGCGTGGAAGCGGATCAAGACCAAGGAGCAGTGGGAAGCGTTTGTCGAAAACCATCGTCGCGTCGTGCGCAGGGATCATTACTTAAGTGCCGATGTGACCGGGCGAGTCGAAGGCGACGGCTATCGGATTGAAAACTTGCTCTATCCTTCCCGCACCGGGTTATGGATCTCCGCCAATCTCTATCTGCCCGTCCAGCCGCGAGAGTCGATGCCGGGCATCCTCATTTCGCACAGCCACCACAATCCCAAGGAGCAGGGGGAGCTGCAGGACATGGGGATGACTTGGGCCCGGGCGGGCTGCGCGGTGCTCGTGCCGGATCATCTGGGGCATGGCGAGCGGCGGGAGCATCCGTTTAAGAGTGCTGCGGACTATGACGGCCAATTCGCCGTCAGCCGGCAGGACTACAACTTCCGCTACGACCTGGGGATGCAACTGCACTTGGCGGGCGAAAGCCTGATGGAGCAGTTCGTGGCCGATTTGCAGCGCGGCGTGTCGGTACTCTTGAATCAAAAAGGAGTCGATGCAAACCGCATCCTCCTCTTGGGAGCCGTTGCCGGCGGCGGCGATCCGGCCGGTTACGCGGCGGCGACTGACAAGCGAATTTCCTGCGTCGTTCCCTTCAACTTCGGCGGCCCGCAGCCGGAAACGCGCTACCCGCTCCCCGAGGACGCGGAGACGTGGTTCAACTACGCGGGCGGCGGAAGCTGGGAATCGACCCGCAACGTCAGCGGTTCGGCGGCGCGCGGCGCACTGCCGTGGGTGATCGTCGTCGGCGTCGCCCCGCGGAAGCTGATCCACGCCCACGAGTTCAGTTGGGACCGCGAGCGCGACCCTGTTTGGAAGCGGTACGAAAAAATCTGGGGCTTCTACGATGCTCCAAACAACCTGGCTTTCGCCCACGGCGGCGGTACGATTCGCGTCAACAATGCCGAGGCGACGCACTGCAACAACATCGGCGCTGCGCATCGCAAGTTGATCCACGAGGCGTTTCGCAAGTGGTTCGACATCGACGTGACGCCGGAGAAGGAATACAGCCAGCGCCGCGAGGCGAGCGAACTGCGGTGCTTTACGGACGAGTGGCGCAAGAAGCAGGAAGCCGTCGAGGCGGTGGAGCCCGTGGCGCGAGCGTTTCGGCGGCCGCTTCACGAAGCACTGGCGGAGCACGCCCGGTTCAGGGCGTCCGGACAGGAGTCACTCGAGCGATTCGCAGAACTGCTCCGGGGGGATTTGGATCCTCAAACACGAGCTGCCCTCCGCTGGGAGCAATGGTCGGATCAGCTATTTGAGTCCAACGATCGCCGCGGGCCGCCATCGGCCGCCACGTTGTCGCGCGACACGGTGAGCGGACACGTTGCCTTACGACGTTGCCTTGTGGAGCCGGAGCGTGGCGTGCAGCTCCCCACGCTGCTATTGTTGCCGGCGGGAAAGGACACCGATACGCATGCCGTTGTCGTCGCCATCGCCTTTGGCGGTAAAGCGGCATTCCTCAAACAGCGCAGCAGCGATATCGCCAAACTGCTCGACGCCGGCATTGCCGTCTGCCTGACCGATCTGCGCGGCTGCGGCGAGACCGGCGGCACCGACCGGGGACAGCAAAGCGAGACGACCGGTCATTCTTCGACGGAGCTGATGCTCGGCGGGACCATGCTCGGCAAACGGGTGCAGGACTTGCGGGCCGTCGTCGAGTGGCTGCGGGGGCATTTCCGCGTCGATCCCAACCGGATCGCCTTATGGGGTGACTCCTTCACCGAGCCGCTGGCCGCCGATGCCACGTTCAAGTATCCGCGCCGCATCGACAACAGGCCGCCGGAATCGGACCCGTTGGGGAGTCTCGTAGTGCTGCTAACGGCACTCGCCGAAGATGACATCCGCGCCGTCTACGCCCACGGCGGAATCGTCAGCTACCAGTCGGTCCTGGAAAGCCCCTTTGTCCAACTGCCGCACGATTGCGTCGTGCCGGGGGTCTTTGAGACGGGCGATCTGCCGGAGCTGGTGGCGGCCCTGGCCCCGCGGCCCGTGCGGCTGGAGGGGCTGGTCGATGGGGTGAACCGGACCGTAACGGAAGATAGACTCAAGGTCACTTATGCTCGGGCGGTCGAGCGCTACGACGACGAAAATGCAGGCGCGAGTCTATCCATCCAGCCGCAGCGATCGCCCCCCGCCGAGTGGTTGATTGAGCAACTGAAGTAGGACAGGTTTCCAACCTGTCCCAAATACACAGGACAGGTTGAAAACCTGTCCTACGAAAGGCCCACGCATGCCCCGCCTCCTCTCCCTCCTGATCGCTGTCGCACTCACCACGCCCGCCTTCTCTGCGGACGTCATCCGCACGGCCCAGTCCGGCCCCTGGTCGGCCGCGGCCACCTGGGAAAATGGAAAAATCCCCGGCGACGGCGCTCGCGTGCTGATCCGCGCGGGACATGACGTCACCTACGACGTAAAGTCCGACGCCAAAATCCGCTTCGTCCACATTGCCGGCACACTTGCGTTCGCACCGGACAAAGACACGCGGCTGGTCACCGGCCTGATTCGCATCGAGGCCAGCGAGGACGCCCGCGAGGAGGGTTTTAATTGCGACACGGACGCTCACGCCCTTCATTCCCACGGTCCCAAGCCGGCCCTCCTCGTCGGCACTCCGGAGAAGCCCATTGCTGCGGAGCACAAGGCGGAGATCAAGCTGGCGCTGATGGACGGCCAGGACCCGCAGTCGTTCCCGGCCATCGTCTGCTGCTCGGCGCGGATGGAATTCCACGGCGCGCCACTCTCGCGCACCTGGCTCAAGCTCGGAGCGACGGCTGTCAAAGATGCAACCGAAGTCGTTCTCGAAGAACCCGTCACCGGCTGGCGCGTCGGCGACAAGGTCATCATCACGGCCACTGAGCTTGGCCGCGATAATGGCCAAGGAACCGAGCTGCTTCAGACCGAAGAGCGAACCGTCACCGCCATCGACGGCGCGAAGCTGACCCTCGACAAGCCGCTGGCTCATGAGCATCTGGGCGAAGGGGAATTCCGCGGCGAAGTGGCCAACCTGAGCCGCAACGTCGTCGTCGAGTCGGCCGATCCGGATCGCAAAGAGGCCCGCGGCCACACGATGTACCACCGCCACTCCGCCGGCTCGATCAGCCATGCCGAGTTCAAGAACCTCGGCAAGGAAGGGGTTCTTGGCCGCTACTCGCTCCACTATCACCTGTGCGGCAACACGATGCGCGGCAGCAGCGTCATCGGCGCATCGATCCACGGCAGCGGCAATCGCTGGCTGACGATCCACGGCACCAACTACCTCGTCGTCCGCGACTGCGTCGGCTACCAGAGCATCGGCCACGGCTACTTCCTCGAGGACGGCACCGAGGTCTACAACGTCCTCGACCGCAACCTGGCCGTGCAGGCCATGGAAGGGCAGAGGCTGCCGCGGCAGGTGCTGGCCTTCGACCAGAACGACGGCGCCGGCTTCTGGTGGGCCAACTCGCTCAACACGTTCACGCGGAACGTCACCTGCGAGAACAACCGCTACGGCTACCGGTTCGAAGCGACCGCGGGCAGCCGCTCGCCGCTGGAGTTCATCGTCCTTCAGCCCGACGGCAGCGAAAAAGTGGTTGACGTCCGCACGCTGCCGTTTGTGCGCTTTGAAGACAACGAGGCTCACTGCGACGGGCTGTACGGATTCAACCTGGGCGAGGGGGTCAATCGGGCCGGCCCCGACGAGCGGCATCCGTTCATCGTGCGGAACATGAAGATCTGGGAGATTCACTACGCCTTCCGGCCGCAGTCGCCGTCGCTGCTCGTGGAGAACCTGCACATCCACAACTCGATCTACGGCGTCTATCACCCCAATTACGACCGGCACGTATTCCGAAACGTGAGCATCACCCGCAGCGGCAACAGCGGCGATGCGGAGCCGTTCAACCGCGGCCACGACGACGACAGCGTGCAGCACGGCACGCTGACGGTGGACGGGCTTGTCTTCTCCGGGCATCGCAACAGCGGAATGCCGCTGATCCAGATGACCGACCATAACCCGACGGGCAAGGCGGAATCGCACTTCCGCAATGTGCAGGTGATCAAGCGGCGGGATGAGAACCGCCGGGCGCTGGCGAACCTGGGCGGCGGTCCGCGGCCGCAGCCCAAGACGCCGACCAGCGTGCCCGTCTACTTTCACGACTACTATGGTCCCGGCAAGCACGCCAAAGTCGTCAGCACCAAGAGCGGCGACTACAAGAGCGAGAACGGCAACGGTTATCGCGAAGACAAGCCGCTGACCGGCGACGAATCGCGCGTCGCCGAAGTAACCGACATTTCCTTCCCGCAGCTTCTCGATCCGGTCGATGACCTGCCGCCGGCGACCGTAATCACCCACGTTTCAAAACAATCGGACGGCAGTCTGCTTGTCCGCGGCACCGCCAGCGACAACGGGACGATCAGCCGCGTGGTCGTCAACGGCCAGCCGGCCAAGGCGACGGCGCCGAACTTCGGCCAGTGGGAGGCGGTTGTGCCCGCGGGGGACCGCGCAGCGAAATCCCTGATTGCTCACGCAGACGATTCGGCTGGAAATGCCGAGCAACTCAGGCATGAGGTGAAACTGGGCGAGACCCGCACGGCGCGGACGGTACATTCGGGGCATTGAGCACTCGCTCGATCGCGCTTTCGACGAGCGTTGCGGGTAATTAACATGAATTGCAATTCTGCGGCAGAGCAACTCTACTGTTGAGAACTTTCTTGCCTTGAGTTTCTTCCAAGCTGCCAAGATGGCCATTGAATTCGCTTGCACCAGTTGTCAAAAGCTCCTCCGCGTACCGGACGACGCTCCCGGGAAACAGGTCAAGTGCCCAAATTGCGGCATGATCCAGGCGGTTCCCGCCGGCATCACAAGCGGCCCCCCCGCCGAATCGTCGCAGCCCTGGTCGTTCAGCGAGCCAGGCGCCGGCAGTGCCCCGCCCACTCAATACTCGCATGGCAGCGGAGGCGCACTGAATCCTTACGCACCTCCGTCGCCGGTCACGTTCGCACCTAAACCGTCCAATGACGTGCCGATAACTAACCAGCGGCCAACGATCGAAGACATCCTGGGCCACGCCTGGCGGGTGTGGCAGGAAAACCTGGGATTGCTAGTGGGAGTCACGCTGGTCATCGTCGGCATTTCGTGGGCCATCGGGATCCCGCTGGGATTCATGCAGGCCGCACTGGAAGCCAATGGCGAAAAGGAGATGGCCGCGATCGTCGGCGGCGTGGGCAACATCATTGCCCAGGTCGTGCAAATCTTCCTGGGAATTGGACAATCGCAAATCGCCCTCAAGCTGGCCCGCGGCCAGCCGGCGGAATTCGGAGACCTGTTCCATGGGGGGTCGCGGTTCTGGCCGGTGCTGGGGGTATCGATATTGCTGGGCCTCGCCGTATTTGCCGGCATGCTCGCTTGCATCGTGCCCGGGATCATCCTCGCGCTCATGTTGTGGCCCACCTACTATCTGGTTGTAGAGAATCGCTCCAAGGTCTTTGACTCCTTCTCGCTTGCTTACCAGATTACAGAAGGCAACAAGGGGACCACATTCGTGCTGGCGTTGATAGGAATGGGCATCAATTTGCTTGGCGTGCTGGCGCTTTGCATTGGACTCCTCTTTTCAGCGCCGCTGGTCGTGATGATCTTTGTCACCGCCTACCTGATGATGTCAGGACAACTCTTCCCGGGGGGAGTCAAGCAACCTGGCGCTTATCCCGCGTAATGCAGTTAGCTCACCGATAAACACGTTGCCTCGAGGTCTTCATGCACTTCTGTCTCCGTCGCGTTTCCTTCACGCTGATCGTCAACTTCTGTGGCGCGCTGCTTTGTGTCCCAAGCTCCACTGGCGCCGATGGCGACTGGCCCCAGCTCCGCGGACCCACCGGTCGCGGCATTAGTGCTGCCAAGGGACTGCCGACCAAGTGGAGCGCTGGTGAAAACATCGCCTGGAAGACGGACTTGCCAGGGGCGGGGGCCAGCACGCCGATTGTCGTGGGCGGGAAAATCTATCTGACCTGCTACCGCGGGTACAACATGCCGGGCCAACGGGGCGGCTCGCAAGAGAACCTCGAGCGGCTACTGGTCTGCCTCTCGCCGGACGGCAAGGTGCTGTGGGAAAAGACGGTGCCGACGAAGCTCCCCGAGCAGGACGAGATCCGCGAAACGCACGGCTATGCCTCCGGCACGCCGGTCGCGGACGATTCGCAGATCTACTGCTTCTTCGGCAAGTCGGGGGTGTTCGCTTTCGATCGCAACGGCAACCAAAAATGGCAGGCAGACGTCGGCGACGGGATTGACGGCTGGGGCTCAGCCGGACCATTGACGCTGCATGGCAATCTGCTGCTCGTCAATGCCTGGGTTGAAAGGGGGTCGCTGATCGCGCTGGATAAAAAGTCAGGCAAGGAAGTCTGGCACGCCACAGTCGATCAAGCGTGGCACGCGCCGCTGGTGGTCTCGCTGAAGAGCGGCAAGAGCGAGTTGATCATGGGCATGGCGAACAAGATTGTCGGACTCGACCCGGCCGACGGCGCAGAGCTCTGGTCGTGCGCTTGGGAAAATGGCTGGTACAAGGTGCCGATCCCCACCGAGGACAAGGGCACCGTCTATGCCATCGGCGGGCGATCGGGCGACACGGCCATCGCCGTGCGGGCCGGCGGCCGCGGCGACGTGACCGATTCGCACCGCCTGTGGACCAGCACCACCGGCTCGAACGTCAGCTCCCCCATCTATCACGAGGGGCACCTCTACTACGCCAACGACAGCCAGGCGATCGCCTACTGCGCCGACGCCAAGACGGGGGAGATCAAGTACGAGCAGCGACTGCCGCGGGCCAACCAGATTTATCCCGCGCCGATCATGGCCGGCGGAAACCTCTACTATCTCGACCGCAGCGGCACCTGCTTCGTGGTGGCGGCCAGGCCGCAGTTTGAGCTGGTGGCGACGAACTCGCTGCGCGGCGAAGACCGGGCCGTCTTCAACGCCAGCCCGGCGGTCATGGGCACGAAGCTGCTCATCCGGTCGGACAAGGCGCTGTGGTGTATTGGGAAGTGAGCGGATTTGGATTACCTATTCAACGCGCAGCGGCTTCTTCTGCTCGAAGAGCCGCAAAGCTTCCGTGAACCCTTGCTTCTCATCTTCGTTCTTGTTGACTTCGACGGCCTTTTTCTGCCAGCGGATTGCCTGGTCGAAATTGCCCGCTTCGGCGTGCCCCGCGGCCAGGGATTGCAGACATTCGGCATCCCGATAGTCCGTCAATTGACAGGCCCGTTCTGCCGCAAGCACCGCTTGGGGACCATTGCGAATGGCGGTATCGGAGCTGCATGCGAGGATCGTAGCGCGAAGGAAGTGGCTTCGCGCGGTTTCCGGAGCCTTCTCCGCCGCTAACGACGCATCCGCCAATGCCTTTCGATAATCCTTTCGTTCCAGCCAAAACATTGCCCGCATCAAGTAGGCGTCCGCAAGATCCGAGCTGAGCTTCAGGGCATTGTCGAGTTCTGCCAGCCCAGCGTCACCTTCCGCATTCTTGATGAGCACCGAGCCAAGATAATAGTGCAGCTTGGCGTTCCCAGGCGACAACCGGAGCGCCGTGCGAAAATCGCTGATCGCGCTGGGGTATTGTTCGCCCACAGCAAACGCCATGCCCCGTTCGCTGTAATGTCTCGCATTGTCTGGCTCCAGACGAATGCAACTGGATAGGTCTTTCGCGGCCATGTCCGATTCGTTTACGGCGGCATAACAAATCGCACGAGTGCCAAATCCCTTCGGGTCGTCGGGGAAGTGCTGGACATAACTGGTGAGGTCGTCGATGGCTTCGGGCAGCCTTCGCAGGTTGTGCAAACACATGGCGCGTGCAAGTCGCGCTGGCATAAAGTCCGGATCGCACCGCAAGGCCGCATCGAAATTTGACAGCGCCGGTTTGTCGTCACCCATGTTCGAATAGGCTGTTGCCCGCGCCACGTAGAATCGCGGTTCTTGTGGATCGATCTCGATGGCGGCGCTAAGATCTTCAATCGCTTGTTGCCACCGCTCTCTGGCAATCCAACAATTCCCGCGAAGCGCGATTCCTTTCGCGTGCGCCGGTTGTCTTGCGAGGCATTTCGAGATGTCAAGCAACGCATGATCAGTTTGATCCTGCCAGAAATACACTCGAGCCCGCTGGTAATAATGTTCGGCGCTCGGATCGGCGTCTATCCGCGTGGTGAAGAAGCGAACTGATTCATCGATGGGCACCACCTCCCGTTCATCAAACCACCCGTATTTGCATCGGAGGCGCGAACCATCGTCTTCCGTCACGACGAGCGGGCACCCAACCTCGCAGCGTAAGACAACCCTTTCCTCACGCTTAATCTCAACGCCGCTGCGCGTCGTCACGACCGTCTGCCCTGCCAAACTGCGGCCGGACACTTCCGCTGCATCCGAAGTAGAGACCACGAGGCAGATGCCTGCGGCCATGACACCGAAACGAAAATCGTGTGAGCATGCGCCCCTCATCTGTCGTCTCCCGAAATAGCTGCTTGTGTCGCGTTTGAGAAACAAACCTTACTACATCGACTTTCCGCCGGGCAATTGCAGTTTTCGTGATAGACTGAGTTTGTTTCGACTGCACTGCTAGCACTGCCCATGCCCGCCGAACCCATCTACCTCGACCACAACGCCACCACGCCGATCGATCCGTCGCCCACACTACTGGCGATGGGGCTGGAAAAATCGCTCGTCGAGGGCTCGATCCGGCTCAGTTTGGGGGCACTGAACACCGCCGGCGAGGTCGAAGAAGCGGCTCGTCGCATCCTCATGCCGTGCGGAAGTCGCTGATGGCGTTGGGATGCCGCGAGTGCCGGATCGTGCGGCAGATACGGCCCGGTCTGGCCGAGGAGCGGCGGACCTATACGCGGGCCTTCGCCCGCTACGTGCTGGAACTGTGCCGCTACATGACGATCAAGGACGTGGCCGTTCACCTGGGAGTGAGCTGGGACATCGTCAAGGACATTCAGAAGCGGCACCTGGCCCGGCACTACGCCCGGCCCTCCTTGAAGAAGGTCCGCCAGATCGGCGGTGGAGACCGGCGTCCTGCCGCAACTGGAAGCGTAGGACAGGTTTTCAACCTGTCTTGTGAAAGGGACAGGTTGAAAACCTGTCCTACGGCTCCTTCTTGAACAAATCCAAGAACCGGTCCTCGTAGTCCTTGAACACGTCCAACTGGTCGAGGACCTGCTTCAGCTCGTAGGCCTTCGCCTTGTTCTGCCGCGACTGCTCGAACAGCCGCTCGATCCGCTGTTCGTCGTCCGGGCTGATCCGCGGCTCTTCGGGCGGGGGCATAAAGCTCTCGTCTTCCTCGTCCTCTTCGCCGCGCTCGGACATCGTCTTCTCGATCGTGGTCAAAATCTCGGCCAGCTTCTCGCCCATCGCATCGGACTGCTGCGATAGCTCCGTCATGTCCAGCTCGATCCCCGCCATGTTCGTAAAGACGTTGAGCACCGCCTGCGCGGCGGCCGGAAAGGGGAGCTGGGCGAACAGGTGGGGCACTTCCCCCAGCAGGCACGCGCCGCTGAGCCCCCCTTCCGCCGCCACGCCGAGCAGAATGCCGTTGAGACCGCTGATCTGGCCATCCTCCTGGACTTCGAGCTTCTGCTGCTTCAGCTCGTCGAGCGTGGCCTTGTTAGTGGCGGCCCCAAACACCCGCGGATGGTTCTGCGGGTGCATCTGCGTCGCCATGGCGGCAAACGTGAAGACCCGCTCGACGCCGAGCTGCTGGGCAAACTCGATCAGCTTCTTGCAGAAGGCGTGCTTCCCCAGCGGCGGCTGCGCCTCCCCAAGGAAAATCACGATGTCACGCTTTCCCGCCGGGTCGTTCCACAGGAAGAAGCGGCTCCGCGGCAATCGGCCGGTGCGGATCAGCCCCTTCTTGACCTCCACGTTCTCGACGTCGAACAGCTCCCGCGGCGAAAACTCCGCCAGCACGTGCATGCCGAGCTTGGTGAGCAAGTAGTAGCCCGCACTGATTGCCACGTGCCCCATGCCGGGCCACACGGCGACGAGCCAGGGGTGATTCAGCTTGAGTTGTTCCGCCATCCGGGTCTCCTGGCAAATTGAACGAAAGCCGGTCTTTTCCTGCCTGACTGCAACTGTTGCGCCGCTCGCGAATTCGACCACGGACGGCAACTCGATTTCAACCCCCTGCTCAACCTGCGAGCGCTCCGGGCCGATATAGACGATACGTTTTACCACGCCCCGCAGCCGAGAATCGACATGGAAACCTCGCTCCACCGGCAGCTCAAAGCCCTGTATGCCGGCGAGGCGGCCCAGGTCGAGCAGCGGCTGGGGGATTATCGCATCGATGCCGTGCGGCCGGGGGAGCTGGTCGAGATCCAGCACGGCTCGCTCTCTGCCATCCGCGACAAAATCAGAGCGCTGCTGGCGGAGCACAAGGTGCTGGTGGTCAAGCCGCTGATTGCCAAGAAGACTCTCATCAAGCTCGATCGCGAAGGAGGCCGCGAGATCTCCCGCCGCAGCAGCCCCAAGACGGCCGGCATTCTCGACGTCTTTCACGAGCTGGTCTACTTCACGCGGGTCTTTCCCCATCCGCGGCTGGCGGTGGAAGTGCCGCTGGTCGAAGTCGAAGAGCGGCGCTATCCGGGGCATGGCAAGCGGCGCAGGTGGCGGAAAGACGATTTTCAAGTCGAAGACCAGCAGTTGATCGAAGTCCGCGGCACCCATCGGCTGGCGACGTGCAGCGACCTGGTGGCCCTCTTGCCGCGGAAGCTGCCCGCCGAGTTCCACACCGGCCACCTGGCCGACGGCCTGGGCATTGACCGCTGGGTGGCGCAGCGGATCGCCTACTGCCTGCGGCAGATGGGGGCGGCCCAGCCGTGCGGCAAGCAGGGCAACGCGGTGCTGTATCGGCTGGCGGGGTGAGCCGCAGGTGCTTCACCCGCGCCCAGTAGTGAGTACCCAGTACGGAGTGCAGCGCAAAGAAAAAGGAGCCGTCGTGGGACGGCTCCTTGGTTGTTCGCTTGGTCCTGCGATTGGACCTGGAGGATGTTAGCCTCCGGCTAACGGCATTCTTACGCCTTGGTCTTCGTCCGCGATTCGCGCAGGCCACGGCTGAGGATGTCGCGCAGGAGGGGCGAGTAGTCTTCGTACTTTGCTACGTCGGGGGAGCCGTTGGCGTACTGGAAGATCGCGTCCCGCGGCTTCTTCCCCAGCGCGATCAGCGTCGAGCTGACCGTGCCGCGCTCTTTCCCCTTGAGCACCATGCCGGGGCGCCCCTCGGCAGCCGGCGGGCGAGCGAACCGTTGGCTCGCCACCGCCAGGAATTTCACCGCCGAGTCGAGCGTCTGCAGCGTGAGCAGCCGGCGGGCTAGCTTCTGCCGCTCGTCGCGGAGGTCGTTCAGATCCATGTTGCTGACGATGTTGAGCCCGTCGTCGAGCTCGACCACGTGCGGATCGTCCCCGCCGTGAACGCACCAGCCAGACTCCGCGTCGGCAATCACGAAGTTGACCCCTTCGTACTTGTTGGCCGACAGTTCCTCAAGCGCCATATCCACTCCGTGGCGGGCGGAGTTGGCGCGGAGCAAGTCGCGGCACAACAGTCCGCGCGAACGGGGCGACGCGGGAATGGCCAGCTTGAACCGATTCGACGCGCCGACGAACAGGCCGTTTTGATTGACACCCAGCCACGTCCCCCCCGCCTTGGCATCAATGCCGGACAGGACGCGCGGCTTGCCCGGCTGGATCGACGGGACGAGTGCCGCACGGTCATACGCTTCTTCCCGGTTGGCCGCGACCAGGATCGGGGCCTCGGGGACAGACTTGTACTGGATTGCCAGAAGGCACATAAGTCGTTACTCTGCTTTCTCTTGTGGACGGAAGCGGTATCGCAGTCGCCGCTTCCAAAAAGAGTCCCAACGCACACCACCAATGTAGCGAGTGCCACTTCCGAGGGACACCCTCTTTTGGGGGGGTCGTGAGAAAAACTTGCAGTTACCGCGGCAGGCGATTTTCACCCCTCGGCGGAGGCACTTTCCGCGCTTCCAGCGGCGGCTTCCGCGAGGCACCTAAACGCAAGGAATTCAACAGGTTCCGCCAAGGGCTAGCACCCCCGGCCGCGGCGGCAAAACGCCTTGAAGCCCTGCCGCTCAAACCGGCCGGTAAGCGCGAAACAATTTTGCTCAGAACGGCCAAATCGAGCGCGACAATCCCGCTGCATTGCACTCGCTGGCTTACCGACGATCCCGACCACTACGTCCCCACAGAGTGACCCATGCCCGACCCCGTTGGAAACCGCCCGGTCAACATTGCGATCATCGGCGCTGGCGCCGTCAGCGACTATCACCATGTGCCGGCGATTCGCCTCGACTCTCGCGCGAAGCTCTCCGGCGTGTGCGACGCCAGCGCGGAGCTGGTCGCGAAACGCCGCCGCGAGTGGAGCTGCGAAAATGTCACCACCGACTACGAAGCGATCTGCGCCGATCCGGGCGTCGATGCGGTGATCATCGCCACCCCGAACTTCACGCACCTGCCGATGACGCTCGCCGCCGCCAGCCACGGCAAACATGTGATGTGCGAAAAGCCACTGGGGCTCAGTGCCGACGAGGTGCGGCAAATGTACCACGCCTGCCGGGACGCGGGGGTCGTTCACATGACGGCATTCACTTATCGCTTCGCGCCGTCGATGCGCTACCTGCGGCATTTGCTGAAAAGCGGAGCGATTGGCGAGCCGCGGCATTTCCGCAGCCAGCGGTTTCTCGATTGGCCGGAGACGAGCTGGGGCTGGCGGCAATACCAGGATAAGGCTGGTGCGGGGGACCTGTTTGACATGACGATTCACCGGATCGATTTCGCGATGGACCTTCTCGGTCCGATCAAGGAGTTGTGCGGCAGCGTGGCCCGTTTTGCGCCGCGGACGAAGACGCCCGATGGAAAGGATTGCCCGCCGAGCAACGTCGATGACTGGTCGAGCCTGATTGCCGAGTTTGAGTGCGGGGCGACCGGCGTCTGGGAAGGGACGACGCTGGCCAAGGGTTACCACTTCGATGGCTTCGGCCACGAGTGGGCCGAGGTCAACGGCAGCGAAGGCTCGGCCGTCTATCGCCTGCACATGCCCAACCAGATCATGCTCGGCAAGACCGGGCAGGATCTCGCGCCCGTCGATGTGCCGGCGGAGTTTCTCAAACCCGAAGGGAGCCCGCGCGTGCTGGGGGAAGGGAAGCCGGCAACCGTATTTCGTTACGACCTGGTGTGGGAATTCGTGTCGGCCATTCGCGAGGGGCGCGAGGCGGTGCCGAGCTTTTACGACGGCCTGGCGGCGCAGATCGTGGCGGACTCGGTGCTTCGGTCGGACGCCGAGCGGCGGTGGGTGGCGATTGGCCCCGAGCCGCGCTGACTTGACCATCAGTCAATTTTCGAGTACACTTGGAGGGCACATGGCAACGACGCTGGAGTGCTCGTTTCTTATTCCAGTGCGCCGAGATGCCGATCTGTCGGACGGGCAGGCGCATCCAGAGGAGGCGTGGGATTGGCTGTACAACGAGTTGTTCAACCGATTCAGCGGCGCAACCATTGCCCCGGGGGTCTATCAGGGCTTTTATCGAGATCCGGATACAAAAGCGCAAGTTCACGACGAATCGATGCGAATTACCGTCGCCGTTGGCGAGGCTGACGTTGAACAGTTGCGGCATCTATTGGCGGCGGCGTGCGTGTTGTTCGGTCAAAAGTGCATCTATCTGAGCATTGCCGGTAGCGTGGAGTTCATTGAGGCGAGCCATGGTAAACCGAATTGAGAAGTATACCGACCTGCGCGGGGCGACTTTCGCTTTGTCCGGATTGAGCAAGCAGGAACGCGCGCAGGTAAAGAAGCTTCAGGAATATGCTGCCTCGAATCCCGAGTGGCACGACTATCTCAACTTTTGGATGGCGGAAATGAACCGCTTTTGCACGCAAAGCGGACTCGGTCGACGAGAGATAATCGACTCTGTCGTCTACCGCATCGGCCAGGACTTGGGGAGCCGTCTGGGCATCCGGCAGGGGAAGGTCCGCCGGTCCGATTACCGCGACGAGCTGGAGCAGTTGATTCTCACGCGGTTCCGCACGCGGCGGGAATTCTGCGAAGCCAGCGGGCTCTCGGAAGACATGCTCAGCCACGTGCTGGCCCGGCGGAAGCATCTGGCCATCGATACGCTGGCCGATGCGCTCGCCAAGGTGGGGTACACGATCCACATCGTCCCCATGAGTGAGCCGACGGTTTAGTGCCGGCGGCTCTCTGCCGCGCGCGGAATCGGCAGCCAGACGCTTTGCCCCTCCTGCATCGTCAGCCGCCACGACTGGCCGGTGGCCGTGTCGAGCAGGATCGGTCCCTGGCCCGTTTCGGTCACGCCGCAACGCCCCGGTTTGTGCTGCTCGTCGGCAATGACCACATGATCGAGGGCCACGCCGGTCGATTGTGCGGTCGGCATCACGTTGAAGAACGTCAAGGTGGTTTCCTTCCGCGCTGCCTTGAACTGGATCGCCTTCGTCGTCCAGCCGAGGCTATTTGCATCGTGGCCGGTACTGTCGATCGAAAAGTCGTGCCGCTCGTCGTCGATGAGCACCCGCAAGTGGACCGTATTGGGCCCCAGTTCCGGATTGGCGGCGAATTCGAACCGCAATCCGTACGTCTTGCCCGGTTCGGTCTTGAGGGTTTGCCGAATGCCGCCGTCCAGGTCGAGGCAATGCTTGCCGTGCGCTGCCTGCCAGCGGGTCGGCCCGATCCAGTCAATCGTCCACCCAGCGGCCCGGTCCCCGATTTCGAGCTTCCCCAATTCATTTTCTGGCGGCGGCAACGGCCTGGGATCGATGATTTCCCATCCGGCCAGATCGGTGTTGCCCGGCGCAAGGGTCTCGATGTGGACCGGAGGCTCGCCGCCGCCGCGGCATTCGAAGCTGCCGTTGATTACCAGATTGCCGTCGTCGCAAAGGGGCGTATCGGCGGCGACCACGCCTATTGCGGGCAAATGGGCTGACGGGTGGACTCCAGACTCGGCCAGTGCCAGTGGTGCAAATCGCACCGGTGCCAGGACGGTCAGGGCCAGAATAAAAAGCGTTCGCTGGCCGATCATCGACAACGTGGCGTTTTCCCCGTAAAAATGGTGGCCGTTGGCCCGGTGCCGCATCCAGAATAAGACGAGGCTTGCACCAGGAACGATTTCCCGCGGATTTGAAGTGGCGGCACAGATCGGACCGTAGTGCTCCCATCGCGGGCGGAGGTCGCGACGTTCCGGCTATACTCCGGTAGACACCTTTGAGGAAGAATCCCCTTACCCTCATATGCCGAGTTCCAAGTCTGCCAACAAGGCCCGCCGCGGATATCAGTTGTTCGTGAGTCATGCCACGACGGACAAGTGGTTGGCCACGGTCCTGTGCGAGAAAATTGAAGCGGCTGGCGCCAGGGCGTTTCGCGACGACCGCGACATTCATGGGGGCGACGACATTCCAGAAACGATTCGTAGCGAGCTGGCGCGATCGCGGGAACTGCTCATCCTGCTGACCCCGGATTCGATCCATCGCCCGTGGGTGCTCATCGAGTTAGGAGCCTATTGGGGGCGGCGTGGCGGGCAGCGAATCGTGGCAGTGCTTTGTCACGTCGCATTTGATACGATTCCCGATATGATCAAATCGAAAAAGGCGATTCCTCTCAACAAGTTGGACGATTATTTTGAAGAACTCGGGAAACGAGTCCGCAAGGTGCGATCATGATTGCCACTGCTTCCGAGTCCTTCGATGTGTTTCTGTCGCATTCTCTGGTGGGACAGAACGACGCCCACCGAGTTGCACAAGCTCTCACGGATGCCGGGATGAACGTCTTCGATTCCACCGCGGTTGCGGCGGGCGGGTCTACGGCGGACGAAATCTGGAACGCAATGGCCGTCAGCGACGCCTTCGTCGTCGTCGCCGATCCCCGCATTGCTCCTTCCGCCAACGTCCAAGTCGAGCTTGGCGCAGCCATGGGATGGAACAAGCCGATCTTCGTCGTGCGGACCGACGAAGCCGTTGCGGCCAAGTCCGTGGACTATCTGCGGAAATTCCCTACCTTTCCCGAAACTCGACTTGTCGATCTGGTCGCTGCGATCCGAACGACTGCCGCACCGCTGTCCAATTCGGATCGCCAGGCACTGGCCGATGCGTACCAGGAACTCGGTGCGCCCGTCGATCGCTTGATCGCCGATCCGGAGTTGGCGGATGACCTCTCGAGCGGCTTTCGCGGCCGTTCGCTGACCCGGCTTTCTGGGGAGAGATTGCTGCAAGAGCTATTGCGGATGCGCAAGGCGGGAATCCTTCCACGGCTAAAAAGACGCGGGTGAAACTCCCGGCTATTGCCAGCTTGCCTTCCATGAATCAGCCCAAGGCGGCGCATTTGCCGGCACTCTTTTCGCTGACCCTCTTTCTGAGCGCCGCGCTGGTGTTTCTGGTGCAGCCGATGTTCGGCAAGATGGTGCTGCCGCGCTTTGGCGGAGCGCCGGCCGTGTGGAACACGTGCCAGGTCTTTTTTCAGGCGTCGCTGCTGGTGGGATATGTCTATGCACACCTTGTCAGCACGCGGCTGGGCATCCGCTGGCAGGTCGTTGTGCATGGCGTCGTGCTCCTCGTCCCGTTGATCAGCCTGCCGATCGCGGTGGCGGCCGGATGGGAACCGGCCGGCGATGCCAGCCCCGTTGGATCGCTGTTGGGGCTTCTGGCGGTCAGCGTCGGACTGCCGTTCGTAGTGGTCTCGACGACCGCACCTCTCTTGCAAGCCTGGTTTGCCAGGTCGGACGATGCGGCAGCCGGCGATCCGTATTTTCTGTATGCCGCCAGCAACGCCGGGAGCCTGTTGGCGCTGCTGGCCTATCCGCTGGTGCTGGAGCCGGCACTTCCGCTGAGTTCCCATCGGCTGGTGTGGTCCGGCGGATACTTGTTGCTCGTGGGTCTGATCGTCGTGTGCGGGATCATCACCTGGCGATCGAGGGGACACGTTCCGTCACCTTCGCTCCCCCTCACCCCCTCACCCCCTCACCCCCTCACCCTCTCACCCTCTCACCCCCTCACCCAATGGACCCGCCTCCACTGGCTGGCCCTGGCCTTTGTGCCGTCGAGCTTGCTGTTGAGCGTGACGCTGCACATCACGACCGATGTCGCGGCGGTGCCCCTGTTGTGGGTAGTGCCGCTGGCGATTTATCTGGCGACGTTCATCCTGGCGTTTGCAAGGCGGCAGTTCTTTCCCTCAGGCCTCGCGGCGCGAATCATGCCGCTGTTGGTCATCGTGCTGGTGATTGTGCTGGTGTCGGAAGCGACCCACCCCACATGGCTGTTGATGCTGGTCCATTTCGCCACCTTCTTCGTGGTGTCGCTGGTGTGCCACGGCGAGCTGGCCCGGTTGCGCCCGCCGCCGGAGCGGTTGACCGAGTTTTATCTGTGGCTATCGCTCGGCGGCATTCTCGGCGGCCTGTTCAGCGGGCTGATTGCACCGCTGGTGTTTCGCACCCTCGTGGAATATCCACTGGTGCTCGTGCTGGCGTGTCTGCTCAGGCCAGCGCCGGCTCAAAGCGATGCCGCGATCGCCGACCGCCGCGCGAAACGGAAGAAGGAGCGGGCTCCGTTCGCCGATCCAGTGGCCGCGGGTAGCGGGCGACAAACGACCGGCTGGCGATTATCCCCTTTGCAGCTCGATTTCGTCCTGCCGATCGCACTGGGCGTAGCCGTCGCCGCACTGATCTGGATTTCCCAGCTAGTTTCCGAGCCGCTCGACCTGCTCGACGTCGAAAGGCTGGCGATCGCGTTCGCGCCCCCCGCAGTCATCTGCTACCTGTTTCTCTATCGGCCGGTGCGCTTTGCGCTGGGGATCGCGGCGATTCTGCTGGCCAGTCAATTGCGGCCCAGCATCCACGGCCAGGTGCTGCACGTCGAGCGGAGTTTTTTTGGCGTCCACCGCGTCGCCGTCGATCCGACCGGAAAGTACATGCAGCTCGTCCATGGCAGCACTGTGCATGGCAAGCAGCGCCTCGCGGATGCGTCCGCGAGCAGCAATTCCGCCCCGCGGCCTGGTCCCGCCGAGCCGCTCAACTACTACCACCGCCACGGCCCGGCGGGGGATCTGTTCGCCCTGCCGCAGGTGAAAAACGAACGGCTTCCCGTTGCCGTGATTGGTCTGGGGACCGGCTCCCTGGCGGCTTATGCCCAGCCGTCACAGCCGCTGGATTACTACGAGATCGATCCAGTGGTCCAAAAAATCGCCCAGGATCGCCGATATTTCACGTTTCTGGCCGAATGCCGCGGGGATTACCGCATCCTTTTGGGGGATGCGCGGTTGAAGATGGGGGCTGCGCGCGACGGCCGATATGGTTTGATCGTGGTGGACGCGTTCAGCTCGGACGCGGTGCCGCTGCACTTGATTACCCGCGAGGCGGTGGCGCTGTATGTGCAAAAGCTGGCGGAGCGGGGTGTGATTGCCTTTCATGTTTCCAATCGCTACCTCGATCTGTCCCCTGTGCTGGCCACGCTGGCCCGCGAGCTGGACCTCGTTTGCCTCGTACGGGCCGATCTTTTTGAGCACCGCGAGGACAACCAGGGGCACGACTCGTCGATCTGGGTCGTGCTGGCTCGCCGGCAATCGGACCTGGAGGGGCTTCCGCGTCCGCGAGCTGGCGTGTTGCCCCGCACCGTGTGGACCGTCGTTCCGCCCGGCAGCAGCGCCGCTTGGACCGACGAGCGGGCCAACCTGTTCAGCGCCTGGCGATCGTCAGATTCCGCCCAGTAAGGGGCCGCTCGCCCCGTTTTGAACGAGATCGGTTCGCCAAAACGGTCCGCTTCCATTTAGAATGAATCATCGGCATCTCCTCGTCACGCATCGGCACCATGAATCGAGCCCAGCTCACCAGCGTTTTCAATCAGGGATTTCGCCGCGGGGCCAACGACCGCGCCGCAGCGGGACTCGTCTTGTCCCGCACGGAGACTCCCGCGCCGCCGGCACAGATTCCCGTACCACCGGCGGAGCATGTTTCCGCCCTGGATCAGCAAGCGTGGCGGGAAGGCTACTCGATGGGGTACACGATGGGCTGCTCGGACGCGGAGTTCGCCAGGGTCGCCGATCCCGGCGCTCAGGGGATGGTTGCCTCGCTGGAAGAAGACATGCTCGAGCTGTTCGGCGTCTTCAAGCGGCTGGGGAATTCGAAGTAGGGTTCAGGGTTCAACGGCTTTGTGATCTTCACCTGGAAGTGTGTGATTTGACGCACACATGGCCAGCGGAGGAGCGGTATGAGCTGGCATCTCAGGCGCGGCGCTCCTCGAACAGTTCCCCCGCGAATCTGGCAGAGAAACACAGCGATCGACACGTCAAGAACAAGATCGAAGGTGTCAATCGGGCCCGCGGCGAGGCACTTGAGACCGTCCATCACGTCTATATTGCACTGCGGAAGCAGTACATCACGCAGCAAGCGTTCGAGGCCATTCGCGACCGATATGAAGAGTGTGTGCGGATGCTCAACGGACTGGAGAAGACCCTAGAGCGACAACTCGACGAGTCGCAGCGCCGCTTTCCTGAACCCTGAACCCTGAACCCTGAACCCTGAACCCTGAACCCTTCCTACAGCGTCGTATCCCCCGTCTCCAGCTCCGTGCTCTCCGCCTGACCGCGCCCCAGGACCCACGCGGTCGGCGCGATGATCAGCACCATCCCCACCAGCGTCAGCGGCGTGAACGTCCGGCCGTGGAAGATCATCTCCAGTAGCATCGCAAAGCCCACCTGCGACAGGCCGACGACCGAGACCCGCGCCGGGATGCCCGTGGAAAAGGCTTTGGTCAGAAAGAGCTGGCCGGCGGTCGCGAACAGTCCCACTCCCAGCAGCGCGGTCAGCGGACCGGCGGTCACGTGCGGCGGCGGCATTTCATCAGCAAACACAAACAGCGCACCAACGCACGCCAGCAGCGAGACCAGCGAGAAGTGCGTCACGATCGCCCGCGAGTCGATGTGCTTGAGCCGGTGCAGGCCGATCAGCGCAATCGCGCTGGTAAACGCGCTCACCAGGGACGCAACAATGGCAATCACGGCGGATATTCCGCCGGGCGAAGCAGCCGCACTGGGATTGCCCGCTGCCGCACTGAGGGAGAGCAGGCAGACGCCCGCGACGCCAATGGCGGCGGCAATCCAGGTGTCGGAGCTGGGAACGTGTCCGAGGAGCGGCCACGATAAGACGGCGACCCACAGCGGATACATGTTCGTCAGCGTGAGCACGACCGACACGTCGTAATGCGTCATCGCGTAAAAACCGCAGACCAGGCTGACGCTCCCCGCCAGGCTCCGCATCCACAGCGTCCGCGGCCGCAGGAAAACGAACTGCGCCCCGCCGACGACGACCAGAATGGCCCCGAAGATCATCGCCAGTCCGCTGCGAGCGATGGCGATCCACTGCCAGTCAAAGTCGTCCTTGAGATCGGCCGTCAGAAAGGCCATCCCCGCGAAGGCAATCGCTCCCAGGAGCATCCACAAATACGGCAAGAGCGAGGCGTGCATGGAGGGAGCAGCGGGCGGGCAATCGCTGGGCGGGACTTTCCATTATGGATGAAAGCCCGCGGCTGGTGAATGAGAGTGGTTGGTGTTGCTGGCGGTTCGCTTGGTAGGACAGGTTTTCAACCTGTCCCAATCGATCAGGACAGGTTGAAAACCTGTCCTACGCGGCAGCGAACCACCTTTGGGCTTCCGTCGTAGCAAAAAACAGAGAGAAACGGGTTCCTAAGAGGCGCCTTTACGCGGGCGCTTCACCCTACGGGCCGGCTCGTGACGCAAGTGTTTGGAAGCTAGAGGGTTGCGTCACGAGTCCGGCCCTTTCTGACAACCCAACCGATCCCCATGGATCGCATCGCCAAGGAGATATGGATATGAAATCCCTTTCAACCAACCTATGGAAACCGGCTGCCATCTGCCTTGTCGTGTCGGGGCTGGGGGCGGCCGGATATTGGGCCGCTGGCGGCAACGATCTGCTGGCACAAAACGAAGGACCGGCCTCCCGCGTGACGCCGACGGAGGCCGTGCAGCATGCCAACGCTTTGTCGGAGGCCTTTCGCGCCGCGTCTGACCGAGTGATGCCGGCGGTCGTCTCGATCCAGCACGAGATCAAGCCCAAGCTCGTTCGCCGCGACATCCGGCCGCGCGGAGGAAACCGATTGCCGCGGGAGCTGGAAGAACTCGATCCGCTCCTGAAGCGATTTTTTGAGGACATGCCCGACATGGACCAGTTTGAAATGCCCAACACTCCGCAGCAGAGTGCCGGCAGCGGCGTGATCATCGACAAGAGCGGCGTCATTCTCACGAACAACCACGTCGTCGCCGGCGGCGGCAAGATTATGGTCAAGCTGCACGACGGCCGCGAGTTTGAAGCGGTCGATGTGCAGACCGACCCGACCACCGACATCGCCGTGTTGAAGATCAAAGCTGGCGACTCGCTGCCGGCGGCGACCCTCGGCAATAGCGACAAGGCCCAAGTTGGCGACTGGGTGCTCGCCCTGGGGCAGCCATTCGGTCTCACCGACACGCTGACCGCCGGCATCATCAGCGCCAAGCAGCGAGCCGTCGGCATTACCCGGCACGCGGAGTTCCTCCAGACCGACGCGGCAATCAATCCGGGCAATAGCGGCGGGCCGCTGGTGAACCTGCAAGGCGAAGTGATCGGCATCAACACGGCCATCAGCTCCAGCAGCGGCGGCTTCCAGGGGGTCGGCTTTGCCGTGCCGGTGAACGTCGCCAAATGGGCCAGCTCGCAGCTCCTCAAGGACGGCAAGGTTCGCCGGGCCTACATCGGCGTCGGCATTCAGCCGGTGAACAAGGACCTGGCCGATCAGCTCGGTCTGAAGACGCCCGGAGGCGCGATCGTGACCGAAGTCGTTCCCGATTCTCCGGCCGAGCGGGCCGGAATCCAGGTCGAGGACGTGATCATCGGCTTTGGCGGCCAAGCGGTGCAGAACAGCGCCCAGCTATACGCCCTGGCCGGCCGCTCGGAAATCGGCAGCAAGCAGCCGGTGACGCTGATTCGCGACGGCAAGCGGATGGAGCTGACCGTCACGCTCCGCGAGCAGCCGGCCAAGTTTGCCGCGACTTCGAGCCGCGAAGATGAGACGCCGCCGGTGGAAAGTGAAGAAGCCTCGTATGACAACCTGGGGCTGGAGGTCGCTCCGCTTGACGGGCAAGTGGCACGGCAGCTCGGACTGCGCGGCGGCGAAGGGGTGGTGATCACCGGGGTCGAGCGCGGCAGCCCGGCCGATAGGGCGGGGCTTGCCGAATCGATGGTGATCACGCAGGTCAATCGTCAGGCGGTTGGCAGCGTGGCCGAGTTTCAGGCGGCAGTGAAACGCGCTTCGCTGGAGAAGGGGGTGCTGCTGCTCGTCAAGACTGCCGAAGGCTCGCGTTTCGTGGTGATTCGTCAGGATCGCGAATGATCACTCGATCCCACGCTTTGCGTGGAACGCACGTTCGGACGTTCCGCGTCCCCCCCGCAACGGGACGCAGAGCGTCCCCGCTGGTGTTGCCACGCGGAACGGGGGAACAAACCGAGCCATTTGGGCGCCCGGCCCGGCGGATTTTTACAAACGGCCCCAGGCTTTCCTACCTTGACCCGCTTTGCCAGAATCCTCTATCCTATTGAGCTTGATCGGCATCGAGCGGGCCGGGCAAGTGTCCCGGCTTTGCAGCGCCTAGGGTATGGGTTACTTTCGCAATTCGACTGGCGGCCGGCCGGGCTGCTGGCTCAACTTGTTGGAGGACGGCAAACGTGGCATCCGTCGCAGAACGCGTGATCGACATCGTCGCAGAGCAACTGGGCGTCGATAAGGAAAAGATCACGCCCGAGACTTCCTTTGTGAACGATCTGGGGGCTGACTCGCTCGACACGGTCGAGCTGGTCATGGAACTCGAAGAGGAGTTCGACATCAACATCCCGGACGATGCCGCCGAGAAGATCCAAACCGTCGGCCAGGCGATCAAATTCATCGAAGAGGCGCAAAACTCTTAGCGCCCCAGCCGGTTGTGGATCGCGCTGCGCGCCGGGCGGCGTCGCCGCTGTCAATCGGCTCTGTGCACTGGAACTATGAAGCGTCGCGTCGTCATCACAGGCCTCGGTGTCGTCAGCGCGCTGGCCTGCGCTGTGGAGGACTTCTGGCGCAAGCTGGTCGCCGGCGAGAGCGGCGTACACCTGCTGAGAATCATCGACACCGAGAAGTTCAAGGTCCGCATCGGCGGCGATGTTTGCGACTGGGATGCCGAGCGATATCCGCAAGCGTTCATCGACCGGAAGGAGATCAAACGGGTCGATCGCTTCTCGCAGTTTGCCCTCGTCGCCGCGCATCAGGCGGTGACCGAGTCCGGCATCGACTTCGGCCGGGAAGATCCCCATCGCTGCGGCGTGATCCTTGGCAGCGGCATCGGCGGACTGAATGAAATTGAAGAGCAGATGACGCGGATGGTGCTCAAGGGCCCCGACCGCGTGTCGCCCTTCACGGTCCCCAAAATGATGCTCAATGCCGCGGGGGGGAACGTCTCGATCCGCTATGGGCTGCGGGGGGTGAATTACTCGGTGGCCACGGCCTGCGCCAGCGCCAACAACGCCATCGGCGACGCGTTCCGGTCGATTCAGCACGGTGAGACGGACGTGATTCTCACCGGCGGCAGCGAATCGGCCATCACGCAGATGGGGCTGGCCGCCTTTCAGAACATGAAGGCCCTTTCGACCCGCAATGACAACCCCGCCGCCGCCAGCCGCCCGTTCGATGCCGAGCGGGATGGATTTGTGCTGGCGGAAGGAGCGGGGCTGGCCGTGTTGGAGGAGTTGGAGCACGCCCGCCAGCGCGGGGCCCCGATTCTGTGCGAGGTGCTGGGGTTCGGCGCCAGTGCCGACGCCGGGCACATCACGCAGCCGGACGATCAGGGGACGGGCGCGGCGCGGGCGATGAGCGACGCGCTGGCGGACGGCGAGCTGAACCCCGGCGACATTGGGTATATCTGTGCCCACGGCACGAGCACGCCGCTGGGAGACGCGGCCGAGACGGCGGCGATCAAGCGCGTCTTTGGCGATTCGGCGCGAAGCGTGAGCATCTCCAGCATCAAGAGCCACCTGGGACACACGCTGGGAGCGTGCGGCGGGCTGGCGCTGGTCGCCTGCGTCAAGTCGCTGGTGGACGGAGTCATTCCGCCGACGATCAATCTGGAAAACCCCGATCCGGCTTGCGACCTCGATTACACCGCAGGCGAAGCCCGCCAGCGCAAGTACCGAGCGGCCATCAGCAACAGCTTCGGCTTCGGCGGCCACAACGCCTGCGTGGTCATCGGGCATCGGGGGTAAGCCGACTTTTTGACTTCAAATCTCCCGCGGCATAGATTACCTTTGTGCCGACCGTCAAGTGGCTGGGCTTGAAGCGGGAGTCAACCGCGATGGGCGTTAATACCTAAGCACCGCGCTGTCCTGGGGCGACGGCATTCGTTTTTTGACACAGAGGCTCTGAGTCACGGAGACACAGAGCAGACAATGTTGTCTCTGCTGCTCTGTGACTCCGTGCCTCGGTGTCTCTGTGCAGGAAGCGATCGACCCCACTGAGAAACCGCCGCGCGCCGTATTCGGTTGCTAAACGGGGAAACTGTTTTCCGTTCGATCGTGACGAATGCAACGCCTGAGTCACGGCTCAATCCTTCACGCGCAGCGTCTCCTTCAGCCAGCTCACCAGCCAGGTCACCGCGTCGGCAGAGCTCCAATTGGCCAGCGCGACCGTTTGTTCTTTGCCGGCTGCGTCGCGGTAGGTGATGCTGGGGCGGTACACGACTGCCGCTTCATCGTCCTCGGCGGGGAGGGACTCTTCGCCGGCTGTCTCGTCGTCGTCATCGTCTTCGTCGTCATCCTCGTCCACAAAGTCGGGTTCAGCCGGCGTATCGTCTCGTCCCACCGCAACGATGTCCGCGATCGTGAAGGCGTGCGACTGGCCGCCCGATTTGGCAATCGTGACGCGTCCGGAGAAGTGGTCGTATTCCAGCGTCGTCGCCGGCTGGCGAAACCGCGACCAGGCCAGCAGAGCCGATCCCAGCACGACGCACCATGCGCCGGTGACGAGCCAATCGGCCGGCAGGGCCATCATGCCAAAGCCGCAGACGAAGATCAGCACGAAGGAGGAGATCATCACGGCGACCACGGCCGCCGTCAGCGGCGTGACGTTATACAGTTTGGCCGCGACTTTCAGCCCGTCGTCTCGTATGCGAAGGCCCGCGGGGCGGGCGTTCTTTCGCCACGAGCCGACGATCGCATACCAGCCGCCGAGCATGATGATGTTGAAGGGGGTCATGAACAGCGGCAGAAAGAAATCGCCGCCGCGAAGCCCCCGCTTGAGGACCGACTGGCCGGGGCGCGCCGGGTCGTAGTAGACCGTGACGCGTTTTCCGACCGGAAACCGTTTCACGATCCGTTGTGCTTCCTGGCGGCCGCCGTTCATCCGCATGGAAAAGTTGCGGACAGTATCGCCCCGGTGCGATTGTCCTTGGGCGTCGTATTCGTAGCGGATCTTGGCATCGTAGGTTGCGTCGCCATCGGAGTCGGCCCCTCGCTCAATGCGGCTTTCCAGGACGGTCCCTTCCGTAGAGGCGTAGGTCCAGGTCAGGGACTGCGTCGCCGCCATCCACAGCCACACCCCATCGAACGATAACGTGATTGCCGACCAAAACAGCAGCCACAGAATTCCGAATCCGCCGCCTACCAGATTGGGGAATTTAGCGGCGCGCTGGCTGGAGTTTTTGGTCATGTCCATTTGGCGATTCTCGTCGCTCACGTCTACCACTTGCGGGCGCTGGTTGCAAGTTGCAATTGGCCGCTCCCAGCGGAATAACCGTTAGATTCCGCCGAGACGATACTCCGGGGCGAAACGCAGGCGAGTGAACGCCGATCGCATCAACGGCGAGCTATGTTTCCTTGTTTGTCTCGCAATCCGGCCGCCTGCCCCGGCCACAGCTTTTTGACGTGCGCCAGTGGATCAAACTCCGAGCAGCGTGTTGGTCGTCGAAGACGATCCGGGCATGGTCCGGCTGTTGACGAAGTGGCTGGAAGGGGCCGGCTTCATGGTGCGTTCCGCCGAAAACGGCCGCCGGGCGGTGCAGCTCATGTGCGAAGAGCTGCCCCATTTTCTGCTCACCGACTGGGAAATGCCGTACATGGACGGCTTGGCGCTATGCCGCTGGCTGCGGGAGCAGACGCTGTCGCGGTACGTGTACACCGTGCTGATCACGGTGCGCACCGGGCAGGAAGACGTGATCCGCGGGCTGGAGGCGGGAGCGGACAGCTTCCTGAAAAAGCCGGTGGACCGGGACGAGCTGATCACGCGGCTGCACAGCGGCACGCGCGTTTTGGAGCTCGAGCGGCGTCTGCGAAACCTGGCGCGGGTCGAGCCGCTGACCGGACTCTTCACGCGGAACACGTTTCTCGAATTGCTGGAGAAGGAGTGGAGCCGCGCCAGCCGCCACCACTTGCCGATGTCGTGCGCGATTCTGGAGGTCGATCACGGCCAGCGGATCAGCGAGCAGTTCGGACGGCAAACGGCCGAGGAATGCGTCCGCCAGGTCGCCCGGATGCTCGCGGCCGACAGCCGAAAGAGCGACGTCATCGCCCACGACGGGGCCGATTCGTTTCTGGTATTGTTGCCGGAAACCGGCGAATCCCACGCCGCAGACTGGGCCGAACGGATCGCGAGCGGCGTGAGGCAGCTCGAAATTGCCGTGGAAGCGGTCGCCCCGCTGCGAATCACCGCCAGCGCCGGCATTGCCGAGCGAATGCACGACACGCCGTCGGCCATGCAGCTCTTGCGAATGGCGGAGGAAGCGCTGCTGGTTGCCAAGCGCAGCGGCCGGGATCGCGTCGTTCCGCACCGCACCATTGGCCGGCCGACGATGGCCGATTCTCCTCCCGGCGAACCGGCGGCAATCCTGGCGGGAGTGCCGGCGCAGGCCGTGATGACTCCGCTGACAACCTGCTTTCAGCACCATGAGACGGTGGACAAGGCGGCGCAGTTCTTCCTCCGCTTCCGGACCAATTCGGTTCCCGTCGTGGATGAGAAGGGGAAGCTGGTCGGCATCCTTTCCGAACGGGACGTGCTGGCCATCATGCTGCAAAGCCAGTGGCAGCGGCGGCCGATCTCCCAGGTCATGCAAACCCACGTCGTCTCGTATCCCGACCACGCCCCCGTCAGCGAAATCTATGATTTTCTCTGCCGCGTCACCATTCGCGGCGTCGTGATCGTCAACGAGGGCCAGCAACCCCTCGGCATGATCAATCGCGGCAGCCTGCTGAAGTTCTTCACGAGCTCGCTGGAAGATTTCGGAACGCCATTTTCCAGCGACCGGCGGCTATGGATCGCCAATCCCCAAGATGAAGCAGACGAGGAACTGGTGGATTTGCCGTTGTCGCCGTCGATCGTCGGCGTGTAGTTGCGGCGGATGCGCCAACTCCGCGGCTATAGCAGTTCCGCCAGCTCCCCGGCCAGCGCGTCGATCTGCTCCGGCGTGTTGTAGAGGTGGCACGATACGCGGATGGATCGATGGCCGCGAAACTCGACGATCGGCACTTCGATCCTGAACCGCTGCCAGAGCTGATTTTGCAGCTCGTACTTGTCTCCCGGCGGAAGCGGCACGTGGGCCATGCTGCCGTACCAGGCCGGATCGTCGCCAGCGAGCGGCTCGTAGGACAGGTTTTCAACCTGTCCAGTTCCCTTTTGGGACAGGTTGGAAACCTGTCCTACGAGCTTGTATCGTGCATACTGCGCCAGTGCGTGACTGCCGCGGCGGAAGTTGCCCGCGCCGACGGTGTTTTCCAGGAATTCGATGGCTGTGGGGATCGCCAGGAATGCGGACGGATCGCGAGTGCCGCTCCAGATGAACTCGTCGCTCCACGATTCGATCGGGCCGGGAAGCAACCGGCCCCACGACAAGACGCTGGGGCGAATGCGGCCTTGATGCGGCGGCGATACGTACAAAAACCCCGAGCCGAACGGGGCGCTGAGCCACTTGTGGCAACTGGCCGTGTAGTAGTCGCAACCAATTTCCCGGATCGACAGCGGCACTTGCGCCGGCGCGTGCGGGCCGTCGATACAGACGGGAATGCCGCGACTGCGGGCAGCGGCACAGATTGCCTGCACCGGCAGGATCACCGCGGTGACGCTCGTCACGTGGCTGACGACGATCAGTCGCGTGCGATCGGTGGCGGCATTCATGATCGACGTCGTCGTCTCTTCCGCCGTCCGAAAGGGAAGTGGCAATTCGACAATTTTCAGTGTGGCCTCGGCTTTCTGGCAGGCCCGCTGCCAGATGCGCTGCACGGCGCCGTATTCGTGATCGGTGAGGAGCACTTCGTCGCCGGCGGCAAGCGGCAGAGAATCGGCGACGACGTTCATGCCGACCGTCGCATTCTCGACGAAGATCAAGTCGCTCCGGGGCGAGCCGACGAACTCAGCCAGTTTGCTGCGGGCGGCGTGCCACGCCGGCTCCAGCTCCCGCACGAAGAAATCCATCGGCTGCTCATCGAGCCGGCGGATCCACGCCAGCCGCGCCTCCCGCACCGGCTCCGGCGGCGGGCCGAACGAGCCGTGGTTGAGATAGATCGTGCCGGGGCGGAGATGCCAGTGGCTCCCCCACTGGGTCCACTCGGGTGGAAGGGCAGGATGCATATCAAATGACCAATGACCAAGCACCAATGACCAAGTGTAGTGTTTCGACCCAAGTGAGACAGGTGGGAAGTTAGGGAGAATGGTCTATCCTACTGGGGCCACGAACCAGGAGGGAGAGACCATGAGAGCGAAGCTGAGGGAGGGGTCTGGGAGCGGGAAGCGGAAGCGGTGGAGC
>DATKDU010000374.1:0-3266 GCA_035512595.1 Pirellulaceae bacterium
CTGTGCCAGAAACCGCTCGGCCGGATCGCCCAGGAGCGGCACATTGTTGAGAATGCGAACCACTTCATGCTTGAGGCCGGCGTAGAACGTAGTCGTGCGGAGTTTGTCGAGATAGCTGGCGACGCCGCCGACCCGCGGGCAAATCGACATCTTGTTGTCATTGAGGACGACGATCACGTCTTTCTTAGCGCCGCCAATGTTATTGAGCGCCTCGAAGACGATCCCCGATGGGAAGGCGCCGTCGCCGATGACTGCCACGGCCTTGCGGTCCGATTCGCCGAGCAGGTCGTCGCCGCTCTTGAGGCCAAAGACGGTGGAGACGCTCGAGCCGGCGTGTCCGGTCATGAACAGGTCGTAGGGGCTCTCGTGCGGGTTGGGGTAGCCCATCAGGCCCCCCTTGGTGCGAATCGTGCGGAACTCGTGATAGCGGCCGGTGACCAGCTTGTGCGGATAGATCTGGTGCCCCGTGTCCCAGATCAACCGGTCGCGGCGAAAATCGAACACGCTGTGCAAGGCCAGGCAAAGCTCGACGACGCCGAGGTTCGACGCGAAGTGAGCGGTCCGCTCCTCGAGCAGGTTACAGAGCGCATCGCGAATTTCGCCGGCAAGCTGATTCAGCTCGGCGACCGACAGGCCGGCCAGGTCGGCAGCGGACTCGATTTTGGGGAGCAAAAGCTGCGACATCAATGATTCCTTTCCAAGACGTAGCGGGCCAGGGCTTCCAGCCCGGCCGCACGCGGACCAAACCTCGCGATTGACTCACACGCCTCGGACACCAGCCGCTCAGCCCGCTGGCGGCTGGCATCGACTCCGAGCACCGCCGGAAAGGTCAGCTTCCCGTGGTCGGCATCTTTTAGAGTCCTCTTACCCATGGTACTCGCATCCCCCGACAGGTCGAGCAGATCGTCCACGATCTGGAACGCCAGGCCGATTTTTTCGCCGTAAGCGTCAAGTGCGGCGAGTTGCTCGCGGTCGGCCCGTCCGATCAATCCGCCCAACCGTAACGACACGCAGATCATGGCCCCCGTCTTGCGACGGTGAATGCGTTCCAGTTGTTCAACTCCCCCGCCATTGAATTGATTCCTGAGATCATCTTCCTGTCCGCCAACGAGTGCCGTCGGTCCTGCCGCGCGGGCCAGTTCCGCCACGCAGCGGGCGGCAATCTCCGGCGGCTGGATATTGCGGGCGAGGATCTCGAAAGCCTGTGCCAGCAGGGCGTCGCCGGCCAGGATGGCCGTCGCCTCGCCGAACTGGACGTGACAGGTCGGCCGGCCGCGGCGAAGCTCATCGTCGTCCATGGCCGGCAGGTCGTCGTGGATCAGCGAGTAGGTGTGAATCATCTCCACGCTACAGGCCGCCGGCAGTGCTGCCGCGGAGTCATAACCGCAAGCCTCAGAGGCCATTAACACGAGCAGCGGCCGCAGCCGCTTGCCAGGGGCGAGCAGACTGTGGCGAATCGCCTCGGCCAAGTGCGGCGGGCAGTCGGCGTCGTACTGGGTATGGCGAGAAAGGGCCGCCTCAATCTGGCGGCGGAGCGACTGCGTATGCTGGGAGAAGTCGGTCAACGTAGCGGGCAATTGGGAAGGACGCGAAGCGAACGACCAGCGTTGATTTTACGGTGAAGGGCCAAGGCAGTCTATGTCGGCCTTCATAAGACCGACGCGCAAGCGAGGGAAAGGCGCGATTTGCCAATGGATGGCTTTCCCTCGCTTGCGCTTCGGGCTTGTGGGAAGCCGGCCTACCCCTCATCCTCGGCGTCCGCCGCACTCGCCCGTTTCCGCCGCCGGCTGCCGGCTTGTTCTTCCAGGGTGAGCGATTCATCGCGAAACGGCTCGGTGATCGCCCCGCCGCTGGAATCAATCCCCGTGAGCAGCTCGATCTTCTGCTCGGCCGCCTTGAGGAGCTGATAGCAGTGCTTGAGATGCCTGACCCCCTGCTCGTACTTCCCCAGCGACTCCGCCAGTCCCAGGTCCCCCTCTTCGAGCTGGTGGACGATGGCTTCCAGCTCGGAAAGCGCGGTTTCGAACGACGGCTCGCTGGAGTTGGGCTCGGCGTCGGATATGTCCTTTCGCGCCATTCGTTGTTCCCTGATCCATCAGGGGGCTTACGCCCCCCGCTCGCCATTTTCCACGCGGCTGATGAGACTCCCCTGATGCAGCCTGGTGGCAATCAGGTCGCCCGCTTGAACGTCGTCGGCCGATCGAACAATCCGCCCGTCAGCGGCCCGCTGCGTAATACTGTACCCCCGCGAGAGAATTGCCAAGGGGCTGAGCGACTCCAGACAGGCGGCCGTCCCCTTGAGGCGGTCATGGGCCCGGGTCACGCGGCGACGCATCGCGCGCACGAGGCAGACTTGCAGCTCATCGAGCTGCCGCGACAGGTCCCCCAGCCGATCGAGCGGCCGCTTGAGAACGCGGCGGGCAGCCAGCGAGTCGAGTCGGCTGCGGGCCGTGATGCACTGCCCCCGCAAGGCGGAGACCAGCCGCTTTTGATACTGCGCCAACCGCAGCAAAAGCTCTTCGGCTGAAGGCACGATCCGCTCGGCAGCTTCCGACGGCGTGGCGGCTCGCACGTCGGCAGCCAGGTCCGACAGCGTTACGTCGATCTCATGACCGACCGCGGAAACGACGGGAATCTCGGCGGCGAAGATCGCCCGCACCACTTTCTCCTCGTTGAAGCACCACAAGTCTTCCACGCTGCCGCCGCCGCGGCCGACCACGATCACATCGGGCCGTGGGATAAGCCGATGGGCCTGTTGAATGCCGCGGACAATGTCGTCCGCCGCACAGTCCCCCTGGACGCGGGCTGGAATGATCAAGACGTGTACGCCGGCATGCCGCCGCCGGGCGATCTCCAGAAAATCGCGAATTGCCGCGCCCGTGGGACTGGTGACAAATGCAATCCGCCGGGGATACGGCGGCAGCGGCTGCTTGTGCGCCGGATCGAAGAGTCCCTCCTTGGCCAGTTTTTCCTGGAGCTGCTTGAAAGCCAGTTGGAGCGCCCCTACGCCCCGCGGCTCGACCGTGCGGACGACGAGCTGATAGCTGCCGCGGGGAGGATAGACATCCAGATCGCCGCGGCAGATGACTTCCTGCCCTTCCTGAAGCTGGAATTTTTGTCGCTGGGCGGTGGAGCGCCACAAGACGGCCCGAATCTGGGCGTGTTCGTCCTTGAGGGTGAAGTAGACGTGCCCGGAGTGCGGGCGGGAAACTTCAGAGACTTCGCCGCTGACCCACAGGCCGGCGAACGTGCTCTCCAGCGTCCCC
>DATKDU010000375.1:0-3171 GCA_035512595.1 Pirellulaceae bacterium
TGACGAATTGACGAATTGTAGATTGTAGGGTGGAAACGTCGCGCAGTGAGCGCCAGCCCACCATAGCCGGTGACGCCGGCGCCGTTCTGGTGGGCCGGCGCCCGCCGAGGCGGGCTGGTCCCACCCTACGAGTTTATTCCAGATTCCCGCTTACCACTGACTTCTGCAGCTCCTTGTGATCGCTCTCGACCTCCGTCAGCACATTGCCCGAAAACAGCACGCGGCTTGATTCCGGCTTGTCGAGCGTCACCGCCTTGCTGGTTAGACCGGAAAACAGATTGCCGCTGAGCGTGATGTCAGAGGTTCCCTTGAGGACGACGCCGGTGGCGGCGCTATCGACCTTCTGCCGCTTCTCGCTCCCTTCGCCGATATAGCTGTTCGAAAAGTTGTTGCCGGTGACAGTGATCCGGCCGCTCTTTTCGCCGATGACGAGGGCATTCTGTTTGACGATGGTGAAGGTATTGGCGCTGACCGTGCAGCCGTGGGCGTCGCGGAGGTCAATGCCACCAGCCACTTCGTGGGCGATCACGTTGGCCGAGAGCGTAATGCCGTAGCAGTCGCGGTCGAGGATGATGGCGGTGCCGTTGCACTCCTCGATCATGTTGCCGGCGACGACCGAGCCGTAGGTGTTCTCGATGACGACGCCGCTAGCCAGGTGGTCGTCAAGGTTATTGCCGGTCATGCAGAGGTTGAAGCTGTCGATGCACCGCAGCGCATCTTGGTTTTCCTCGAACTGATTGCCGACGACGACGATGTCGTGGCAGCCGAGCAGGTTCAGCCCCGTCCCCTTGTTGTAGGTCAGCAGGCAGTTGCAGATTCGCGGGTCTTCATAGCAATGATCGAGCCGAATGCCGTCGCCGCCGTGGTAGCTGACGGTGACGGCGTGCAGCAGGATTTCATTGACGTGGCGGGCGAGAATGCCGTGGCCGCTCTTTTCATTGCCGGTGATCCGCAGGTTGGCGAGCTGGATTCGCCACATGTTGGCCCGCGGATTTTCGGCGATCTTGGCCGGCTCGATGATCAGTGCCGGCTGTCCCTCGGCATTGACGTTCTTGATGTGCGTCGCCGTGCCGGCCCCTTCGAGCAGGACGTCTTCTTGCGTGATCTTCAGCGGCGCGGTGATCTCGAACGTGCCGGCCGGCAAGCGAACCACGCCGCCGGTGGCAGGCAAAGCATCAATGGCCGCCTGCAAGCTCGGGTAGTTGATCGCCTCGATCGCCGGGCGAGCGCCGGGGAGTGTCGTGGCGGCCTGCGGTTGCTGGCTGACGGCGATTTGCCAGGCGGCGAGTACGAGAAGTAGAAGCGATCCTGAAATGAGCAGTTGGGTGCGCGACATGAGTGGCCTCCAAAGTAGAACGGAATTCATTCCGTTCCGCTCATTCGATTTATTGAACGGCGAAAGAAACGGAATGAATTCCGTTCTACGATAGCAGTTCCCGGATCACTTCGCCGTCGGAGAGCACCATTGGCCGGCCGTCCACGGTCTGGTAGGTGATGCCGTGCGGATCGTAGCCGAGGGCGGCAAAGACGGTCGCATGGATATCGGCGGGAGTGACGGGGCGCGTGGCCGGATACGCGCCGGTCTTGTCGGAGCTGCCGACGACTTGCCCGCCGCGAATGCCGCCGCCGGCGAGGATCATCGTGTAGCACTGCGGCCAATGGTCCCGGCCGGTGTCCTTGTTGATGATCGGAGTGCGGCCGAAATCCCCCATCCAGATGACGAGCGTCGAGTCGAGGAGGCCGCGCTCTTCCAGATCGTCCAGCAGCGCCACGTACGCCTTCTCCATCGGCGGCACGAGCCGTTTCTTCATTCGGTCGAAGTTGTCCTGGTGCGTGTCCCAGACGATGCTGCGGCCGTTGACCGTGCTGACGAACTTGACACCGGCTTCGACCAGCCGCCGCGCTAAGAGGTGCGACTGGCCCCACTGGTGCCGGCCGTATTTCTCGCGAATCGATTCCGGCTCCTGCGACAGGTCGAAGGCCTTGGCCGCGTCGCCGGTCATGACCATCGATGCCGCTTGCTGGCGCTGCACGTCGATCTGTGCCGCCGACTCATTGGCCACGGGCGATTGCTTGCCGCCAAGCTGGGTCAGCAAGTCGAGCCGCGACGACAGCCGCTGCGAAGAGAGCTCATCGCTCAACCGCAAGTTGCGGACCCGAAAATCCTTGTCATTGGGATCGGCATCGACCACGAACGGATCGTACTTGACGCCGAGACAACCGCCGTATTGCCCCGGCGTGATGTAGACCGTGCTGTCGCAGTGCGGATAGGGCGTGATGACATACGGCGGCACCGCCCCGCTGTAACCATCGCGCTGGGCCAGCCAGCCGACAAGCGTGCCGAAGCTGGGAATGTCGGTTGGGCTGGGGTTGATGAGCGTGCTGTCTTTCGTGTACGGCTTGCCGACGATCGACCAGTGCATGCCGCCGTTGTGGCTGCTGTGCTTGTGATGCACGCTGCGGACGATGGCCAGCTTGCCAGCCCGCTTGGCGAGCTGCGGCACCAGCTCGGTGAACTGAACGCCCGGGATTGCCGTGTCGATCGGCGAAAAGATGCTGCGGACGCGGTCGGGCGCAAGGGGCTTGGGGTCGAACAAGTCGATGTGGCTCGGGCCGCCGCAGTTGAAGATCATGATCACCGAGCGGGCTTTGCCGCTGGGTGCTTTGGCCAGCGCGGCCTGCGACAAGCCGGCCCAGAAAGCGCTCATCCCCGCGGCGGAAGCGGCCAAAAAGGGGCGGCGGCCGAAGTGCGGAAAATCAGGCGGCAATCGGTGACTGGGCATGACGCTCGTCCATCCATCGTTGACGAGGATTGCTCAATACTTGGCCCAGGGGCTTTAACATCAATCGTCATTGATGATAGCAGATCGTAACCGAGTTGGCCTCCCGAGGCAAGAAAACAAAAGCGCCCGCCAGGCGGAGTGCCGCATGGCGGGCGGTGTAAATCGAGGATGATGGCCCGGACATTCGTAGACGAGGGCCGTCAGGCACAGGCCCTCACGAAATCTGGCCCGGTGGATCTTGCATATCGCCCCTCCTGTGGTGTGGGAGTTGCTGTCAAACCGCGTCGCCGTTTGGATGCATCCAACGACCACTGATCTAACCAATTCTGCTCCATTCTAGCAAGGCTTTTTTGAAAAATCGCGAGGCAATTGGCCAAATTCGGTCCAC
>DATKDU010000376.1:0-7848 GCA_035512595.1 Pirellulaceae bacterium
CGCGGGGAAACGCACGCCCTGATGGGACCCAACGGCTCCGGCAAGAGCACGCTGGGCCTGGTCATCATGGGGCACCCGAAATACGAAGTCACCGAAGGCTCGATCACCCTCAATGGCGAGGACCTGCTGGACAAAGAGCCCGACGAGCGGGCCCGGCTCGGCTTGTTCTACGCCTTTCAGCGGCCGATCGCGATTCCCGGCGTGAAGCTGGCGGATTTCCTGCGTCACGCGGCCACCAACGTCCGCAACCCCGCCCGCAAGGAAGGCGAAGAGCTGATGCCGATGAAGGATTTTCGCCGCGAGTTGAAGGGGAAGATGGAGCAGCTCCGCATGGACAGCGAGTTTGCCCGGCGGTACGTCAACGACGGCTTCTCCGGCGGCGAGATGAAGCGGGCCGAGATTTTGCAGCTCGCCATGCTCCAGCCGAAGATCGCCATCCTCGACGAGACCGACAGCGGCCTCGACGCGGATGCCGTGCGGCTGGCCAGCCAAAGCATTGCCGAGATCGGGCGGGAGAAGATGGGCCTGCTCATCATTACGCACCACGACAAGCTGCTGGAGCACAACAAGCCCGACTTCACGCATGTGATGCTCGGCGGACGGATCGTCGAGACCGGCGGCATTGAATTGGCAGACGAGCTGCACACGCAAGGTTACGACCGGATTCGCAAGGCCTACCCCGATGCCGACGCCGAGAACCGGGCGATGACGGCGAAGGAAGAGCCGGCAGCGGTGTAGCGATTGTTGAAGTAGAGACTCAAACGAAGAAAGAATGACCAATGACCAAGCACCAATGACCAATTCTTCCCACTGACTTCATTGGTCATTGGGATTTGGTCATTGGTCATTTCAAAAAGATATGGCAACCGACACCACCACGCTCGACACCACCACGCACGCCGACCCGATTGGGGAAATCAACAAGTACGATTTCCGCACCGAGAGCAAGGCGTTCTTCAAGGCCCGCAAAGGCGTCGATGCGGAGATCGTCAACCAGATCTCCGACATGAAGGACGAGCCGCAGTGGATGCGCGACTTCCGCCTCGAGGCCTTGAAGATTTTCGAGTCCAAGCCGATGCCCAAGTGGGGCGGGGCCGTGGACCTCAACTTCCAGGACATCTACTACTACCTCAAGCCGACCGACCACCAAGGCCGCACCTGGGACGACGTCCCCAAGGAAATCAAGGACACCTTCGACCGCCTCGGCATTCCCGAGGCCGAGCGGAAGTTCCTTTCCGGCGTGAAGGCCCAATTTGAGAGTGAAGTCGTCTACGGATCGCTGAAGGAAGACCTGTCGAAGCAAGGGGTGATCTTCACCGACACCGACACGGCCGTCCGCGAGCATTCGGACCTGGTGCGGGAATACTTCGCCAAGATCATCCCGCCGAACGACAACAAGTTCGCCGCCCTCAACTCGGCGGTCTGGTCGGGCGGCTCGTTCATCTACGTCCCCAAGGGGGTCAAGATCGAGTTTCCGCTCCAGGCCTACTTCCGCATCAACGCGGAGAACATGGGTCAGTTCGAGCGGACGCTGATCATCGTCGATGAAGGGGCCTCGGTTCACTACGTCGAAGGCTGCACGGCCCCGATGTACAGCACCGAGAGCCTGCACTCGGCCGTCGTCGAGATCATGGTCAAGCGCGGGGCCCGCTGCCGCTATACGACGATCCAGAACTGGGCCAACAACATCTACAACCTGGTGACCAAGCGGGCGATGGCCTACGGCGACGCCACGATGGAGTGGATCGACGGCAACCTCGGCAGCCGGCTGACGATGAAGTATCCGTCGGTCTACATGATGGAGCCCGGCGCCCACGGCGAGATTCTGTCGATCGCCTTTGCCGGCGCGGGCCAGCACCAGGACGCCGGGGCCAAGCTGGTTCACTGTGCTCCCAACACGACCGGCCAGATTATTTCCAAATCGATCAGCAAGAACGGCGGCCGCGCCAGCTACCGCGGTCTGGTGCGGGTCGAGAAGGGGGCCAAGGGGGCCAAGACGAACGTCGTCTGCGACGCCCTGATCCTCGACAACAAGAGCCGCAGCGACACGTACCCGTACATCGAGATTGCCGAGCAGGACGTGTCGGTGGGTCACGAGGCGAGCGTCAGCCGGATCGGCGAGGAGCAGCTCTTTTACATGATGAGCCGCGGCCTGACCGAACCGGAGGCCAGCGCCATGATCGTCAACGGCTTCATCGAGCCGCTGGTGAAGGAGCTGCCGATGGAATACTCCGTCGAGATGAACCGGCTGATTCAGTTGCAGATGGAAGGGTCGGTGGGATAACAAGCGAGCTAGGACTTGATCCGGCACATTCACTTGAATGAATGGCATTCCAGCGACCATTTTTATACCGGGGCACTACGGTCGGATGGCCCGGTAACGACGTCCTGCAACAACTTGGCTTAACGCCAACGACGGAAGATCCGATTGTCGCCACGTTATTCGCGTTTTGGAGTGCTCGATATGGCGAGGCCATCGTCCAGGCTTGCGAAGTTCGTGCGGTGGCCGCCCTTGTCCATCCGAGCAATTGGAGGTCGCAGGTTGAGTGCGAAGTCGTAATCGCAGTTGCACCGGCAGCATTTACTCAGAAGTATGTAGTCACGTCCATACGTGCGCAAACGGCGCGAACACTACTTGCCGAAATGAGTTATGAGTTGGCACCGGGCTTTGCCGATCTCAACGAATTCCTAATTCGGCTCAAAGAGACGCCGCGGCTTAGCGAACGGGAAATCGAGAGGTTTGATGAGATGATGCTGGAAAGAGGTTGACCATGGCTGACGAAATTGGGTTCATCGTCGAATACGTTGTTTCTGACAACGAAGGCTATTTCCATGCGGTCGGCCGCTGCGGCGAGAATCCGATCCATGTTGGGGATCAGTTTCACAGGATCTACGCGCCGGCAGTCATTGTGCGCAGCTCCTACCAGGGTCTGGGTGAAGTGTCGCCGGTCAAGTTGCGCGTGGAACGTATCCAGGCGTACCAGCATCAACTTGAAAAGCTTGGCCAGGGGATGACTGGAACTATCGATCTGCGTGGAGACGGATTGAATCGAGTCATTCCAGGGGCCGTTCTTGGAGTTCCCTCTCGTGGCGATGGTGCGGAACAAGCTTTTCCGGAAGCGATACCGCAGGAAAACCGCATAACATGAGCGGACCCGCCCCTGACGATTTGCCATTACGGGGCCTATGTTTGCTTCACCGACTGATCGATATCACATGCCCTCGACCCTTTCCAAATTCGGATTCGACCAGCACACATTCGATGGGTTTGTTGCCGCGCGCAGCGAGCCCGAGTGGCTAGCCGACCAGCGTCGCGAGCACTTTCGCACGTTCGAACAACTTGCCTGGCCGCAGCGGAATGACGAAGAGTGGATCCGCACCGACATCCGGCTGTTCAAGCTCAATCAATTCGCCCCGCCCGCCGACACACTACCCCGAAGCGTCAGCGAGGGACCGGACACACTAACCCGAAGCGCCAGCGAGGGACTCCCTCCCGCTCTCCTCAGCGAGAACGTCGCTCTGGCCGGCCGCACCGCCGCCCTCGACAGCCGGCCGCTCGCTTCGACGCTGAAACCCAAGTGGGCCGAAAAGGGGGTCGTCTTCGGCAGTCTGGACGAGCTGGTCCACACCCACGGCGAACTGGTGAAAAAGCACCTCTTTACCCGAGCCGTCGATCCGAGTTACGACAAGTTTGCCGCCCTCCACGCGGCATTCTGGTCCGGCGGCCATTTGCTCTACGTCCCCAAAGGCGTCGTCGTCGATGAGCCGCTGCACGCCCTGTCGGCACTCAACCACGGCGGCACCGACCTGTCGCACACGCTGGTGATCCTGGACGAGGGGGCGGAAGCGACGCTGATGGTCGAGACCGCCAGCCATGCCGAGCCCGACGGCGGGTTTCACTGCGGCGCGACCGAGGTGATCCTCGGCCAGAACTCGCGGTTCCGCCTGGTCTCCTTGCAGAACTGGGGTCACGGCGTGTGGCACTTCGCCCACCAGAAGGCGCTGGTCGGCCGCGATGCGTCGCTCCAGTGGACGATTGCCGCCATCGGCAGCCGGCTGGCCAAGGTGAACCAGCACGTGGAGCTGGTCGGCCGCGGGGCCGAGTGCCAGGTCAACGGCGTCTTCTTCACCGAGGGCAAGCAGCACATCTCCTATCACACGCTCCAGCACCATGCGGCCCCGCAATGCCGCAGCGATTTCCTCTACAAATCGGCCCTCCAGGACCAGGCGCGGACGGTGTGGCGGGGCATGATCAAGGTCGATCCGCTGGCCCAGCAGACCAACGGCTACCAGCGAAACGACAATATGCTGCTGTCCCCCAACGCCCGGGCCGACTCGATCCCGGGGCTGGAGATCGAGGCGGACGACGTCCGCTGCACGCACGGCAGCACCAGCGGCAAAGTGGACGAAGAGCAGATCTTCTACGCCCAGGCCCGCGGCTTCACCCGCCGCGAAGCCACGCGGATGATCGTCAGCGGCTTCTTCCAGCAGATTTTCGATCGGATCACGATCGACAGCGTCCGCGAGGCGCTGGGGCTGGCGATCGCGAGGAGAGTAAGAGAATATGCGTAGTTGTTAAACGCAAAGGCGCAGTGGAACGCAAAGACGCGGGGTAGTCGCACGGCGACTTTGCGCTTCTCTGCGTCATTGCGTTGAAGTAGTTGGTGCGTGCGCCAATGACGACGGCGGTTTGCATCTACTGTGGCGAGTTCAAGTTCGGAGCGCTATGCTCGTGCGATCAATGTGGACGAAATCCACAAGCTAAAGACCACGTCCTGAAGTCAATGGCGCTGACAGATCACTTCTACTCTGGCGAAGAGTTGAAGTCGTTCGCCAATAAGGTAAAGGCAGGCGAAGATTTTGAAATACAAGCCGAGCTTAAAGAAGGGTTTGAGTCCGAGATTGACGAAGATCTGCTGGAAGAGCTTAGAAAGCTGAGCGACCCCAAGCGTCGAGAACGAAATCGAAAGCGTGAGGAACGCATTATCGTCGCGCTGATCGTTTTGGTGCTCGCTGGAATCGCTTGGATGATTTATCGATTTGTGATCAGGTAATCATGTCCAACTTCATCCCTGCCGCCAAACTCAGCGAACTCAACGCCACCGGCCGCCTGCTGGTCGAAGTGGACGATCGGATTGTCGCGCTGTTCAGGGTCGGCGGCGAGATTTTTTGCATCGACGACGTCTGCACGCACGACGGCGGGCCGTTGTCGGACGGCAAGCTCGACGATCATACGATCGCCTGTCCGCGGCACGGGGCCAAGTTCGACATCCGCACCGGCAAGGCGCTGACCATGCCGGCGACCGTCGATACGGCGGCTCACGATGTGAAGATCGAGGGGGATACGATCTTTGTGCGGATTTGCGAGCGGGGGAAGGCGGCCCAGGCCGCCAATCCGACGAATGCGGGACCGATTGCCGGGACGGTCTTGAAGGCGTCTGGCGCAGCAGACGTTAAAACGGAACCAGTCACACCCGCCGTGGACGGCGGGGTTAACCTGAGCGAAGACCTCGTCCGCGAGGAGCTGAAGAAGGTTATCGACCCCGAGCTGTTCGTGAACATCGTCGATCTGGGGCTGATCTACAACGTCGATCTGGTGCCGCGGGACGACGGCAAGACGACCGTCAAGATCGACATGACGATGACCAGCCCCATGTGCCCTGCCGGCCCGCAGCTCATCGCCAACAGCAAGCAGGTGGTCTCACGGCTCGATCCCGTGGGTGACGTCGAGGTGAAGATCGTCCTCGATCCGCCGTGGACGCCCGACAAGATGACCGACGAAGCGCGGGACCAACTGGGGATTTTTTGATGTAGGACAGGTTTTCAACCTGTCCAGAAGACGGGACAGGTTGGAAACCTGTCCTACAAAGGCGCCGGCAAATCCCGCTTCTGGAATACGATCGCCGCCGCGACGTAGCATCCCAGGCCGATCCCCAGCAGGATCAGGTTGTATCCCAGTGGGCCGACGTCGAAGATCGTCCCCTGCGAATTACGCATCAGCAGGCTCCATGTGTTCTCCGCGTCGTGGACTGCCGTGGCGATGAACTTCTGCGGCTCGTACGCGGTGAACAGCGTCAGCTTCTTCAGCCACGCGACTTCGGCAATCGCCATCCCCGAGATTTTGAAAATCGTCTGCACGACGTAGAAACCGACGACGAGGCCAATCGTCCGCCAGCGATAGCGGTCGAAGCTGCTGGCCAGCGAGCCGATCCCCGCCAGGCAAATGCCCAGCGCCCCGAGGTTCACCGCCCCGGGGATAAAATCCTCAGCGTCCACCTTGTCACGCATCGGCACGCGGATTTTCTCCGGCTTGGCCAGCGATAGCGGAATCGACAGGCCAATCCCGGGCACCTTGATCGACGGCGGCGGCACCGTTTCCTGCACCGTGTTGGTCATGATGCCGGCCAGCGTCCCCAGCCAGGCCGTCAGCGACAACAGGACAATGCCGGCGACCGTCACGATCGCCTGGCTCGCGAGGACCTGCCATCGGCTGACCGGCTGGGCCAGGAGCAGCTCCATCGTGCCGCGGTTCAACTCGCCGCTCACCACGTCACTGCCGCGGGCGATGGCGAAAACCGACACGCACAGCACCACGATCGGCTCGTCGAACGTGACGGCAATCCGCCCCGAGTACGACAGCAGTTGGCTCAGCGACACCGGCCAGAAGTCGGCCCACTTGTCCCACAGCTTCTCGACGATCTCCGAAAAAGTCTCGAGGTCCACGCGGCTGATGATGTAGACCCGCACCCAGCAGAAGGCGAATAGGGCGACCGCGCAGGCGGCAAACAGCAGCCGCGCTTCGACGAGGCACTTATTCAGGACGGCGCGGTTCATGGGGCGGCCTCGGCCACTTCTCGAGAATCCGCAGGCTCACGCTCCACGTCAGTTACAGGCAGGCGGGACGCCTGCCCCACGTGATAGCGCTCGTAAATCGCCCGCAGCCCCACCGGCTCGATTCGCACGTCCTTCAGCGGCAGCGTCGCCAGCCAGCCCAAGAGCGGCGCCAGCTCTCCCGGCGTCTCGATCATCACCCGATTTCCGTTATGAATCACCGTCGTGACCTGTCCTACCCCTGCGGGAATCGGCGGCAGAGGGCCATCCAGATCCGCCATGATCCGGTGCTGCGACCGCAGCTCGGCGACGACCTGCGTATGGACGAGCTGCCCGGCCCGCAGGATGACGACCCGGTCGCAGGCCTCCTCCACCTCCGGCAGCACGTGCGACGAGAACATGACCGTCCGACCTTCGCGCCTCAGATCGGCCACCATCGCCAGCACGGTTGCCCGCACGTTAGGGTCCAAATTCGACGTCGGCTCGTCGAGGATGTACAGCGGCACATCGGCCGCCAGTGCCGCGGCCAGGGCCAGCTTCTGCTTCATGCCGGTGGACATGTAGCTGACGCGGCGCGAGAGCTCGGCCGACTCCAGCCGCGCCGCGCAGTCGAGATACCGCCGGAAGCTGCCGCCCGGACGCACATCGCAGAAAAACCGCAGTACGTCCTGCCCTCGCATGTGCGGAAAGAGGGCCGCTTCGGCCGGCAGGTAGGACACCCGAGAGCGGACCCGCACCGACTGGCGATGGCAATCGAGTCCGCCGATCGTCGCCTCACCGGCAGTCGGATTGAGAAACCCCAGCAGCAGGCGGATGAGGGTCGTCTTGCCGGCGCCGTTAGGACCCAAGAGGCCGAAGACCTCGCCGGCCTGCACTCCCAGCGAGCAGGAGTCGAGTGCCGTCACCGCGCCGTAGGTTTTGGTCAGCTTGCGGGTGACGACGATCACGGGCGTCCTTTCGATGCAATGTAATCCATTTGCTCCGCCAGCGGCGGGGTTCGTTCTTCCATTGTTGGCA
>DATKDU010000377.1:0-20560 GCA_035512595.1 Pirellulaceae bacterium
GAATTTCATCTGCATCAAGGTCGATCGCGAGGAGCGCCCCGACATCGACTCGATCTACATGACCAGCCTCTACACCTACAACCGGCTGGCCGGCTCGCGGGCCGGCGGCGGCTGGCCCCTGTCGATGTTCCTCACCCCCGACGGCGAGCCGTTCTTCGGCGGCACTTACTTCCCGGCCCGCGACGGCGACCGCGGCCCCACCACCGGCTTCCTGACGATCGTGCAGCGCGTGACGGAAGTCTGGAAGGAGAAGCCCGACAACATCAAAGACGACGCCAAGGTGATCGTCGCACACACCAAGGCCGAGCTGGAAGGGGCCCGCAAGGCCGTGCTGACGGAGATCAACGAGGATCTCTACCTGGGCGTGCTGCCCGAGCTGGCCGATCAGTTCGATGAGAAGCATGGCGGTTTTGGCTTCCTGGAAGAGCAGCCGCAAAAGCCCAAATTTCCCGAGCCGTCGAACCTCGTCTATCTGCTCGACTTCGCACGGCGCTACCAGGACTCTGAGAACGCCGAGCGGAAGGCTGAAGCCGCAAACGCCCGCACAATGCTCGTGGCCACGCTCGAGAAAATGTCGCTCGGCGGCATTCACGACCACCTCGGCGGCGGCTTTCACCGCTACAGCGTCGATCGCTATTGGCGGATCCCGCACTTCGAAAAGATGCTCTACGATAACGGGCAGCTCGCCAGCGTCTATGCACAAGGCTTCGACCTGACCCAGCGGGAAGATTTCAAGCGGATCACCCGCGGCATTTGCGACTTCGTTCTCCGCGAGATGACCGACCAGGCCGGCGGCTTCTACGCAGCCATAGACGCCGATTCTGAGCATGAAGAGGGAAAATTCTATCGCTGGGAAAAGGAAGAAGTGCTCAAGCTGCTCGCTGCCGACGAAGCGGAGCTGTTCAGCAAGGTTTATGGACTTACCGAAGAGCCGAACTTCGAGGAGAAATACTATGCGCCGCAGCTTGCGCAGCCGCTGTCAGCAATTGCCGCAGGGATGAAGACGACCGAGGCGGATCTCGAACAGCGGCTAGCGCCGATTCGGGCCAAGCTGCTGGCGGCGCGGAGCAAGCGGGTGCGTCCGCTGATTGATACGAAAATCCTCACGGCCGACAACGGGCTGATGATCGGCGGGCTGGCCGATGCGGGGCGGATTCTCAAGGAGCCGAGGTACATTGCCGCCGCCGAGAAAGCGGCCGAATTCGTCCTGGCGAATCTGCGGACCAAGGAAGGGCGGCTCTTGCGGACTTACAGCGGCGGCCAGGCGAAGCTCAACGCCTATCTCAATGACTACGCCTACCTGACCGACGGCCTGATTCGCCTTCACCGGGCAACCGGCGACAAGAGGTGGCTCGCGGCGGCCGATGAGATCACCGCCAAGCAACTGGAATTGTTCGCCGACGATGCGGGGGGCGGATTCTTCTTCACCTCCATCGACCACGAAAGGCTTTTCACCCGAGCCAAAGATCCCGTCGATGGCGCATCACCGGCCGGCAGCAGTGTCAGCGCTCTCAACTTGCTGACCCTCGCCCGCAAGTTGGAGAGGCCTGAGTACGTCAAACACGCTAAAGGGGCGATCGAGTCGGTGACGGCAATTCTGGAAGCTTCGCCGACTGCCGTGCCACTCATGGCGACCGCTGTGCCGCGGCTCTTGGAAGCCAAGTAGGTCCCGCCTGCCGGGTGGGACCTTCCCGTTGGGCCACTGGCGGCCGGGGAAATCGGCGCTCGTGAGACGCCGGTCCGAGCGACCGATAGCAAGCAATTTCCAGGTCCCGCCCGGCAGGCGGGACCTACGAACGGGAGCTATAATCCCATCATCACGACCCACACCTTGATTTCTCGAAGGAGGGTTCCATGCATCGCCTCTATGCTGTTTCGCTCGTCATTGCCATCCTCGCAGGCGCGGCCACCGCTGAGGAACCAGCCGCCATCGCCAAGCACACACGCTGGGTTACCGATCTGGCCTTCAGCGGCGACGGTGCAGTCCTGGCCGCCGTCGGCGGCGAAAGCCTCCAGTATCGCCCGGGTGACGTGAAGCTCTGGGATCCCAAGAGCGGGGCGCTGACCGCATCGCTTGAGGGGGGCCACGATACGAACATCTGGGCCGTCGCCATCAGCGGCGACGGTAAGACCCTGATCACCACCGGCTACAACGGCAAAATCGTCGTTTGGAACGTCGCCGAGAAGAAGCCGCAGGCCACGCTGGAGAAAAAAGGCTGGTGCCGCGGCATTGCCTTGTCGCCCGACGGCAGCAAATTCGCCACTGGCCACGAAGACGGCAACATCACGATCTGGGAAACGGCCGCCGCCAAGGAAGTGAAAACGATCAAGGCCCACGACGCGGCAGTCTACGACCTGGAGTTCGCGCCGGACAACAACACGCTCGCCACCTGTTCGACCGACAAGTTCGCCAAGCTGTGGGATACGAATGCCGGCACCGAGAAGGTCAAGATGGAGCATGGCGATGCGGTCTGGGCCGTCGCCTGGTCGAAGGACGGCAATTTGCTGGCGACCTGCGGCGCCGACCGCAAGGTGAAGCTGTGGAATAATGCGGGTGCCGATCAGGGGACCCTCGAAGGGCACAATGACTGGGTCAGCGACGTGGCAATCTCGCCCGACATGACGCTCCTGGCGACGAGCAGCCACGACCGGACGGTCAAGCTGTGGAGCGTGGCCGAGAAGAAGGAAGTCGCTTCCCTTGGCCCCTACAAGAGCACCGTCTGGGCCGTCGCCTTCTCCCCCGACGGGACCGTGCTGGCCACCGGCAGTCACAACGACTCGATCAAGATTTGGAACGTGTCGAGCAAGATGGAAGTGTTTCCAGCGCCGGCGGAAGCGAAGCCAGCGGAGGCGAAAGCGGAGGAGAAGAAGACTCCCTAGCCGGAGGCTAACAGCCTCCGGCGTTCGGCTCGTGACAGAGGGACGGAGAGAGGTGAAGAAGGAATGGAGTCGCCTTCGAATTTCGTACTTCATACTGAGTACCCAGTACCAAGTACACGCGAGCGATTGACGAGCCATGACCGCCATTCCCGTTGACTACTCGCCCCTCTTTACCAGCCTGCTCGGCACCGACCGCATTCCCGAGCTCGGCCCGGGCAGGCCAAACGAGTCGGTCCGCAAGAACTTGGTTGCTCTCGCCCTCGATCGCACGTTTGACCGGCAAAAAATCGTCGATCGCGATGCCGCCCGCTGCTGCTTGAGCGGTCTGTGGCTGCTGCACGACTTTCTGGACGAATCGCACACGATCAGCCAGGACATCGACACGATCGACGGCAGTTACTGGCACGGCATCATGCACCGCCGTGAGCCGGACTATGGCAATGCCAAATACTGGTTCCGGCGAGTGCCGAGCCACCCGGTGTTTGGGTCCTTGAACGAGAAGGCCCGCGAGTTGGCGGCGAAGGACAAGCCCGACAGTGCCGCCGCCTTCCTGGCGACGCAGTCCACCTGGGATCCGTTCCGCTTCGTCGATCTGTGCGAAGCGATCGCCCGCGGCAAATCGTCGGCCGAATCGCTGGCCCGCCAGATCGCCCGCGCCGAGTGGGATTTGCTGTTTGCGTACTGTTACCGGAAGGCCATTGGGCGCACGAGCGATGCATGAAATCGAGCCAGGCCGATTGTGGATCGGCAATGCCCTGGAGGCCCGCGATCTCAAGCGCGTGCTCGATCTGGGCGTGGAAGCAATCGTCGATCTGGCGATGCAGGAACTGCCGCTGCCGGTGACGCGCGAGCTGGTTTATCTTCGCATACCGATCGTTGATGGCGGTGGCAACGACGCGCGGCGTCTGGCCACCGCAATCGATGCCGTCGTGAAGCTGTCTCGCTGCGAGGTTCCCACGCTCGTGTTCTGCAGTGCCGGCATGAGCCGCTCACCGGCAATCGTCGCCGCCGCGTTATCCCTTGTCCATAACCGCCCACCCGACGAAGTGCTGCTAGAAATCGCCGCCCGAATGCCGCACGATGTTTCGCCCGTGCTGTGGCGCGACGTGCTGGCGGCCGCTGATTCCCTCCGTCCCGCCCCGCTACAATAGCCGGGGAGCGGATTATTTGCCGCCAATCCGCAATCTGCAATCCGCATTCCGCAATCGCCCGTGCCCGCCAACCTCACGCCGCAGTACAAAAAAGCCGAGGAGGAGTACCGCCGCGCGCAGACGCCGGAGGAGGAGCTGCACTGCCTGGAGGTGATGCTCAAGGAGATTCCCAAGCACAAGGGGACCGACAAGCTCCAGGCCGAGCTGAAGGCCAAGATCAGCAAGGCCAAGGCGGAGTGCGAGCACGCCAGGAAGGCGGGGAAGAAAGGGGGCGTCAGCCACAGAATTCCGCGGCAGGGGGCCGGCCGGGTGGCGATCATCGGCGGCCCGAATGCCGGCAAGAGCCAGCTCTTGGCGAGCCTGACGCGGGCCACGCCGGAAATCGCCCCGTATCCGTACACGACCCGCGAGCCGCACCCGGGGATGATGCCGTGGGAAGACGTGCAGGTGCAGCTCATCGACACGCCGCCGATCAGCAAGGACGTGTTCGACCCGGGGACGCTGGGAATCATCCGCGGGTCGGACTTGGCGCTCTTGATGGTGGACCTCGGAGCGGATGAAGGGATCGAGGACGTGCAGGCAGTGCTCGCGCGGCTGAACGAGTCCAAGACGCGGCTGGCGAAGGAAAGCTATCTCCATGAGGAGGACGTCGGCCTGTCGTTCACGCAATCCTTTCTGGTGCTCAACAAGATCGACCTCCCCGAGGCCGCGGACCGCATCGCGCTGCTCAAGGAATTCTGTCCGCTCGACTTTCGCGAATTCCGCATCTCCGCGGCGCACGGCACTGGACTGGAGGATTTGCGGAACGCCATGTATGAAGCTCTCGACGTCGTCCGCGTCTACACCAAATCACCGACCAAGAAAGAGCCGGACTACGACAAGCCGTACACGATCCGCCGCGGCGGCACGCTGCTGGAAATCGCCGGGATGGTCCACCGCGACCTGGCGACGAATTTCAAATACGCTCGCGTGTGGGGGAAGAACGTGATTGGTGGATCGCAGATGAAGGGGGACTATGTCGTAGAGGATAAGGATGTCGTGGAAATCCACGCGTGACGCACAGGGTCAGGAGTCAGGAGTCAGGAGACACTTGGCTGGTACTCCGTACTCTGGTACTGAGTACTGCGTGCTGAGTGCCAAGCCATATCCGTGCACAATCGCAATCCGCAATCCGCAATCCGCAATCCGCATTCCGCAATCCGCATTCCGCATTCCCATGACCAACGCCACCATTGCCGACGCCTTCGATCAGATCGCCGATCTGCTCGACTTCCAGGGGGCCAATCCGTTCCGAGTGCGGGCCTACCGCAACAGCGCCCGGACGATCCGCGACTATCACGAACCGCTGGAGAATCTGGTCGTCGAAGGGAGCAAGAAGCTGACCCAGATCGAAGGGATCGGCGACGACCTGGCGCAGAAGATCGTCACGCTCGTCGGCACCGGTGAATTGCCGATGCTGATGGAGCTCAAATCGCAAATCCCAGAAAGCGTGCTGGCCCTGCTGCGGATTCCCGGCCTGGGTCCCAAGAAAGCCAAGGCGCTCTACGACCAGCTCGCCATCAAGACCCTCGCGGACCTCAAAGCCGCCTGCGACGCGCACCAGGTGCAAAAGCTCAAGGGCTTCGGCGCCAAGACCGAGCAGCTCATCCTCCAGGGGATGGAGATTGCCGAGAAGGCCGGCCAGCGGATGCTGTGGGCCGAAGCGGACCAGATCGTCCAGGAGCTGCGCAAGTACCTGCGGTCCTGTCCGTCGATCCAGGAGCTGGAATTCGCCGGCAGCTACCGCCGCGGCAGGGAAACGATCGGCGACCTCGACATCCTGGTGGTGGCCCAGAAGCCGGACGAGCCGATGGATTGTCTGGCGGCATTCCCGCTAGCGGCGGAGACCATCGCCCGCGGCGACACCAAGATGTCTGTCCGCACGCACGCCGGATTGCAAATCGACCTTCGCGTCGTCCCCGAAGAATCGTTCGGCGCAGCGCTCCAGTACTTCACCGGCAGCAAAGAGCACAACGTCACGATGCGGGGAATCGCCAAGGAGCGAGGACTCAAGGTCAATGAGTACGGCGTCTTCCGCGTGAAGGGGGAGAAGGAAACGTACATCGCCGGACGGACGGAGCAGGAAGTATACGCGGCCCTCGACCTGCCCCTCTTTCCCCCAGAGATTCGCGAGAACCGCCGCGAGTTCGAATGGGCTGCCGTGGGAAAGCTGCCGGAACTGATCGAGCTGGCCGACCTGCGCGGCGATTTGCACATGCACACCTTCGAGACCGACGGCAGCGCGTCGATCGAAGAAATGGTCGCGGCCGCCCGCGAGCGGGACCTGAAATACATCGCCATCACCGATCACTCCAAGCGCGTTACGATGGCCAACGGCCTGAATGCCGAGCGGCTGCGGAAGCAGTGGCAGCAGATCGATGCGGTCAACAAGCAACTGGGCAAAGACTTTACCTTGCTCAAAGGCATCGAGTGCGACATCCTCGAATCAGGGGAGCTTGATTTGCCCGACGACGTCCTGGCCGAAGCGGACTGGGTCGTGTGCAGCGTCCACTACGGCCAGAAGCAGCCGCGGGAGAAGATCACCGAGCGGATCGTCGGGGCGCTGGCCAACGAACACGTCGATTGCATCGCCCATCCCACCGGCCGGCTGATCGGCCGCCGCGATCCGTACGAAGTGGACATCGAGGCGGTCTTTGCCGCGGCCAAAAAACACCAAAAGCTGCTGGAGCTCAACGCCAACCCCCTGCGGCTCGATCTTAACGACGTGATGTGTGCCGCCGCCAAGACCCACGGGATTCCGATCGTCATTTCCAGCGACGCGCACAGCACCGACGGGATCGACGTGCTGCGGTACGGCATTCTGCAAGCCCGCCGCGCCGGCCTGACAAAGCACGACGTGGCCAACACGCGCACCTGGCCGCAGATGAAGAAGCTGCTGCCGTCGCACCAGCATTCGTAGGGTGGGACCAGCTCGCCTCGGCGAGCGCCGGCCCACCGCGATACATCATCGATTCCGGTGGGTCGGCGATCGCTACCGCTCGCTTGACCCTACGGATTGTATGATTACCTGGGCTGCTCAGCCTCAAGGAGCTGGAATACTTCGGACAAACGGAGAGCGGCTCGTTTGCCGAACGGCTGCAAAAGCTGTTGGATCGCTTGCTGGGGCCCCTGGAGCAGCAGTGGTTCGGCAGGTCGCAGACGGGGCCGGTGGTGCCGCGAGTCCGAAATCTTCGCGCCAAGATTCTGCCCGAGATGGTCGCCGGCCGGGTCGATGCGGCGGAGCGGGCCCGCCGCTGGCGACATTTGAACGACATCTACCTCGCCCAGCAGCTCGCCTGCTATCCCCCCGACTACCTGGCCAACCAGCCGAGCGTGGACCGCGTGGTGGAAATTGTCGAGAAGTTCGAGGAGGACTTGTTCGACAAGGCCCGCGTCCATCCCGGCCGCAAAGTGGTGCTGGAGATCGGCGAGGCGATCGAAGTTTCCCCCGAACGCGACCGCACCGCTCCCATCGACCCGCTGATGGTCTCCATCGAGCGGTCGCTCCAGTTCATGCTCGACCGGCTGGCGACGGAGTCGCCGCGGCTGGAGGGGTGAGGCCGGAGATCGGAGGCGGCCCCTCGAACGTGAGGCCGATCAGCGGCCGGCGCACTACCGGCTTGCGATCTAAAGCATACCGCCCCCCCGGCGCGCTGCATCGGCGGGTTATGCCCCGGCCGACCGCTCGCCGCGAAGCTCCGCCAACACGGAGCGGAGGGCACTGCGGCCTTCGTCCAAGTTCTCGCCACGCTCCCAATCGACGAACCGGCGATCCCACGCCACCTGATCGACGTAGCGACGCTTCCCGTCCGGAAACATGGGATCGAGCGAGAGCACGTCGCGCAGCATCTGCTCAATGTCCGCGGGGAATGGATGCTTCCCCTGGACGAGCATGTCGGTCAGAGGGTGATCACCGGGCTTTCCGTTGGGCATCAGACGCACCAGCAGCGAGGGGCATAACGGTGACGATAACGTGGCGGCGGAAGTTGATCATCCACTTTACGAACCGGTCCGCCGCCGCTCACGTTCATCGTCTGGTTCGGCGATTTGGTTGGCATGAACATCACCGAGCCAGCGAAACCTGCCACGCCCAGTCAAGCTCTCCATTCCTACGTGCATGAATTGGCATTCAGACACGTGAACCCGATCCGCCTGGTCAACCCACTTGAAGCGAATTCGCCTACCGACATTCCAGCCTTCCACAACAATCCGGAACACCCACGACGGAAAAATTCGCACCAGCTGACCGCCTCGGCGTGAAACTTCGCCTCGAATTACGCGACGATACGCCAACGCGCGCACAAATGCAAACGGCCCAACGATTAAGAGGCCGAGCGCAGCCAGGAGTACGACGAACAGAATTGCTTCGATGACTTGCATTTGTCGGCCCCTCGTGACGTGCCGAACTATGTTTAGTCGGCTCGGCCAATTTGTTAGGCCTGCCGACAGGTCAAATAACACCTTAATGCACTCACCCGGGCGCGGCAACCGAAGTCTTGGTCGGTTCACGGTTTCCGTCCAAGCACGCTCCAATGGCCGTCCGCGTTAGTTGATCCAATCGGTCAAATAACACCGAAATTGGGCGACCCACAATTCGGAGGTCAGAGGTCCAGAGGTCAGAGGTCGGAGGCGGCCTACGTACCGAGTACTGCGAACTGGGTACGCCATCCCAAGTACCAACTTCACGGAGGGGGTTGGTTGTACCTGACCTGACGCCTACCCGGCGGCTGGTACGTGTACAACTGTGGCATAAGAGTTGCAGTCCTCATCCCGGCGAGCTGGCGGACTGCCATTTCGACCGCTGGCTGCTGCGCAGGGGTTGATCTTTCTCATTCCGGTTGTGTTAAAAAATGTCGCCTGTGCATCGCGGGCGGCAAGGGACGTTCGGTTGCCCTAGAGCCGAAAGCGCCCAGCCCCTCGGCAGTCGGCGGGCCATCCCGCGGAGGGTCTTATAACCCCTTATATCTGGGCCGGGTGATCCGTCGTTCACCCCCCCGTTCGGGGTATTGTATTTCGGCGGGCGGCGAAAATGACTTACGGCCAGCGGCTGGACCGCGGGGCGGGCTGCAAAGCGTCAGTATACATAGGTATAGATTCGACCGGCGGCCGGTCCGATTTGTCGTAAGTGCCTCTGCCAGACGCTGCATTTGGCGTTGTGGCCCAGTCGCTGGCCGCGGTCCGGCGGCTCGTTGTTCCCCTTATCACAGCGGCGGACAAACCGGCAGCCGGCGGCAAAGGGGAACGATACCGCTGTGGGAAACGTGAGCGCCCTTGCGGGCCCAAAGCGAAATGTAAATGAGGCGGCCCAGGGCGCTCGCGCAGAGCCTCAGCCGGGTGCGCAAACGCGCTATATTGAGTCCGCGGCCGAAAGGAACTTGCGGCGACCGCCAGGCAGCGTCTGTCGCTGCAAGGGCCGTGTGGACAAGAGGTTACGGATTTACCGCCGGCCGGTAAATCGTCGTAAGTACACGCCTGTCGGCGGCGCAAAGGCGCTATCAACCCAGGCTGGCAAGCCGCGGCAAACGAGCCGCCCCGCCACTGTGTTTCCGGGCGAAGTTCAAGGCTCGAGGCTGCCAGCTCACACGCATTTGCGCTGGCAACAGGGAACACTAAACTTGGAACACTGAACCTGGCTGACCCGTGACTCTCACCGCCTGACTATCGTGGCCAAAACCCTCCGCCTGCCCCCCCGCTGCAAAGTCCCCGCGGCCGACACGTGGGACCTGTCGAGCCTTTGCGAGTCCGACGAGCAGTGGGAAAAGCTGTTCGCGCAGCTCGACAAGCTGATCCCCGGCTACGAAACATTCCGCGGCAAGCTGGGAGATGGCGCCAAGTCGCTGGCCGAGTGCCTGGCGTTCGATAGCCAGTTCGACCGCCTGGCCGAGCGGGTCGGCGGCTATGCCCATCTGAAGGTGACCGAGGATCAGGCCGACAGCAAATACCAGGGGATGGTCGCCCGCGTGCAGAATTTGTCCACCCGGGCCAACCAGGCGTCGAGCTACATCCGCCCCGAAATCCTCGCGCTTCCCGAGCAACAACTGGCCGCGTACCTGGATGCCGAGGAGTTGAAGCCGTACCGCTTGATCCTCCAGCGGCTGATCCGCTACAAGCCGCACACCCTCTCGGCCCGCGAGGAGGAAATCCTTGCCATGCAGGGGGAAATGGCCGGCGCGGCCAGCAAGGCCTTTCGCCAGCTCCTCGATGCCGACATGAAGTTTGGCTTCGTGAAGAATGAAAAGGGGCAGCAGGTCGAGCTGTCGAATGCGACGTTTTCGAAGCTGCTCGTCTCGCCGAGCCGCAGCGTCCGCAAGAAGGCGTTTCACCAATATTACACGCAGTTTACGGGCCACGAGAACACGCTGGCGGCGACGCTTGCCGGCTCGATCCACAAGGATGTCTATTACGCCAAGGTCCGCGGCTTTGGCAGCGCTCTTCAGTCCGCCCTCTTCCCCGACAACGTCCCGCAGTCGGTTTACGACAACCTGATCAGTGCCGTTCGCAAACACCTGCCGAAAGTCCACCACTATTACGACGTTCGCCGGCGGAAGATGAAGCTCAAAGACATTCATCACTACGACACCTACGTGCCGATCCTCTCGGACCTGGAGATCAAGCGGACCTGGAAGCAGGCGGTGGAGCTGGTGATCGAGGCTCTCGCGCCCCTCGGCACTCAGTACTGTAGGGCGCTCGAAGAAGGCCTCCTCGGCCGCTGGTGCGACCGTTATCCCAACCAGGGCAAGAGCAGCGGGGCATTTTCCAGCGGCACTTACGACGCAGTGCCGTACATCCTGATGAATTACAACGTAGACGTGTTCAACGACGTGTTCACGCTGGCCCACGAGGCGGGGCACAGCATGCACACCTGGCACTCGGCCAAGAAGCAGCCTTACCAGTACTACGACTACGTGATCTTCGTGGCCGAAGTCGCCAGCACGTTCAACGAGGAACTATTGAGTCACCACCTGCTCAAGAAAGCCCGCGACGACCGCCAGCGAGCGTACCTCGTCAACCGCGAGCTGGACGACATTCGCTCGACGCTGGTGCGGCAGACGATGTTTGCCGAGTTCGAGAAGGTCACGCACGCGATGGCGGAGGCGGGGGAGCCGCTGACGGTGCAGACGATGAAGGACGCATATCGCAAATTGCTGGAGGCCTACTTCGGTCCGGATTTTGTCATCGACGACGAGCTGTCGCTGGAATGCTTCCGCATCCCCCACTTCTACCGAGCGTTCTACGTCTACAAGTACGCCACGGGCCTGTCGGCCGCGATTGCTCTATCCCAGCGCGTCTTGAACGGCGGCGAGAAGGAGCTGAAAGACTACCTCGGCTTTCTCTCGGGTGGCTGTTCGCAAGACCCGCTCGACCTCTTGCGTGCCGCCGGCGTCGATATGGAGAAGCCGGAGCCAGTTGAAACGGCACTGACCCATTTTGGGAAGCTGGTGGAGGAGCTGGATGGGCTGATTTAGAGTTGGAAATGGAAACGGGTCGTGATCAAGGTATAATTCGCCTATGACTCTCCACGGAATCGTCCAAAACGGCGTCGTCGTGTTCGACGGCGGCACGGCATTGCCCGACGGAACGTCCGTCGAGGTGATTGTCACTAATCGTCCAATCGGCACCGCTCCGCTCGTTCCGTCCAGCGACCCAATGACCGATGAGGAGCGCCGCAGGTTGCTGGCGGCTATTGACCGCATCGCGTCTCTGCCGCTAGAGGGATCCGACGAGCCGTTCAGCGGCGCGGACCATGACAAGGTGCTGTACGGAAAGCCTTGATGATCTTCGTAGATACCAGCGTCTGGTTCGCATTTTTCCTTCCCATTGACCCGGACCATGAGCGAGTGCGGGCGTGGGTTGCTGCGACGAGTGGACCGCTCGTCACGACAGATTACTGCGTCGATGAAACGTTGACCCTGCTGTCGGCCCGTCGTGAACTTAGGCGAGCGCTGGAAGCCGGCCATGAGTTTTTTCGCGGAAAGGTCGCACGCATTCAGTTCGTTGCCGAGGAACAAATCTATCGCGCCTGGATTCTCTTTCAGCAGCGCGCCGCTGCCGGCTGGAGCTTCACCGATTGCACCAGCAAGGTCGTCATCGACGATCTGGGCATTCGCACTGCCGCAGCACTTGACGATCACTTCCGCCAATTTGGCAATGTGACTGTAGTGCCGTAGAAGGGGGCAATGGCTGGATCGGATTGGGTCTCCGAGAATCAAAAGCGGCGGCGAGTCACCGCACTCCAGACCCAAGAAAATGCTCCGCCAAGCGCCGCTCCAAATCCGGCAGCCGCCGCTTGAGGCGGCGACTTAGCGGCTCGGCGTCGGCATCGGTTTGAACGTCCTTCAGATAGGACAGCAGTTCCTCGCGCGCGGGGGGCGGGCCGTGCAGCATGAAGTGGACCCAGGCCCAGGCATCCCGATATTCCTCCCGCCCCAGCGACGACAGGTTGCTCATCGGCTCCAACTCCACGAGCCGCGGCAATCGGCCGCTATTGACCAAGGCCGCGACTGCCGAGCGGTGCGGATGCTTTTCCCCCCGCTGATCGGGCGGCACTTCGAAGTATTCGGCCAGGCCTTCGTCGAGCCACAGCGGCACGTGGTCGAGTGAGGCGTGCAGCACCGCGTGCGTACACTCGTGCCGCACGTCGATCTCGAAATCGAGCCCTTGGTAGGCGAAGACCATGCCCGGGCCGCGCCCCTTGATGAACAGCGCCCGGCGATACGGCACGCGCGGGAAGTAGTGCTTCAGGTAGGCCTGATAGGTCGCCTTCTTCTCGAACAAGAACAGATGCACCGTTTCCTCCGGCGGCGAAGTGCCGAGCAGCTCTTCCACCTCGCGGGCGAGCGTCCCCAACTCATCCAGCAGTGCCGCGTGACGCTCGAGCGAGAAATCGGCATGGCAGGCAAAGATGCCGGCCGTGTGCTCCACCGGCCATTTCTCGCCGGCCGTTGCTGCCGCCGTGCAGGACGCTGCCGCTGCGAGCACAATCGGAAGACAACGGCGCAGCAGTGCCAGCATCAGCAGGTCCAGTGATAGCATCCGCGGAAAAGGGGGGAGTGTAGAAGCGGCGGGTAATGGCGGTCAAGGCGAATGCTGGCGGGTCCCTTTGACAGCGTTGGCGGTCGCTGCTATCCTTCGCCCCCTCCTTGGCAGAACCTTCCTCGCACGTACGCGTGCCAATCATGAACCCTGGCGCTGGACATCGCGAACCAAATCTCTCCGGCTGTGTGGTCCTCGTTGGTCCCAGCGGCGACTCGCGCGAAGTGCTCACGACGGCACTGACGCAGCGCGGGCTGGCGACGTATGCCGCCGGGCAGGCGCGAACCGCTTTGCGGCTGATCCGCGAGCACGAACCGGACGTCGTCGTTCTCGATGGCGAGACGGCCGACGCGGGCGACGGCGGCATTCAAGCGGAGCTCGAAGCGCAACTGGAAGCGCGCGGCACGCCGCTCATCGTTTTGGGACGCGTCCGCGGGAAACTCTTGCCGCGGCAGGTTCTGGCCAAACCCTACCACTTCGCTCCGCTGGTCCATACAATCCAGGAACTGGCGGCAGCCAGGGCAGCGTAGCGATTGCGGATTGCAGATTGCGGATTGCAGATTCGTTTCCAATCCTCAATCCGCAATCTGCAATCCGCAATGGATCTCCGGAAAATCGCACGATGGCCACTTTGTACGTGATGCAGGGCCGTGACCTCGGCAAGCATTTTGACTTGCCCGAGGAAATCGACGAAACGTACTCGCTCGGTCGCGACGGCACGAACCAGATTCAGGTTGCCGACAGCGAAGTTTCCCGCCAGCACGCCCAGATTCGCAGGGACGAGCAAGGCTACTTGCTGATCGATCTAGGGAGCTCCAACGGCACGTTCGTCAACGCGGAGCAAGTCCGCGAGAAGCGGCTGGCGACCGGCGACCGCATCTTGCTCGGGCGGTCGCTGCTGATCTTCACCGACTCCACGGACGAGTCGGAGCACAAAATCGCCCACGACATCGACATCGTCTCGGCGACGCGGCCGGAGGGGTCGCGGATCGTCCGCTCGGTCAGTCAGGAGGAGGGAAGCCAGGTCTTTCGCGTTCCCGACTCGGCCGACAGCCCATGGCTGGCCCGCGCCCGCAGCAACCTGCAGGTGATGTACCGCACCGCCCTGGCGGTCAGTCACACGCTCGACATCAACCAGCTCCTGGCGCGCATCCTCGATTTGATCTTCGAGTGGGTCGAAGCCGACCGCGGCGTGGTGATGCTCGTCAACCAGGAGACCGGCGAGGTCGAGCCGGCTGCCAGCCAGAACCGCAAAGGGACCCGCGGCGAAGAGCGGCTGGCCATCAGCCGCACGATTCTCGACTTCGTCATGCAGAGCAAGGAAGGGGTGCTGACCAGCGACGCCAAGGACGACCAGCGTTGGGACCCAGGCCTCTCCATCGTCACTGCCGGCGTCCGCGAAGCGATCTGCGTCCCCATGCAGGGACGCTACGGCATCGTCGGCGTGATCTACATCGACACCTACACTCCGCCGGGAAAGGTCGCCACTCGCCACTCGCCCAACAAATTCTCGGAAGAGCACCTCAAGTTGATGGTCGCCATCGGCCACCAGGCGGCACTCGCCATCGAAGACACGTCGTATTACTCGGCGATGGTGCAGGCGGAGCGGCTGGCGGCAATGGGACAGACGATCGCCACCTTGTCGCACCACATCAAGAACATTCTCCAGGGGATTCGCGGCGGCAGCTACCTGATCGACGAAGGGCTGAAGGGGGAGGACAACGCCCTGGTCCGCAAGGGATGGCGAATCGTCGAAAAGAACCAGGAGAAGATTTCCAACCTGGTCATGGACATGCTCACGTTCAGCAAGGAGCGCGAGCCGGAGCTGGTGCCGGGGAACTTGAATGAGATCGTGGCCGACGTCGTCGAGTTAATGCAGACGCGGGCCAAGGACGCAGTGGTGACGATCACCTGGCAGCCGCATCCGGGGCTGAAGCAATTCACATTCGATGCGGACCTCTTGCACCGGGCGATCCTCAACGTGGTGACCAACGCCATCGACGCCTGCGACCACCAGGACGGCGCCGGCCGTGTCGGCGTGAGCATCGAGTACGAGCCTGGCGATTCCACGGTGCGGATCATCGTCACCGACAACGGCGAAGGCATTTCCCCCGAGGACATCAAACGCATCTTCTCCGTCTTCGAGTCGCGCAAAGGGGCCCGCGGCACTGGCCTCGGCCTGCCCGTCAGCCAGAAGATCATGCGCGAGCACGGCGGCGACATTCACGTCGAAAGCACGCCGGGCCAAGGGAGCAAGTTCACGCTCGAGCTTCCCGCCCGCTCGCTGGAAGACTCCAGCGTCGCCCGCAAGCTGGCCGAAGACGAAATCCCGCCGCCGCTGCCGCGGCTGGATTCGCCCGCGTAGGACAGGTTTTCAACCTGTCCAAAGCATGATCCAGCTTCAATGCCGATGACCTACCCGATTCTGCACTTTGGCAGGCATTTGCTGACGGTCAGCGATTCTTGACCGCTCTTGTGCCTGGTCTCCATGGTGATCACGTCGAAGCCCCGGTCTAGCTCGTCGCCTGCGGCGAATCGCTGTCTGTCGGAGCGCTACCCTCCCTCGGCTGCATCCACCCCAGCCACTGACTATAATGCCAGCCTGGATTTTTTGCCTACCGCGGCGGCATTGCCGCCTGCCCAATCGCCCACGTTCTCCTGGAGCCTCTCCCATGAGTCATCAGGTCCGCTTTGTTTGCGCCCTGCTATTCCCAATCTTGCTGGCCGGCGTCGCCCTGGCCGCCGACGACGAAGGTTTCGATCCCATCTTCGACGGCAAGACCCTCGAAGGGTGGGACGGCAACCCCGAATTCTGGAGCGTCAAGGAGGGCGCGATCACCGGCCAGACCACGGCCGAGAAGCCGACCAAGGGAAACACGTTCATCATCTGGCGCAAAGGGGAGGTCGGCGATTTCGAGCTGAGGCTCCAGTACAAAATCATCAAGGGCAACAGCGGCATTCAGTACCGCAGCTTCGAGGTCCCCAACGATAAATGGGTCGTCGGCGGCTACCAGGCCGATTTTGAAGCGGGCGACACCTACTCCGGCATCAACTACGGCGAGCGGTTCGGCGGTATTCTCGCCAATCGAGGGCAAAAGACGGTCGTCAAGAACCGTGATGGCGGCAGGGCGAAAGTAGAAGTTGTCAGCACCGTCGGCGAGAGCGCCGAGATTCAGAAGAAGATCAAGAAGGAAGACTGGAACGATTACCACATCATCGGCAAAGGGTTCACGTTCGAGCACCGGATCAACGGCGTCACAACGAGCATCTGCACCGATGAGGACACGAAAGAGCGTCGTGACAAGGGGATCATCGCCCTGCAACTTCACGCTGGACCGCCGATGACGGTCCAGTTCCGCAACATCCGGCTCAAGAAGCTCGGCGGCGCTGCCGCGCCGGAAAAGGACGACCAGGCCGGCAATCGCGAGGGGAAAGGCAAAAAGATTGTCTTCGTCGCCGGCCGGCCGAGCCACGCCTACGGCGACCACGAACACAACGCCGGCTGCATCTTGCTCGCCAAGGAGCTGAAGGCCGCCATGCCCGAGTACGAGACGGTCGTGCAGCAAAACGGCTGGCCGCAGGAAGAGAGCATCTTCGACGGGGCCGATTGCATCGTCATGTATTGCGACGGCGGCGGCGGACACATGGCCATTCCGCATCTGGACAAGATCGACGCCCTGGCCAAGAAAGGGGTCGGCATCGTTTGCATCCACTACGGCGTCGAGGTGCCGGCGGGAAAGCCCGGCGAAAAATTCCTCGACTGGATCGGCGGTTATTTCGAGGCGCATTGGTCGGTGAATCCGCACTGGACGGCCAAGTTTGCCAAGCTCCCCGACCACCCGATCGCCCGCGGCGTCCAGCCGTTTGAAATCAACGACGAGTGGTACTACCACATGCGGTTTCGGCCGGAGATGAAGGGAGTCACGCCGATCCTCACCGATCTGCCCCCCAAGGAGACGCTCAGCCGGCGCGACGGCGCTCACAGCGGCAATCCCCACGTGCGGGCGGCGATCGCCAAAGGGGAGCGGCAGCACGTCGCCTGGGCCGCCGAGCGCGATGGCGGCGGCCGCGGCTTCGGCTTCACGGGGGGGCATTTTCACTGGAACTGGGGAGACCCGAATTTCCGCAAGGTGATGCTCAACGCCATCGTCTGGTGCGCCCATGGTGAAGTGCCCACCAGCGGCGTCGAATCGCCGCCGGTGACGCTGGCCGATCTGGAAGCGAATCAGGACATGCAGCCGGGCGCGAACTTCGATCGCGAGGCGGTGCGCAAGCGGCTAAAGTTGCCGCCGGACAAGGCGAGCGGGGGGCGTCCCGACAAGGCGAGCGGGGGGCGTCAGCCCCCTGATAATCGCGGCGCTCAGCGGCGCGCCCGCCCTGCTTTCGCCAGCCCGATTGTGACTGCCGCCACGAAGGGACATGCGGTCGAAGTCGATGCGGACATCACTGGCGCCAGGCAGCTCTTTCTCGTCGTCACCGACGGCGGCGACGGCTTTGGCTGCGACTGGGCCGACTGGGCCGAGCCGCGGCTCGTCGGCCCAGCGGGCGAGAAGAAGCTCACCGACCTCAAGTGGAAATCGGCCCAGACGCAGTTTGGCAATGTCGAAGTCAACAAGAATTGCACCGGCAAGGAAATGAAGATCGCCGGCCAAAGCATCAGCTACGGGATCGGCACCCACGCCAACAGCGTCATTGCCTTCGATCTGCCCGAAGGGTATACGCGGTTCAAGGCCCGCGCGGGGCTCGACAACGGCGGCACCGATCAGGGGTGCGGCTCGACCGTGCAATTCTTCGTCTTCACGCAGCAGCCTCCAGCCCGGCTCACCGCAGGGACCGCCAGTGCTGACAACGTCAGCCGCGAGCCGCAAGATGCCGTGGCCGGGCTCGATGTTGCTGACGGCCTGGAAGCAACCCTGTTCGCCAGCGAGCCGCAGATTTCGAACATTACCAGCATCGACATCGACCACCTCGGCCGCGTCTGGGCCTGCGAAGTGAAGAACTATCGAAAACACAACGGCAGCCGACCTGAAGGGGACCGCATCCTCGTCCTGGAAGACACCGACGGCGACGGCATTGCCGACAAGACCACCGTCTTCTATCAAGGCCGCGACATCGACTCGGCCCACGGCATTTGCGTCCTCGGCAGCCGCGTGATCGTCTCGGCCAACGACCGCGTGCAGGTCTTGTACGACGAGAACGGCGACCTCAAGGCCGACGAGAAGCGCGACGTGCTCTTTAGCGGCATCGGCGGCACGCAGCATGACCACGGCATTCACGCCTTCATCTTCGGCCCCGACGGCAAGCTGTACTTCAACTTCGGCAACTCGGGGAATCAGCTCAAGGATAAGCACGGCAAGATCGTCGTCGATCAGGCCGGCAATCCGGTCGTCGCCAACCGCAAGCCGTATCAGGAGGGGATGGTCTTCCGCTGCAACATGGACGGCAGCGGCGTCGAGACGCTCGGCTGGAATTTTCGCAACAACTGGGAAGTCGCCGTCGATTCGTTCGGCACGCTCTGGCAAAGCGACAACGACGACGACGGCAACAAGGGGGTACGAATCAACTACGTCATGGAGTTCGGCAACTACGGCTACAAGGACGAGTTCACCGGCGCAGGCTGGCAACAGGAACGCGAGAACTGGGAGAAGGAGATTCCCGAGCGGCACTGGCATCTGAACGATCCCGGCGTCGTGCCGACGATGCTGCTTACCGGCGCGGGCTCGCCCACCGGCATCTGCGTCTACGAAGGGACGCTGCTGCCCAAGGTGTTTCACAACCAGGTGATCCACTGCGACGCCGGGCCGAATGTCACGCGGGCGTATGTCGCGACGAAAGACGGCGCCGGGTACAAGGCCGAGTCGGTCAATATCCTCTTCGGGGCTCGCGACAACTGGTTCCGCCCCAGCGACGTCTGCGTCGCGCCGGACGGCTCGCTGTTCGTGGCCGACTGGTACGATCCGGGAGTCGGCGGCCACAACCAGCAGGAGGTCGATCGCGGCCGCATCTTCCGCGTTGCCCCGCCGGGATCGAAGTACAGCGTGCCGAAGTTTGATTTCGCGACCGTGGAAGGTTGCCTCAAGGCCCTCGAAAACGCCAATCTAAACGTCCGGTATCACGCAGTTACGTCGCTGGTGTCGATCGCGGACAAGGCCCATCACCCAGTCGAGGAGGCGATCGAGAAGGCGGCCGATCCGCGGCTCAAGGCGCGGCTGCTGTGGGTGCTGGCCCAAATGCCGGGCGAGGGAGAGGAAGCAGTCGTGATGGCCGCGCTCGACAACGACGCCGACGTTCGCGTGACCGCCGTGCGGATTGCCCAACGTCTGGGGCTCGATGCCGAGGGGTGGGCCGGATTGGCCAAGGACCGGGCTCCGGAAGTTCGCCGCGAGCTGGCGATCGCCCTGCGTCACTCGAAGTCCACCAAGGCTCCGCAGATTTGGGCCGAACTGGCGGCCCAGCATGACGGCAAGGACCGCTGGTATTTGGAAGCCCTCGGCATTGGCGCGGAAGGGAAGTGGGACGCTTGCCTCGACGCTTACCTGGCCAAGGTCGATGGCAAGTGGAACACGCCCGCCGGCAGGGACATCATCTGGCGGAGCCGCGGCAAAAAGTCGGCGGACCTCCTGGTGCAGATCCTCAAGGACACGGCCACGACCGAGGACCAGCAGCCCCGCTACCTCCGCGCCCTGGACTTCCTCGCCGGCCCGGAAAAGGAAGCGGCGCTGAAGAAATTGCTGGAGTAGAATGGAAGTATGCCGCCGTTCGTTCGCCCCCAGTCCACGGAGGAACCAATGCAGGCCACTGCCTTCGACCGCGACGCCCTGGCAAATTGGTATGCCGAGCAGCACATCAAAGTCGATCCAGGCATCCGCACTGTATATTACTTGCCGACCAACGCCCCGGAGCGCGAGATACGGTTCGTCGAGGTGAACGAACTGATCGGTGAACTGCGGGACGAAGCTCTCGAACCCCTCGATTTTGGCGTGGACCGGGGGATGGATTCGGAACACACACTGTGCATGCTCGACGTGACGCCCAATCAGTGGGACCGCATTTCCCAATCGACGTTGCCCCTGCCGCGCAACTGGTCGCTCGAGAATGCGGTGGTGTTCGCGCGGAGCTGACATGAACCGGCAGCAGGAGCTGTGGTGGATGCAGGCCCGGTCGGATCATGACGTCTTGATCCTGCTGCGGCGAAACAGCGCCCCGGCATGTCATCAGCTCCACTACATTCAAATGGTCACGGAGAAACTGGCGAAAGCGTATTTTTGGCGGTCGGGAACTCCACCGGCCAGGAGCCACGCGGGCTTTGTGATGATGATGCGGCTGCTGGGGAGCGTCCGTCGTGCTGAGCGAAAGCAGGTTGCGGCGGCTTTCCAATTCGCGCGGTATGAGGATTTCCAGCGCTGGACGAGCGCCGCGCTGCCCCTCATCCATCGGCTGGAGCGGATCGTGCCCGA
>DATKDU010000378.1:0-8846 GCA_035512595.1 Pirellulaceae bacterium
ACGTGCTTTTTCCGCGCGTCCGATACGCTGTCACTGATTCGCGATACCAGAGTTGCAAGGACCTATCAAAACATATACAGGGCGCTTGCCGGGCTCATGCTGCTGTCGCCTGCGCTCGCGGCGATTGCTGCAGCAGTTTTCGACAACGATTCGTTTACGTTCTTCTTTGAAACGGTAGCGGTCGTTGTCTTCGGAGCGTATTGGATTATCAAGACGATAGAGATCCGTCAGACACATGCCGATCGCCTGGCTCTCGATGGCAAACTCGAGCTCGCTCCGGAAGGACTTCCCATTGGATGTTGGATGCAGACCGCGCCTGCTGGTGCTCCGGCGACTTGGGACGATCGCATTTTCGACGTAGACGGGACGCTCGTGTCTGCCAGACAGTGAGGAGCACGAGCGCAGGACGGGAACGGCGGGAAATCAAAGAGCGGTGGGCCGCGCGTCGTCTACTTTTCCGCGGAAGCCTGACCTGGAGACGAGGGAGCAATCATGATCCGAGGTACGTTGGACACCACCTTTGGTCGAGGGGTCGACGTGCGCCGCCCGGGACAGCGTCGTCTACCCTTCGACAGTGGAAGATTCCCTCTGCGACTCGTCATCCTTCCAGCGCTCATCATGTGTGGGGCGTGTGAGGTGGGAACTGAGCCGGGAACCGACGGGCGCGAGTGCCTTCTGCCCGCCTTTCCACAGGCCAGCATCACGCTCGATGCGGAGGTCGGAGATTGGACGGGCGTGGAACCCTTGGCGGTCGACGCACAAGGGGACGATTCGCCGCTATTCACCGGAGACGATCTCCGCGCAGTGTACGTCGCGCAAAGTTCCACAGACGTGTTCGTACGCGTGGATCTGTGGGAGGACGTCAATCGCAACTTCCGAAACGGCTATGCCGAAGAAGGGAAAGACGGCAGATACAACCTACGGCTCGGCATCCCGCCGCCGGGGCCCTTCGCGGAGCTGAGTGTCGGGATCGCGTTCGACGGCGAGGTTTGGAGCGTGGGGCACAACGGAGCCAACAGCAATGCGCCGGCGGAGCTGCAGGGGCCCTCGTTCGTTGCCGTTGCCGGGTCGACCATCGAGTTCCGCGCACCCTTGAGCCTGATCGGCAATCCCTCGCGCTTTTCGGAAGTGTGGGCGGAGGCTTTGACGACCAGCGCAGAAGTGCTTGACCGGGTGGGGAAGACCTGCCATTCCAATTGACGGCCTGGACGCGAGGGACGACCCGACGCGCGCGGAGGAGAAGGAGTTGCGCATTTCCGAGGCGACGTCGCACGCACCCAGCCCAGCGGCGTCCGCCAGCTCACCGGGGCGGCGCAATGACTTTCATCACGCCGTGCTCTGCGCGCTTCGGAGGATCAAGCGGCCAAACGGCTCGTAGTTTTCATCCAGTTGAGCCGCTCGCAACGTCTCGAAGTATTCGTCACGCTGATCCATTCTGAGCGTCAGCCATGGCTCACCTGCGCCGAGAAGGGCCGCGTTCATGAGAAATCTGGCGACACGTCCGTTGCCATCAGGGAAGGGGTGAATCCAGACGAACCAGAGGTGTACGAGACACGCACGAAGCAGCCCCTGATCGGCGGGAATGCGCTCGATCTGCTCGAACAGCATTTCGATCATCGCGGGCACCTTGTCGGCGTTCGGCGGCACGAACATGGTGTTGCGTATGTACACGGGACTGCTGCGCCACCCTCGAAGGTCCGCGGAATCGACCAATCCGGCCTCGACCGAGGGAATGAACAGATCCGCGTACAGGTCGAGTGCCAGGGATCCGGACAGCTTGATCGTGCCCCCTGCGGACTCCATGCGGGCCAGCAGATTGTCGAACGCCGCACTGTAGCCGATGACTGCCAGGCGCGACTCGAGGTCTTCGATCCGCGGTCCGGTTCCGGTTCCGCCCAGCAGGCTGGACACCTCTTCCAGGCGCAGACGGTACCCTTCGATGGAAGAGGAATGGTACGCGTCATACGCCCTGGCTGCGCGCGCCTCCTCGAGCAGAGACGGTAGATTACGCCCGCCCCGACTCGGTGGAGCCGCGGCAATGACGTTGTCGATCTGCGTGATCGATTCGAGGATCATCAGGCTGAGCCGATCGAGCCAGGGCCTGTTGGTTGTGGCCATCGCCGCTACTTGGGCGGGGATGACCAGTTCTCGCCCGATGCCGGTCCTGTCACGCCCGATTCGAACATTCTGCTCGGCCGAGACGATCTGCGAGAGCATATCGGACAGGCGATCATTTCCGACATCGGCTGCGATGTCCGCGATTCTCTTCAGGACCACGGGTCGTGGGTTCTCCCTGTACGCGTTAACTACGGCTGGATGCGACAACATCAACGATTTGAGCCACACTGACACGTCACGGAGCCCCTCACCGCGCAGAAAATTCAACGGCAGAGAGAGAAGCACCTGCTCGGCTGGATCCACGGGAATCCGCGCGTCGCCAATTCGGACTTCCGTAGAATCGGTCACGTCGCCTCGTTCCACACGGATCACCAGACCGGGCACGATCTCCTTCTGCCATCGCGTCTGGCCAGTCTGGCGCAGGCGGATCTCCTGACCGGGGTCCGTTCTCCCCAGGTGCAGGCGCACGGCAGAGTCACGTTCGACGACGGCTGGCGCATAAACGCCGGTGAGCTTCTCGACTATGGACCAGACGACAGCGCGAATGACGGTGTCTGGGTCGTCGGCAGGCGACTTCAAGGCTACGATCCCTGCAGGCAGTCGCAGGACCAGCCTGCTCCTGTCCAGCGCGCGCAGGACATCGACCGGGACTTCGCTGACGAGAAAGACCGGTGGCCTGGCGGCCGTGTTCTGTGCCAGCCAGCGCAGTGCTTCCGCTTCAGTAGTCATGGCCCTCTCCCGGGATCAGGCAACTCCGCATACGATAGTGCGGAGCGGCCGCATACGCTAGTGCGACGATCGCGCATGCCCTTCTGCCGGGGTCAGGGCACCCTCCCTCGTGGCATGGTGTCTCAACGCACCGGGCGCATACCTTTCTGCGAATCCTGCGCATACATCAATGCGAGAGCAGCGGCGTCGCGGTTACGTCACGGCTGCACGCGTATCAGCGCTTATGGCAGAGGCACGGTCGACGCACCGAAAAGTGTGGCACAGCCATGCACCGCTGCGTACATTGGCCCATACAGAAATCCCGAGTCGCTTCCCGCGCCTGCCCGGACGACGCGACTCGAAGCTGCCGCTGCGCGGTGGCTGTTCAGCAGGAACAACCATAAATGGCTGGCCACAGCTGGAGCTGAATGAAGGAATCGAGAGGGCTCAAGGTAATCCTGATCGTCCTGGGGCTGACCCTGGTGATCTTTGGCGGCTGGCGTCTGGTGGATCCTATTGGTTTCTACACTTTCAGCGGCCTGGAGTTGTCCGATGACGCTGGATTGTTGAGTGAGGTGAGGGGGGCTGGTGGGATCATCATGGTCTCCGGGCTCATCGTTGGTCTGGGAGCATTCCGACACGCCTGGTCGCGCACCTCCGTCGTCCTCGCGGCTGTGGTCTTCCTGTCGTTGGGACTGGCACGTCTGTTGGGGATTGCCCTCGATGGATCTCCGGGCGGGGAAGTCATCCAGGGGATGGCTATCGAACTGGTTTTCGGAGGCCTGGCTCTCTTTGCTTTGTTCAAGTATGGGGACGGGGACGCTTAGGTCGAGATAACAAGTCGCTCCAGCCAACGTCGGGCCGCCGATGAATTCGCGGCCGAGCGTGAACGCCGACCTGCCAGCTGAGCACCCGGCTGACTCCACAGGAGGCCTGATGCTACGACAGTACATCGACGCCGCGATGCGCCACGCCAGCTACGAGATCCTCGCCGAGGATTCCACATACTACGGCGAGATCCCGGGCTTTGATGGCGTCTACGCCAACGCGGCAGCGCTCGAAGAGTGCCGTGACGAGCTCGAGGAGGTCCTCGAGGAGTGGGTGCTGTTTCGCGTCTCCCGCAATCTCGAACTGCCCACCAGCAGCTTCTGATCTGGCACGCGCTGTTGTCTTCGGTACAGGGGGTAAACGTGAAATACAAGATCGCTCTGCACCGCTCCGATGAAGGCTACAGTGTCTCCGTGCCGGGCCTGCCAGGGTGCTGGTCCGAGGGCGTAAGCGAGGAGGTAGCCCTCGCCAATATCCGCGTCGCAATTGAAGAATATCTCGCCGTGCGGGATGAGCTGCTGCAAGGACTCTGACGGGAATTCAAGATCGAACGATTCCTGGATTGAGCGGGTGAGTCATGAGTGAGCGACTTCGCTTCCTGATCTGTGTCCGGAACGGCGATTACCCGGCCTCCCTCGAGCCGCGGAAGATCTATCAGCAGCTTGCGGATCCCGACGCGGCCGACGAGGACATGGTCCGTGTGGTAGATGAGTCTGGCGATGACTATCTTTACCCGAAGGACATGTTCCTCCCGATCGAGCTGAGCGGCCAGGCCGAGGCGGCGATCCTGCGCTCTTCGTAGCGCGTTCTTTACGGACCCGACATCCTTTCCTGGCGACGTCGTCGCCGCACGCAACGGCGTCAGAAGGATCCGACAACTTCGGCTCGGATTGCGACTGCTGCAGATTCAGCCAGAACTCCGGCTACGTACCGGTGAACCACGAGAACCGCAACGCTGTGTCGGGCGTCTCCGCACGCTTGCCGCGGATGATCTCGCGGTGGCCCTTTGGTCAAGGGCGCCGACTGGACCGCCGCCGCACAGGCCAGGCACTTGTCGTCATCCGGATCGGTGCATTCGTGTCGACGACGACTTTCACTTCCGACCGCGGACAGCTCCGATTGCGTCCTCGACGTCAGACTGTCTCTTCCCGGCGCGCTTTGCTGACTTGCGTGCGCGCGCGACGATATCGTCGAACTCAGACATGTCGGGCGTCTGAATGACCTTGAGGATCACCACATCGCGGTCTCCGACTACCACGAACTGAGCTCCCGGCTTGAGTCCAAGGCGGTTGCGGATCTCCTCGGGGATGACAATCTGCCCCTTGGAAGACAGTTTGGTCGTGGCGGCTTCGGTCATCGGCTCCTCCGGTGATAGTCTTACTGGTAAGATCGCGAACCCGTGGCCCTGGAATCAAGTCTCTCCCATGGACCGCCGGTGACCAGCGCCCACGCACCTCGAGCGCGCCCACCGAAAACTGTGGCGCGGCCATCCACCGCCGCGTAAATTGTCCCACACAGAAATCCAGAGCCGCTTCCCGCCCCTGCCCGGACGACGCGACTCGAAGCTGCCGCTGTGCGGTGGCTGTTCAGCAGACGTTCGCGGCCTGTAACTGACGGGCACGAAGTGCACATGCTATCGCAACCCCGATGGCTCTGGTCGGGATGGCGGTCGCGCCTGGATATCCGTGGCTCACCGCCCGGTTGTGTGACGATCACTGCGGCCGCTGGCGCGTCATGCCGGTAGCACCGCGCAGTGCACCGTTCCCTGTTCATGCGACGTCGTTTCCGAGGCGACGTCGTCGCAGCACGCACGCCGGTGTGGCTTCGTTCATTGCCGGCCACTGAAACTGTGGCGCCTCCATTCGTCGCGGCTGGAAGAAGGTCAATATTCCCTTCGCCTTCGGGACAGCGTGCAGACGTAACAGCGAATCTGGTAGCGGGAATCACTCGTTATGCGCAACGTGCCTTGGATGTGATATCATTCGTTCGGGCGTCCTACTGGAGGCGATGATGAACCGCAGAGATTTCGTCCAGACGTCGTTGCTCGGTGTGGGGTCACTGCTCTTACCAGCCTCGGGCATGCGAATGCAACGCTTGGCGACGCGAGGCTCTCGGGCCAAGTCAGTGGTCGTCGTCGGAGGGGGGCTGGCCGGTCTCTCGGCCGCGTACGAGCTACAGCGCGCAGGTAACACCGTCACCTTGTTGGAAGCACGGGCTTTCCCGGGAGGGCGGGTGCGGACTCTCCGCAGCCCATTTGCGGACGGACTCTACGCGGAGGCTGGCGGGCAAGTGTTCTATCCGGTTGAACCTAATTACGCACTGGAGTATGTGACAGAGTTCGGCCTGGAATTGGCACCGGGGGGTAGAGGCGGCGCGGGGTTATACCACTGGTCCGGAGAGACCTTTGGCTCAGGCGAAATATCGTCCTGGCCTTTTGCCATCACTTCGGAAGAGCGGGAGTTGGGAGTAGCGGGACTTCGTGACCTCTATGTAACCCCCGCCGTGATGGAACTCCGTGAACTGATTGGCCCGGATGGATGGACCGAGGCCGCGGTCGCGCAGTTCGATGGTGTGTCTTTCGCAGAGCTCCTGGCATCACGTGGAGCTTCGCCGGCTGCCATTGAGCTTCTGCGCCTCACGCAGCGGGACTATGTCGGGGAGGGCGCGGAACATTATTCAGCCGTGGACATGTTCGGGCAGTCCTACAACGTCGCGGCGCAGTCTCGTAGTTTGCGTGGGCCGTTCTTCGAGATCCTGGGTGGTAACGACCTGCTTCCCCGTGCGTTTGCCCAGCGACTTGGGAACAACATCCGCTACGGAGCCACAGTGACCCGAGTCGAGCAAGGGGAATCCCAGGTGATCGTGCACTACAATTCTCTTGGCGCTCCGGGGAGTCTGTCAGCCGACCACGTAGTCTTAACCACGCCGTTCACGGCCTTGCGTTCTGTCCAATTCACGCCTGAACTCTCCGCTGCGAAGCGTCAGGCTATTGCCGAGCTTCCCTACGCTTCCCTCGCCCGAACGTACCTTCAATGCTCAAGCCGCTTCTGGAACGATCTCGGGCTGTCTGGAAACGCCACAACGGATCTGTCCACAACCTACTTTTGGGACTCAACTGCGAGGCAAGCAGGGCAGCGCGGCATCATGCACGGCTATGTGATGGGCTCAGCGGCTCGTCTGTTCAGCGACTTGAGTGATTCGGGCAAGACAGAGTTCGCGCTCAGTCAGGGGAGATCCGTCTTCCCTGATCTCCTGGGGTTCGCTGAGTCCGTAACGACAGTGGACTGGACCAGTGACCCGCTGAGTGGCGGTGCCTACGCCTTTCTCCGGCCGGGCGACGGCCGCTCTCTGTGGCCTCATCTTCGCACGAGTGAAGGGCGGCTGCACTTTGCGGGAGAGCATACATCGACATGGCAGTTACACGGCTCCATGCAGGGGGCATTGGAGTCGGGTGTCCGAGTTGCGAACGAGGTCGGGTCGGCACCTTAGAGGCTCCCTGATCGGCATTGGAAGATCAGAGATGGATCTGCGTAAAGCATTCCAATATCTAATGGATGGAGCGCCTGACGGGGCCCGGGGAGCAACGGCGCGCAGCGTATAACAAGCCGGTGGCCGCGGCGCGGCCTTCGGCCGCTAGGACGCGGAAATGGCAGCAGCACTTCGAGACGTGTCGCGGGCCCGCGTCACATCCGCGCTTCGCGCGCACGTCGGCAACCGCCAGAACGTTAGACGCCACTACCGCCTCAACGCGGGACACCGGCAACAGAGAACGTCCTAAAGGTAAAGAGGGCTGTCTGATCCGAAAGATACCTCATCCTATCTCGGATAGCGTCGTCAATGCTATCCTGGAGCATCATGGAATTCATGCGCCGTGGCTGGCTCTGCGTAGTACGGGTGTCGCAAATTGGATTTTCGCAACCCAGGACGTTGTACTTCGCGTTTCCACGGACCACACGGATGCGGTACCCGATGCCCGTACCGAATCTGTTGCCGCACCAGTTGCTCGAACGGCGGGCATTCCGGTACCGGCGCTGATCGCATTCGATGATTCGAGAGCTCTTGTGGATCGCCCGTACTCTTTATGGGAGCGAATTCACGGCGAAACGCTTGGCATGTTCGCTCCACATCCTGAGGCCGCAACCGGCACCTGGCGCGCAGTGGGTGTCGAACTAGCGAGACTCCACAGCCGGATCACAAGTTGTGCGGATCCGAATCGCTGGCTTGACGAGCCTGGCCGGGTTTTGGGGCTGGAAGCTCTTACCGCAGAAGCGGCCTCAAAGGCTCTGATCAGTCGGAACGAAGCGGTGGAGATCGAGAGCTGGACGAGAGCGCTGCGCCCGCTCGCCCTGGTTGAAACTGAACGTCGCTTCCTTCACAACGACATTCATCCGATGAACGTGATGTGCACGAGGGACGACACGCTGCTTGCGATCATTGATTGGGGAGATTCTGGTTGGGGTGATCCTGTCCTCGAATTTGCACAGGTTCCGGTGCGGGCTTTGCCATACATCCTTGCCGGCTACAGCAGTGAGGCGCATACACCTCTCGGTGAAGGTCCAGAGGCTCGGATCGTATGGGACAAGCTGGGCGCCTTCTTGGAAGACTTACTGGAGCACGGCGCCTCTCGCCATTCGTTGCATGAGATCCGTCGATTCACGGTCGAGAAGGAATTGTTCTGACAAAACGCCGGCGGTAGCGGCGTCTAACAACGGACTACCGCTGCGGCGCGCTGCGCGCGCCTTGCCCTTCGGGACATGCCGCCGACGCTCTTGGAGCTGCGTAGGAGGACGGACTAGTGATTCGGGCCCGGCAATGTGCCGGCCGTGCTCGGCGGCGGCACGTCGGTAGTCCTGAAACGTTGACCGAATTCCCGAGAGGGTACCTGTTTCCGAGCGGTTCGAGGGACTCACCTTGCGAATAGCACAGGAAGTGTGCTAGTGTGCTTACATGGCGATTGAGTTCCGTGACCGAGGGACAGCGGATGTCTTCGACGGGAAGCCTTCGAAGGCCTCTCGAAGAGTTTGCCCTACCGACCTTGTTGAGCGCGCGCGAGAGAAGCTGTTCCTCATCGATGACGCGGAGGTACTCGAAGACCTGAGGGTTCCGCCCGGAAACCGATTGGGAGCTTTGAAGGGGGACCGGAAGGGCCAGTACAGCATACGAATCAATGGCCAATACCGGATCTGCTTCCG
>DATKDU010000379.1:0-16025 GCA_035512595.1 Pirellulaceae bacterium
GACCAGGGAAATACTTGGACCATGGAAGGCGAAGTCATCGACCACCATCGCTGGACGGCGCAGCGGATCGAAATTCGCGAGGGGGACGAAACTGCCAGCTATTCTGCGCTGGAGCAAGTTCCCGAGCCCCATCGTGGCAAGCTCCAGCAGTTCCTCGACCACGAGGGTCTGGAGCACGTCAGCCTGATCGGCTATACCCGCGAGCGGGGGCAGATGCCGCCGCTGGACTGGGCGATGATCGTGGCCTTCATCGCGATTGCCGGCGCCGGCGGCCTGACGAATTCGATGTTCTCCAACTACGCCCGCGACAAGGGCTGGGGGATGGGCTACCACGTCGGCGCGATTCCCAGCGCCTTCGGCGGCTTGAACGTCGGCTTGTCCCACGTGGGACGCGTGTTCCTCCCTGATGCCGAGAACCTCGCGCGCTGGCGCGGCTGGATGCGGCACATCTGGCGCGATCAGACGATCTGGCTGGTGGCGTCGGTGGTCGGCATGGCCCTGCCGTGCATGATGTCGCTGGAGTTCATCCGCAACGCCACCGTCGTCGGTGATCGCGTCGCGGCCATGACCGGCGAGGGAATCGCCAGCCGGTATCCGAGCTTCGGCGGCACGTTGTGGTTCATGACGCTGCTCTGCGGGTTTCTCGTCTTGGCTCCCGGCCAGGTCAGTGCCTCGGACCAATTAGCTCGCCGCTGGACCGACATCATCTGGACAGTGAATCCCGCCTTGCAGCGCTTGGGGACGCGCCAGGTCAAGCTTGTGTATTACGGCATTCTGGGGCTGTACTGCCTGAGTGGATTGACCATCCTGTGGCTCTTGCCGGCGCTCAAGATCGCCACGATCAGCTCGGTGCTGCAAAACTTCGCCCTCGGCACTTCCGCCCTGCTCTCGCTTTACATGAACCGCACGCTGATGCCGCGGGAGGTGCGTCCGCACTGGCTGATGGAGGTTGGCTCGGTCGTCTGCGGCGTGTTCTTCATTGGCATCAGCGGGGCCGTGCTGTGGATGTGGGCGTCGCGGCTGTGGTAGGTCTACCGCAGCCGCTTGGTCACCAGCAGGCGGCTGTCTTCCACGGCCTGGAGCGAATGCTCCTGGCCGGCGGCAACGTACAGCAGAGTTCCCGGGATCAGATCGTGCGTCTGACCGTCCACATGGAACGAGACGCGGCCGCGCATGAGCTGCACGGTGATTTCCCCTGGTGCTGAATGGGGCGGGATTTCCTTGCCGGCACTCAGGTGAAGCTGCACGATTTGCAGTGTGGGCGTGCTGAGCAGCACGCTCTTCAGCGGCACTTCGGGGGTGATGCCAGGCTGGCCGAGCTGAAGGAGTTGAGATGCAGGAGCAAGAAACGTGGTCATGGGCGCATCCTTTCAGAAACCGGCTGGAGAAGTGGCACCGCTGTTGGCGGCGTCCGCCTGGGCCGGTGCGGGTTGATTCATCCAGTAGTCGGGCAAATCGGGCAGCGTGTCGCGGAGGATTTCCAGGATCGCCAGCCGGTCGGCGGCCGACAGGTGGGCGAAGGGCTTGCTTTGGTCCTGGCCGGTGAGGACTTCGTACAGCCGCTTGAGGACGTAATCTTTGGCCTCCTTGGGGAGTGCCGCGAAGCTGCCGGAGTAGATCAGGTAGCTGCACGGATACTTGAAGATCCGCTTTTCGAGATCGAAGTCGCGGAGCGACCGCCCCTGCTTGTCGCGCTCTCCGCGCTGCGCGAACTCGTCGGCAAACTTCGACGTGCCCGTAATCTTGCCAGTCAGCGGCACTTCTCCGGAAAAGAGCATGTATTCCACCAGCGGCTCGCTGGCGCTCTTGAGGCGGGACTTGGTGCTGTCCCACATGTTTTCGGCCGGCTCCTTCAGCTCCTTGTTGAGCGACTGCTGATAGTGGAGCGCCTGCCGCGTGAGAAAATTCGCGCGGGTGATGTAGTTATGGGCGTCGGCCTGATGCTCCAGCACCATCAGGGCCACGATGTCGCTGTGCGGGGAGAGGAAGCCTTTGGGGTCGAAGAACTGGGACAGGTCGGTGACGTTCTGCCCCTGGCTGTTATCCAGGTCGCGCGGCACGCTCCGCCCCTGGATGACAAGGTTGCCCAAGTGCTTCTGCTCGCCGTGCGTGCCGGTGACGTACCAGCCTCCCCACCGCTTCTCGAGCGGGCTCGTCTGGTCGATGCGATGCGTGCCGGCAGCCAAGAGGGGCATCCCCGACGTATCGGTAAACACCGACCGCACGACATGCCCCGGCACTTCCTTCGTCTGCGACGAACCGTGGCAGATGAGGCAGTTATCCGTCTGGCGGGTAAATGGCTGCATGTCCTGGTCGTCCTGCATCACCGTGTAGAACACGGTGCCGAGCTGCGGATCTTCGGCCGTCAATTCGAGCACGTCGCCGCTTTGGCAAAAGCCGACGGAAACTTCGTCGCTGAAATAGATCGAGCGGGGGGTGTGAGGGGCGATGCGGTTACGCTGGAGGCTCGTCTTGGAGAAGACCAGCACCTGCGACGACACCGGCACCTCGAGTTCCTTGAGTAGCGAGCGGAGATATCCGAAGTGCTCTTCATAGGCGAGCTTCTTCTCTCCAGCCTTGATCTGGTCAATCAGCCGGGAGACGCGGTTGTTCAGAGCCGATTGGCTGTAGAGGATCGGCGCCTGCTCGAACTCCTGCCCCCAGGCGGGCAGAGCGGCAAGTATTCCTAGCGCGACCACCGTCAGTCGCGTGATCACTCCCTTCGCATTCATTGCCGACCTCCTGGCTCGTCTGAAGTTGCCAAATCGAGTTGACGGAACGCTCTTGGCACCCGAAAATGGATAACCGCATCCAGTTTCTGTAATGTATCGACTTTATACTGGATGTCAATATCCAATTTCGGCCGCAGGGGAGAAAATCCGATGATTTCGCAGACCGTCGAATATGCCCTGCGGGCCGTGACCCACCTGGCCCAGCAGTCGCCGCACGCTCAGACAACGGAGGAGATTGCCGAGGTCACGCGGGTGCCGCGGGCCTACCTCTCCAAAGTGCTGCAAGCCCTTGTGCGGGGCGGAGTTGTGCATTCACAGCGAGGGATCGGCGGGGGCATGACGCTGACCAAATCGCCGGCCGAAGTGACCATTTTGGAGGTGGTCAACGCGGTCGATCCGATCCAGCGAATTCGCACCTGCCCCTTGGGGCTCGCCTCCCACGGCATTCACCTCTGCCCACTCCATACGCGGCTGGATAGTGCCATGGCCCTGGTCGAGGACGCTTTCCGCAATTCGACGTTGGCGGAGGTTCTGGCCGAACCGAGCCGCAGCACGCCGCTGTGTGAGTTTCCGACCGTCCCGACGAAACTCGCGACGTGACATGCTGGTCCAAGCCCGCATCATGTTGGGTCCATGGGGGATGCTCGCGGAGTCGGATACCCAGAGCCTAAATGGTAATACTCCCAATGTCTCCTGTCTGCCGGCGCGTCTGCTGGGAAGCGGCAGTGCAAGATTTCTGCCTCGGTGACCAAAGGTGTCACTGGCTAAGCGTCTAATGAGGGGTGGGTGGTAGACGTCCTGCGGCGGAACGGGCAAGGGAAGCTCGTCCGCCCCAAAAGGTTGGCCGCGAATCGAGCAAAACCCCCTCTTGCGGGGCGCTATGTCAAGAAAAATATAAATTTGTTCATTATGGACACAAAGTCACTATTGGAAATCGACTTAGGTCGAGGCGCACGGCCCGCATGTCTGCGTCAAACGCGCTATATTTTTTTCCGCCTGGCGCTGCGCAGGCGAGGAGTGTTAAGGGCGGGCAACCGGCCGCAAACGAGCCGGGCGCCACAAGAGCCGGCCTAAAGTCCCGATGCGGCGAGTAATCGCCGCACTCCAAAATTTTTCGGTCCGGCGCGAATAAACCCCTCTTCTCAAGCGTCTTACTTAGTGGACAGTAGTGCGTGTCAAGGCCCACCGTGTGGGCGACGCTGCCAGCGTCGGCAGAACCTCCGCTGCTGGCAGCAGCGGCCACGTGTGGGCGGCAGGATTTCCGCTGCCGGCAGCAGCGGCCACGTGTGGTCGGCAGAATTTCCGCTGCTGGCAGCAGCGGCCACGTTGCGCCCGGCTGTCCCCGGCTCGGACGAGTGCCGGCCGTGATGGTCTTTGACAATCGAATCGGACAGCCCCAGGCGTCGGAATTCCGCGACCTTCCGGCTGTCACCCCCTCCGAATGGGGGTTGCATTCAGACGTTCTGTCTGAATCGACTTACGGCAACGAATTGCCAAACGGCGCGGCTCCAAGGCTAAGGAGGACAAGCGGTTACGTTGGAGACTGCTCCGGACGGCTCGTCGCAAGTCGCCGAACTGATACCCCCCTTGAGGTATTGCGTGGAGCGACGAGTCAGGGGCCGTCAGAGGTCGGAAGGGAGCACAGGCGTTGTCAGCCGAACTGCGGTTTTCCATGGCAGTCCGCCTCCTGGCCCAGCGCCCTGATTCGCGTGCGAGGCCGTAGGGCCGCGGCGCCGTTAGCGTTGGGCTTGGGCCGCGGTCCCGGAGGCAAGTTTGCGTCCGGCCAAGGGCCGCAAGTTTTCCGCGGCAGCCAGCCGGTACAGCTCGCTCTTGGGGTCAAGCTCGGCCGCCTTCTGAAAATGAACCAGGGCCTCGCTGCTGCGCTCGCTGGCTTCCAGCACGCGGGCCAGGCAGTCGTGCAGGTCGGCCCGCTCGGGAGCGAGCTTGAGCGCCGCTTGGAGCTGTTCTTCCGCGAGGCCCGTTTGCTCGCGGAACAAATAGAACTCGGCCAGTTGCAGCCGGGCATCCACATACTGCGGCTTGCGCCCGACGAGCGACGTCAGCAGTTGCTCGCAGGCGGCGTGGTTGTTTTCGTTCCAGCGGCTGAGGGCCGCCTGGAGCTGAGCGGCGTCGCGCTGCGCCTCGAAAGCCGCCACCGCTTTCTCCTGCCGCTGCTTGCGCTTCGGCGGCTGCTCGGCCAGATCGCGACAAATCGACGACAGGGTCGTACACCCGGTCGTCATCGCGGCGGCCAGGGTCAGCAGCGTCAAAACAATCCCTGCATGCAGTCGGCTCATGGCTGCTCTAGTGCTTCTGAACCCTGAACCCTGAACCCCGAACCCTCGCTCAACGACGGCTCACCCAGCGTGCTCGTCGGGCCCGGAATACCCGGATCGTCCACCGGCTCAAAGTACATCGGTCCATTGTGCGGCATCTGGTCCGGCCGCCACGGGAAGCCCTGCTGCGAGTAATCCTGGTGCGTGCGATTCCACGGCGAACGCGACTGATTGAGGTACTCGGGAATGCTCTCCTGAATGCCGGCGGCGGCGACGATCTCCTCTCGCAGGCCGATCGCCTCTCGGTTCATGGAATCGAACTGGATCGACCAGTCGATTTCCTTGATCGCTGTTTCAAAATCTCCGGCGGCAAAAGCGGCGCGGGCCAATCGCTGGTAGCGGAGGGCGTAGTTGCGGCGGGCGATCGGGCTCATCTTGTCGAAGACGACCGAGTGGCGATTGACGAACTGGCGCTCGTACTTGGCCCCTTCCTCGCCGATTCCCGGCTCGCCGACGATGCGGGGGGTGATCAGCACGATGATCTCGCTCCGCTCGGTGTCCTCGGTCCTGGTGCGAAACAGCGCCCCGACCCAGGGCAGGTTGCCGAAATACGGCACCTGCGACGTATTGGTCTTGAGATCCTCGCGAATCAGGCCGCCGATGACGATCGTCCGCCCGTCTTCGCACATGACGTTGGTGGTGACCTGCGTGACCGACTTGTTGGGCAGGGTCAGTCCGGCATCGACCGTGACGGTGCCCGTCGAAAGCTCGGGATGAACTTCCATGCGAATGCGGCCGTCGGTGCCGATGAACGGGCGGATGCGGAGCAGCGTGCCGACGTCGAGGAAGCTGACCGATTGCGTGGAAAAGGTCTGCGTGACGGTCGTGTTGACGTAGCCGAGTTGCTCGCCGATCTGGATTTCGGCCCGCTGCTTGTTGAGGCACAGGACGCGCGGCGAAGCGATGACGTTGGTGTCGCCGACTTTTTCCAGGGCCTCGATGAACACCGACAGGCTGGCATCGAGGAAGCCGAATTTCAACCCGCCTTCAGACGTCGGCAGGTTGGCCAGGTCGGTCAGCGGATTGCCGACGACCAGGCGGATGTTGTCCCGGTTGAGGAGCGTTTCCCAGTTGACTCCCATCGTGAACTCGTCGTCGAGCTTGACGTTGATGATCATCGCCTCGATCGAGACCTGGCGGGGATTGACGTCCACCTGGGCGAACAGCTCGTCCACCTGGCGGAGAATGGCTTCGTAATCGCGGACGACGACCACGTCGGGGCCGGCGAAGTCATTGCCGCCGGTTTTGGTCTGGTCGGAGGCAATGTCCACCTGCGACGCGGCCGAGACCGTCACCCTGCCCATCGTTGTTGAGAGCATGGGGGTGACGAGCGTCATCAGGTCGGCCGCCTTGATGTAGTTCGGGCGGTAGACGCGCGTCTGCACGCGGTCCTGCGACTGGTCCATCGCCTGCAAATCGGCCGACGTGCCGATGTACACGATGCCTCCCTCCTGGCGGGCGACCAGGCCGGCCGACTTGAGGATGGCGGCCAGGGCGGCATTCACGTCCACGCCGCGGAACGACGCGGTCACCGTGCCGGAGACGTTTTTGCTCACCAGAATGTCGAGGTCCGCTTCCTGGGCGAGCATTTTGAGGGCGTCGAGGATGTTCGTGTCTTCCAGGGAAAACTCCAGCATGCCGTCGTCGTGACGCGTGACGGCCGGCGGCAAGGTTTCGGCGGCGGCCTGATCGCGCCGCGCATCGGCCGGTTGTCCTGCCGGCGGCAGCTCACCCGTTTTCGATTCCACCTGATTTTGAAGCTCGGAAATGGCCTCGTTGACGTTTCGCTGGCGGCGGTCCTGGTGATCGCGAAAGTGATCGAACGACTCTTGCAGGTTCTGAATCTGCTGCGTGAAGAGTCGGTAGGCGCCCACGGCTGCCGGGTGCTCGGAGATGGGGACGAACTGCGGCGCAGGGCCTTCCGCAGGCGCCGATGCGGCGGTTGAACGGTCTTGCGCAGCGGAGTCAGGCAGCGCGGTTGCCGTCGCCGTCAATCGCGCACTTTGGGGCACGACCTGGGCCTTTTGAAACTCCCGCGGCTTGCTCGACAGGGCCACCGCCACGGCAATGCCCAGACCGGCAGCGGCCCCCAGGCAGAGGATGGTGATTCGCAGTCGCTTCGTCATGGTCGTCCGTGACCTCACTGGTGGGCGAGAGCGATCAGGGCTGACGGCCGGCTGCCGGCGTGTTTTGCGAACGGCTACGCTGGTCCGCCTGGGACTGCGGCAACTTGGGACGGGGGAACTCCAGCCGGTAGGTGCGTCCGTAGCGCTCCAGGGCGACGCTCGCCCGGTCGATGTGGACGACCTGAAAGGTCACGGCAGACCCCAGCGCTGCGCTGGCGGCGACTTCCGATCCCTCGCGATAAACTTCGCCATTGATCATGGCTGCTCGTCTCGTTTTGCCATACACGATGCTCTCCAGGACCAGCCCCGCCTGGGCCGGGGTCAGCACGACCTGCGTCGCCGGCGTCTCGCCCCCCGCGGCCACCGCCAGCGCCATGACCTTGAACGGCTGCGGCCACTGCGGATCAAACGTTGCCGGCCGAGCGAGCGGGTCTTGCCGCCGCGCAGCGATCAGCTCGCGCCAGTTTCCCTTGGGTGTGTCTTGCGTTTTGGATTTCGCGGTGAAAACCGAACCTATCGCGTGCAACTCGGAATTCACGACCTGCGCTTGGCCTTGAGCCGGAGGCTTCGCTCCTCCCAGGTTCCGCCAAACGATAGGCCCCCAGAACCAGGCCGCTGCGGCCAGCAGCAGCGCCAGCACGGCGGCCTTCTTCGGGTTGGCTGTCAATTCGCGGCGAATCGCGGCAGGTAGTTTGCCCAGTTTCACGTTTTCGATTTCGCACTTCCACGTGCTGCGTCCCGGGTTCCCCGGGGAGCGAGCAGCGTCGGAACTCGAAACTTCTCCTAGTATCGGAAAGAAACGATCCAACTAATCGGCAGAACCGGCAAGGTCGCCGAAAATCGTCAAGGTCATCTCACATTGCAGGCTAGCACCTCCCCCTTCCGGCTGCGCCAGTCGCAGGCGCGTCGGCCACACGGTCTGAGGCAGCTTCTCGATTCGGGTGAGGAGCTCAAAGAGCCGCTCGAAATCCCCTTGCACCGACAACACCACGGAGTATTGCCGCAGTGTTTGCAGCGTGCGTGGGGGTTGGGGCTCGAATTTGAGGAGCGGGACGCCGGCCCGATTGGCTTGCTCGGACATGCGGGCGTAGAAGGCCGCCAGTTCTTGCGGGCCGGGTGCGTGCCGCTCCCACTGCTGGGTGTGCTGGCGAATCTCCGCCAGCCGCTGGGTTTCGCTGGCCAGCGGCAGGAGGAGCTGATCCGCCTGCATGACTTGCAGGTGCTTGTCGTGCAGTTGCTGTTGCAGGTTGGCGATCGACTTCTGGAACGGCAGAAAAATGAGCAGCACATACGCCGCTGCGGCCAGGGCGACGGCCAGGGTGACGACCCAGGTGGGAGTCTGGGAGAGCCGGGAGAGGCGGGATTTCATGGGGAGCCTCCGTCCAATGCGGAGTGCGGAGTGCGGAGTGCGGAGTGGCGGCCAGCCGTCAGGTACTCCGCATTCCGCACTCCGCGCTCCGCATTCCGCACTTGCGCGGCCGTAAGCGCCGGTCCTCCCTCCTGACCATAGCCGGGGCGGACCGCGACGTGCAGGTGAAAGCGGGCTTCTCCGGCGGAGCTGCCGGCTGCGGCCGTCTCGACTCCCTTGAGATGCGCGGCTGCGATGAGCGGCGATTTTCCGAGCTGATCCACGTAGTCGTGCAGCTCACTCAACGTCGTGGCGGTGCCGACGACCGACAGAATCGTCTGCCGCCCGTCGCACTCGGTGCGCAGCACCGCCAGATCAGCCCCGGCGGGGGAAGGAAGCTCCTTGGTGCCGCTACTGGAGGAGGAAGCAGGGGTGAGGGGCGGCCCGGCCGGCAACGCTTCATGGGTGATGGTGATTTCGGTCAATCGCACGGAGGCGGGCAGGGGACGAATCACGCTGGCCAGCAATTGCGACCGCGGCCAAGGGTGCGACAGATAAGCATACAGGTCGGCAATCTCTTCCGCCCGCTCGATTTCCTGGCGGATCGCCTGAAGCTTCAGTTGACGATTCAGCGCCGCGGCATATTTGGGTTCGATCTCCGCCAGCTCTTGCTCGAGTCCGTGGCGAATCATCCACTGCATCGAGGCCGCCAACAGCACGATCACGGCAAACGCGGCGGCAACCAGGCACCACCACGCCTGCGCGCGGCGCTGCACCCGGTTTTGCGTATAAATCTCGGGAAGAAAGTCGATGTTTTTCATAGTAGGAGTGGTCAGGGTTCAGGGTTCAGGGTTCAGGAGTCAGGAGTCAGGAGTCAGGAGTCAGAGCGTGTGAATCAAACGGCAGCGGGGAGTTCCAATCAATGCAAAATGTCCAATGCAAAGTGCAAAAGTCAAAATGCGTTGATGAAAATGCCTTGCTGGATTTTGCATTTTGCATTTTGCACTGATCATTTTGCATTCCCCCGATTCATTCACACGCTCTCAGGAGTCAGGTACCGAGTACCGAAACCCCTCTGCTTTCTGAACCCTGAACCCTGAACCCTGAACCCTGTCCTCTGACCTCTGACCTCCGACCTCTTCAATTCAAATCTCGCAGCGCCAGCCCCACCGCCACGTCCCACGTTCCCTTGCGCCCCAGGTGCGATCCGGAGGGAAACGCGCGGAACGGATCGCTGACTTCGCAGGGGAGGCTCAGCAGCTTGGCGAGCCCTTCGGCTAGCGGCGGGGATGCCTCCCCGCCACCGAGCACGCAGCGGGCCAGCGGCTGGCCGCGGAACGTGACGCTGTGGTAGCGGATGCACATGGCCAGCTCCTGCGCCAACCGCTCGACGATCGGACGCATCGCCCCTTCGACGCTCCGCACGATCTCCGGATCCTGCTGATCGCTCCGCCGATCGCCGTGCGTCCGCCGCAGCGCCGCCGCTTCCGACGGCTCCATGTTCAAATGCCGGGCGACCGCGGCGTCGAAGTGCGTGCCGCCGACGTCGATGTACTTTACAAACAGGATTTCATCCCCCTGGGTGATCACGGCGGCCGTGCGGGCAAATCCGATGTGGACAACCAGCGCCCGCAGCTTGAGGTCGTCCCCCCGCCGGCACTGGGAAGCATAGTTGCGGGCCAGCGCTGCCGGCTCGACGTCCACGGCGACGGGGCGCAGCTCGGCCAGCTCGACCAGCTCCAGGAGCTGCCTGAGCACCGGCCGGTGGCAGGCAAAGACGATGACCTCGCGGACGACCGAGTCCCCTTGCCGCACGTCGGCTGCTTCCACGTAGCGCAGCTCGGTTTCCTCGACGGCAAAAGGAACGCGGCCGGCAATTTCCTGGGCGACGGCCCGATTGAGCTCGGTTCCGCTGGCTTTGGGAACGCGGATGTTTTGCAGGATGAGTTGCTTGTCGCTCAAACAGAGGACCACGTCGCGGCCCACGAAGGGACGCTCGCGCAGCCCGCGCTGGAGCGTATCGGCGATCCTCTGCGCCTGCTCCTGCGGCGACTGCTTGCTGGCGGACTGCGGAATCTCCCAGCGGCCGGCGGCCAGCACGCGGCTACGATCGCCGGAAAACTGCACCATCTTGACGAAGCGCGTGCCGACGTCCACGCCGATGGGGGCCGTGCGCTGCCGGGTGATCCAGGTCAACATGGGAATGGCTCCTGCCATCAAAGGGTGTCTTCGATGATTTCGGCCAGCGGGTCGAGGACGCCGTCCGGCTTGGCTTTCTGGGCCGGCGGTTTGGGTTCAGCCAGTCCAGTGGTCGGATTGACGACGACCGACAGGTAGCGTCGGTCGCTGCCGCGGCCGGCGGCCAGCCACAGCACCGTCTCATCCACGCGGGTAGTGCTTCCCAGGCGGCCGAACTCCAGGTCGGCAACCTCCGCCGGTGGGGACAGATTGATCTGCACCGAGACGAGCTGCACGTCGCCGCCGAGCGAGGGCAAATCGTCCAGCTCCGCCGTCAGCAACCGGCCGCTGTCGGAGACGTGGTGAAAGGGGGAGGCGGGCAGCACGTCCAGGGCCGTGTTCGTCCCCACGTGCTTGAGCGTGTAGGTGCTCTGCGCCGTGTCAAACATGAAGCGGTAGTTCGATGCATTGCTGACCGCCAGGCTGCGCGCCATTTCCAGGTCGCCAACGACCGCGGTCGCGGCCGTAGCCAGCCGGTCATCGACTCCGGCACCAACGTGGGGAACGGCGAACGCCGCCAGAATCGCGAGGATCAGGATCACCACGATCAGTTCGACGAGGGAGAGGCCGCAGCGGACCCATTGCGGATTGCGGATTGCGGAATGCGGAATTGCGGCCACTCCGCATTCCACATTCCGCAATCCGCATTCTGACTCAGCGTTTAGCCGGTAAATTTCCATGGGTCTTCTGGAGCACTTCTTTGAGCAGCCCGTTCTGCTCCTTGATCAGGTCGCGAATCGACCGCAATTCCCGCAACATTTCCTCGCGCTGCACGGTGGCGTCTACAAACGGGGGCTGTCCCGCTGGGGGCGCTGCGCCGAGCGTGCTGTAAAACAGTAGCACGCCGCAGGCAGCGAACATCGCGCAGGCGGCCAGTGCGGTCAGAGAATGACGGCGAGACATGAGGAAGCTCCAGATGGGGATAGAGGGGTTGTGAGGGAATTGCGGATCGAATGCGTCTCCACCGACCCTGGTCGGTGGAAAAGTGACTGGGAGGCTAGCAGCGAACAATCACCCCCTACCTTTTCCCTTCCGCCGCTTCGCGGCGGAAGGGAAAAGGGGATGTTTTTTTCGGAGCCGCTTTCTAGCCACTCAGTCAACATGCCACCGACGGGTCGGTGGTGCGAAGTATCGGCCGTAATTTCCAATCTTGGAACTACTGAAACTCTGCACTCCGCATTCCGCATTCCGCACTACGGCGTCTTCTCCCCCCACGAAACCAGGTTCCAGCGCAGCCCCGGATCGCCGTCCGCCTTGACATAAATCGGCTGGCTGAAGCTCGGCCAATGATAGCTGACGTTGGTCGGAGGGACGATTTTCAGCCGCGGAGGGGCAGCCAGGTAATAGGGGCTCCGTTCCATCCAGCGGGGATAAAACTCTTCGCTGAGCCCGAGCGAAAAGAGCAATGGGTCGTACTGCGCCTCGAAATCGGTCAGCGACGTTTGCCAGGTCGCCTGCGTCAGGGCGTTCCATTCGCTCCGCCCGAGGATCTGAAACCCGTCCGAGAAAATCCGGCCGGTCATCGTCAGCGTCGTCGTCTTGGACCCCGGATTCACCACGAACTGATTCCAGGCCATCACCAGGCCGTTGACCGTGGAATTCGACTGATGGGCCACCGCTATGTCGTTCTGAACGATTGCCAGCGGCAGTTGGTAGGCGGCGCTGCTCCCTTCGATGCCGAGCAGGTTGACGCCGTTGAGCTTGACGCTAGTGCCACCGATCGTGATCACCGCAGTGGGACTGTCGCACAGCAAGGTCCCGGTAAATTGATTTCCTTGAAGAAAGGTCCAACTGCCGTCGGAGCGATAGATTCCCAACGGGTTATTGACCGGGTCGGTGCTCAAGACTTGATTCTTGGCGGGCGCGCCCAGCACGTCTTGCAGCCGCGGAATGGGGTACACCTGGCCCCCCGGATAGAGCTGGTAGGTGGTGGTCCCAGCCGGATACGACAGCGGAGTGCTCGCGTTTGCCGTGATCTCGGAGACGTTGACGCCGAGCCAACTGCTCAGCTCGTTGACAGCCGATCCCGACTGTCGCGACTTGTCCAAGGCCACCGTCCCCGTGAACGGCCGGTTTTCGATCCCCGCTTGCGACATCAGCTTGAGGTCTTTGAGATACCGTTCGCGCGAATTGGAGTACTTGGGATAAGCCTGGCAAAGCTTGAGCGCCCCTTCCAGGCAGACGGCTCCTTGCACCTGACAAGGAATCTCGATGACGACGTCGCGCGGCGTGCTGGACGTATTCCATTGATAGACCGTGTGCGTATTGAGCTGCCCCCAGCGGCTGGGTAGCGTGCCGGCATTGATTTGACGACGGGCAAGCTGCGCCACGGCCGTTACCTGGTACGACGTCTGAATCCCCGATTGGGACAGGTCTGCAGCCGTCCCCATGGCGGAAATCGTGACCCGATAGGGATACTCGAGGTACTCGGAATGCGAGCTGGTGAGTGCCGCATCGCCGGTCGTGAAGACGACGCTGTAGTTGGCGCCGCTGTCGATGGCGCCTTGCAGCGAAGTTCCGACCCCAGCCCAGGTGCCGTCGTGCATCTGCCGCAGGGCGATGGAGACGCCGGTGACGGCCGCCAGCCGCGCCCGGTCCTGTCCGCTGATGTTGGTTTGCGACTGTTGGACCTGGTACTCCATGCGGAGCATGGCGTACGAGAGGGTCAAGGTCAGGGCCAATAGACCCAGGACGAGGACGACGGCCATGCCGCGACGACGAACGAGTGCAGAATGCAGAGTGCAGAATGCAGAGTGCGGGCGCTCTGCGGCTCCGTGCTGCCGACTCTGCACTCTGCACTCTGCGCTCTGCACTTTCATGGCCTGTCTCCCGTGGGAAGACTATTTGCGTAGGGCGTACGTCACGTTCGCCGATCCAAAGAACGGCAGGGGCTCGGGCCGCGACTCGGTGCCGCTGCGGACTTGCAGCTCGATTTGCAGGCTGACGGTTCGCATGCCGGTCTGCGAGCCGTACAAATCGAGGGGCCAGTCGATGTCCTGCCACGACCGCTGCCCGCCGCGATACTGGCTCCACTGGCCCTCCGAGGGGGCCATGATCCGCTGGAAGCGGATCATGCCGCGGCTGGTCGAAGTCAGCCCGTCGATCAGCAGCGTCGTATCGACCTGGCCGTATTGCAGCCGGTCGGTGAGCTGATTTTTGAGCGTCTCGCTGCTGGAATGAAACGAGTCGATCAGCAGCCGCCAGGACAGAGCGTCGCTCGCCGCCGGCACTGCATTCGTGTTCCCCGGCCAGGTCATCTCCAGCAGCTTGTTGGCTTCGGACGGGCTACACGAAAACACGATCAGCTCATTGACCCGCGGCAGTCCGGTCGGATCGGCGGCTGTTCCGCTGGGGCGCCAGACCGCCAGGCTGTCGGGAAACGTGTAATTGTCCGCCGTGAAGTTGACGATCAGGCAGCCGGGAAAGCTCTCGCTGGCGATCGCTTCGGAGACCGCCCGTTCGATCCGGTCGAGCGAGACCCGCGCGTGCTGGGCGGCCGTCGATTGATCGCGGCACACTTCGTACGACCCGTAAACCGCGTACGCCAGCGTGGACATCGCCCCGCCGATGAGCACCAGCACGGTGCCGGCGATGAGCAGTTCGGCCAGTGTCAGGCCGCGGCGGGGACGGCGAGGCGCGCGCGGAGTGCGGAGTGCGGAGTGCGGAGTTGCGGAACCGTTTTCCGGCCGCCATTCCGCATTCCGCATTCCGCATTCCGCACTAGGGAGGTGGTGGAATATACGCATACACTCGTCTCCTGACCGCCAGTTCCTGTTCGCCCCCGGCCGGATCGACGTAGTCGATGGCGACGAGGGCGCCGCGGTAGTAACTGGTCTGCCCCTCGGGCAGCGGTTTGTCCGGGGCCGTCGGATCGACGTAATAGACCCGCACCCGCTGCCGATAGTTGTCGAAGAATCCCTGGGGAACCTGGAAGTTGGGATGGCGCGGACCGCCGGCATCGTCCCCCGTCCCGAGGCTCTCGCCGTATCTCCCTTGGGCCGGTTTCGCAACCAGGTTGTGATAATCGTCCGTATCGTCGAACAGCGAGCGGCCGGCCGCGGTCTCGCCCCCTTCCGTCCCCAGCGCCCCGTCGTTGGGCACTCCCCCCGCTTCCATGTACCGCCGGGTGACGATCTCGTCGAGCAGTTGATCGGCCAGCCCCTCGGCAATCGTCCGCCGGACTGCCTCATCGGTGGTCCGCAGCGACGAATGTGCCGCCAGCAGCAGCACCGATCCGGCCAGGGACATGATGACCAGGGCGATCACGGCCTCGATGAGGGTGAAGGCGCGGCGCTTCAGTGCGGAGCGCGGAGTGCGGAGTGCGGAGTGGCGGCAATTCCGCGTTCCGCATTCCGCATTCCGCACTGGACGAAATGTGCGCCTAATCATGGCTGCAATCGTGGGGAAAAAAGAACACGGCGGGGTCCCCTCTAGCTCCCAGCTATCCCCGCCGTGCTCAAAACCAACGCCCCTCCCCGAGGCGCGGTTGCGACTGAACCCTAGGTCGCAGGTGGACGATGTCAAATCAGGAAGAGCTTGCGGGCCGCAGAGGCGGCAGAATCGGCAGGATTCGCACAAGTTAGTGCGTGTAGACTTCCTCGATCGCGGGGTTCAGCCGCTCGAGCAGCTCGACGATGTCCACGATCGGATTGTCGTAATTAATAGTCAACTCGTAGCGTCGGCCGGCTTTGTCGTGGAGATACCACCTCGTACGATCGCTGTCACTCCTGTCAATTTCCACCTTGACGATGTCCTGAATCGGCAGCTTGAACGACTCGCCCCAAGGATCGGGAACAACGCACTCGATTTTCGACTCGTCAATTCGAATGAGGTACTCGCCCTCACGCCGCATGTGATCAACGGCAGCCCACACGCCGACCGCGAGAAACAGCACGCATACGACGCAAAACAGGATGTAGAAGACTAAGAAAAAGGAACGATCCAGCCACCACATGAATGTCGCTCCTCCAATCATGATGGCAACGGTGCTGCCAAACCGCACCAATAGCAGGACTCCCTCCTTTCGCGAAGTGCGGCGGTGCTCCAGAAAGATCATGGTCGGAATGCCTCCGCGCTACAGCGACCAGTCCAGCCCCACATCAAGATTCGGCGCCGAATGCGTCAGCGCGCCGATGCTGATCCGCTCGACGCCCGATTCGGCAATGGCGCGGATCGTTTGCAGGTTGACGCCGCCGGAGGCTTCCAGCTCGGCGGAGGAGCCAAGCTCGCTGCGGATGGCGACCGC
>DATKDU010000380.1:0-4011 GCA_035512595.1 Pirellulaceae bacterium
GGTGACGATCCAGCGCTACCGCCAGCGGACCTTTTCCTACTCCAGCCTGTCGTCGCAGTTTCTCGAAAATAAGCGGCACTTCTGGAGCCTTGTCCCTTTTCACTACGGAATCCTGGTCGTCCTCGCCGGGCATATCATCGCATTTCTATTTCCCCGTGAGCTGCTCTTGTTCAACAGCCGTCCCCTGCGGCTGTACATTCTCGAAGTGAGCGCGCTGATCTTCGGGCTAATGACGCTCATCGGATTGGTGGCGTCCTTAGCCAGGCGGGCTACGGAGTCCAAGATCCGCGTCGTGACGGGCGCTTCCGACTGGATTCTTTATGGAATCCTCTTGCTCCAGGTGGCCAGTGGAGTCTACGTTGCACTGTTCCACCCCTGGGGATCGAGCTGGTTCGCGGCAACTGTGTCGCCGTACCTGTGGTCGCTGGTCATGTTGAGTCCGGATTTCACTTCGATCTCCGTCATGCCGCTGTCGGTGAAGCTTCATATCATCAACGCTTATGTATTGATCGGCTTTTTCCCGTTCACGAGATTGGTGCACGTGCTGGTGATACCGAACCCCTATTTGTGGCGCAAGCCGCAGGTTGTGAGGTGGTACCGCCAGCCGGGAACCGCGAAAGGGAGAAGCTAGGGGGGACAAGTCATGGAACCCAAAGGCAGTCCTGGAGGCGGATTATTCGGCGCCACATTGGGTTTTTTCATTGGTTTCGCGGCGGTGGCATTGTTCGGACCAACGGCGCGCCGCTTTCAGGAAGTGATGGAGCTGACTCCCATGATGGTCGGCTTTCTTGTGGCCGCGCCGGCGCTCTCAGGTTCCCTGCTGCGTATTCCGTTTTCGGCCTGGGTCGACACGACCGGCGGGCGCAAACCTTTTCTGGTGCTGCTCAGCCTTTCGGTCATCGGCATGATGGGGCTCACGCTGGTCGTATATTTTCTGTATCCCGATCGTCTAACCCCGGCTCTATACCCATTGGTGTTGTTCCTCGGTGTCTTATGCGGCTGCGGAATCGCGACATTCTCCGTCGGCATAAGCCAGGTTTCCTATTGGTATCCACAAAAGGCGCAGGGCCGCGCGCTGGCCCTTTTCGCCGGAGTCGGCAATCTCGGGCCTGGCCTTTTCTCGCTGATACTGCCTTTTGCCTTGGGTGCATGGGGCCTTGGCGGTTCCTATCTGGCTTGGCTCGCGCTGTTGGCCACGGGGACAATTCTTTACTTCTTGCTGGGCCGGAATGCCTGGTATTTTCAGTATCGAAGTGCGGGAGAACCTCCAGAGTCCGCCAAACGACTGGCCCGTGAGCGGGGGCAGGAGCTTTTTCCGGCCGGCTCACTGGCGGACAGCTTGCGGCTCTCGGCCCGAGTCTGGCGTACGTGGGCGCTGGTCTGGATCTACTTCACCACCTTCGGCGGGTTCATCGCGCTGACGGCTTGGTTGCCAACGTACTGGACTTCGTACTTCGGAGTCAGCGTTGTCACGGCCGGCCTGCTCACGGGGCTGTACTCCGTGCTGGCCTCGCTGGTCCGAGTGCTCGGTGGAGTTATTTCCGACCGCTTGCGCGAGGGAGGCGAAAATACCGCCATTCTGGCGTTGTTCATCACCATGGTCGGCGCATTGGTGATGACGACGACTCATCAGTTCGAACTCGCGGTTCCCGGAACGCTGCTGCTGGCAGTAGGCATGGGCATCTGCAACGCCGCCGTATTCAAGATCGTGCCGCAGGCCGTGCCACAGGCCGTCGGCGGCGCCGCCGGGTGGGTTGGCGGCCTCGGAGCGTTCGGCGGTTTTGTGATTCCACCCGCCATGGCCTTTGCCGTGCGGGACCTGGGCCAATCGGGCTATCCCATCGGATTCGTCGTGTTCGTCTTCTTGGCTCTCTTCTCGCTCACGATGGCCTGGATTCTCAAGTACACCGGCGAAACCCCCGCAGCAGCGTCCTCGCCAACGGCAGCTCCTGCCTTGGCTCAGCATGCGCGCAATCCTGGTCGTGGGAGAAATTGAGTTGCCGCCGAGGAATCGGCCATGAACAGCCGCATCACAACTTATACCCTGCTGGTGGCGCTGCTCTTCAGCCTGCTCGTGCTGACGCAGCGGGTCGGCGGCTTTCGTCTTCCGGGCAACCAGCAAGGGTACGAACCCGTGCAGCCGATCGCCTACTCGCACCGGCTACACGCGGGGGAGTTGCAGATCGACTGCGTGTACTGCCACACGGGGGTGGAAACGAGCCGCCACGCGGGGATTCCGCCGGCCGCCACGTGTATGAACTGCCACCGCTTCGTGACCGCGACGTGGGGCGCCGTGCGAGCGGAAGGCGACATCGCCAAGGAAGAGGGACGAAAGCCCGAAACGATTGTTTCCTCGGAAATTGCGAAGGTCTATACCGCGATGGCATTGGACAAGACGGGACAACAGCGAGATCCCAACGCGGAGCCGGCGCCGATCGCATGGACCAAGGTGCACAACCTGCCCGACTTCGCCTATTTCGACCATCGCGCCCATGTCAACGCGGGCGTCGTCTGCCAGAGCTGCCACGGTCCGGTCGAAACGATGGAACGCGTGCGGCAGTTCGAAGACCTGAGCATGGGGTGGTGTGTGAATTGTCATCGCCAGTCGAACGCCACCGGCGTCAAGGGCAAGGCGGTGCATGCTTCCATCGACTGCGCGACTTGCCACTACTGAGGAAACGGCATGGCTGAACAGGCCAACAAACAGTATTGGAAAAGCCTGGAAGAGCGCGATTGCTCCGGTGAGTTTGAGGCCAGGGCGCGTGATGAATTCCCCGAGCCATTTCCCCTTCAACTGGAGCAATTGGACCGCCGCGGATTCTTGAAGGCCGCCGGATTCACCTTCGCCGGCGCGGCACTTTCAGGCTGCCAGACGGCGCCCGTCCAAAAGGCGATCCCCTTTCTCATCAAGCCGGAGGAGATCACCCCTGGCAGGGCGCTCCATTATGCTTCGACCTGCGGCGCCTGTCCCGCCGCCTGCGGGCTGCTGGTAAAGAATCGCGACGGCCGGCCCATCAAGCTCGATGGCAATCCCGAGCATCCGGTGTCACGGGGTGGACTCTGCGCCGTGGGGCAAGCATCGATTCTGGGCCTCTATGACAATAAGCGCCTCAGGAATCCGTTGCGTGACGGCGCGGAAACAAACTGGGAAGAAGTGGATCGCGAGGTGACAGCACGCTTGGCGCAGATTCGTGAGCAGGCAGGCGCGGTGCGCTTCCTGACAGGAACCTTCAACAGTCCGACGACCTCGGCAGTGCTGGAACGCTTCCTCGGGCAGTTTCCCAATGCGCAGCATGTGACCTACGACGCGCTCTCTTCGTCGGCGATCCTTGACGCGCATGAGCAGACACACGGTATTCGCAGCTTGCCGCGCCACCACTTCGACAAGGCCGACTTGATCGTCAGTTTCGATGCCGACTTCCTGGGTACGTGGTTCTCGCCTGTGGAGCACACGCGAGCGTACCACGAAGGACGAAGGTTGGAGGGTTTGTCGCCCCGGGCCTCGCGCCACATTCAGTTCGAGTCGCGGATGTCGCTGACCGGCACAAAGGCGGATGAACGGATTGTCGTCGCTCCGCACGAACTGAGAGCCATCGTGCCGCAGTTGGCGGCTGAGGTTGCTGCTTTCGCCGGAACACCTTTCGATTCGCGCGATTCCAATGCGGAACCAGTGCAGGCCGAAAAAGTGCGGTCGATCGCGCGGGATCTGTGGCAGGCTCGGGGCCGAAGTCTTGTCATCTCGGGCAGCCAGGAGGTGGCCATTCAGGCACTCTGCAACTTTATCAATCATGTCCTCGGCAACTATGGCGCGACGATCGACATGGAACGACATTCGCGGCAGCGGCAGGGCAGCGACCGAGCTTTGCAGGAACTGCGGGCGGAATTGGAGGCCGGCACCGTATCCGCGTTGCTGATTTGCGGCGTGAACCCGGTCTATGAGCTGCCGGAAGGCAACGCCTGGCCCGCGTTGCTGTCCAAAGTTCCCCTGGTCCTCAGCTTTGACGAGCGGGT
>DATKDU010000381.1:0-25815 GCA_035512595.1 Pirellulaceae bacterium
TCGACCAGGCCGGGGACGAGCCATTCCAGCCGCTCGGGAGCCAGTTGGGCCAGCCCCTCGCGCGGCACGGTCGCCGTAATGCCGTCGCGCTGGGCTCCCGGTTCGAAACGATAGTCGAGCGGCACTTGCATGCGGTCAAACGCGAGCCGCTCGGGGAACTCGCTGGGATCGACGGCGTCGGCTTCGTCGCCGACCAGGTCCTCCCGCGTCAGCAAGAGCCGCTTATCGCTGCGATCGCGCTCCGCCTTGAGCCACTGATCGAGCGACTGCCGATCGAACACCTCCGGCGGCAATCGGTCGTCATAAAAGCGGTACACGTCGTAGTCATCGACGACCAGATCGCGCCGCCGCGTCTTAGCCGCGAGTTTAGCCAGCTCGTCGCGCAACTGGCGGTTGTGGCGAAAGAATGCCGCCGGCGTGTCAAGCTCCTGCTCCACCAGGGCGTGCTGGATGAAGATTTTTCGCGATTCGACCGGATCGATGGCGCCGTAGCGGACGCGGCGCTCGGGAACGATCGTCAGGCCAAAGAGCGAGACCTTTTCCTTCGCCAGCACGGTGCCGCTCTTACGCGACCAGTGCGGGTCGCTGTAGCTGCGGGAGACGAGGTGCGCCGCGAGGGGCTCGATCCAATCGGGATCGATGAGGGCGACGGTCCGCGCGTAGCGGCGGCTCGTTTCGACCAGCTCGGCGGCGAGGATCCAAGTTGGCCTTCCCAAATGTGGTCCACTCGCTCCGCGAGTGGGCGGGCCCCGGCGGTCGTCGCCATCCACTCGCGGAGCGAGTGGACCACTATGGACAATGCCGCTGCCGGGCCAGAGAAAGAACTTGTTGCCGCCGGCTCCCTGATATTCGCGGTCGTCGCCGCGCAGGGCGATGTTGGACAACAGGCCGGTCAGAATCGAGCGGTGGATGGCGGCATAAGCGGGATCGGAAAGCGCGGAGCCGTTCGTCCTCGCATGCCTTTCCCTCGCTGGCGCTTCGGGCTTGTGGGAGCGAGTGGACCACATTCGGCGGCCGACGCGCAGCCGCAACTGGGAAACCATCTCCAAAAGCTGCCGATGCACCTCCTGCCACTCGCGGACTTTGGTCTCCGACAGAAACGACTGCCAGAGGGCTTTCTTGAACTGGCCGCGGCTGAGGGTCTCGCGCAGATGGTGCAGGAAGTCCCACAGCTTCAGGTACGAGAGAAAGTCGGAGTCGGGATCGAGGAACCGAGCTTGCGCCTCGTCGGCCGCCTGCTGCTTGTCGGCTGGCCGCTCGCGGGGGTCCTGCGTCTCCAGCGCTGCGGCAACGATCAATACGTCAGCCAGGCAGTGATCGTCGTGTGCGGCGAGGATCATCCGCCCGATGCGCGGATCGACGGGCAAGCGCGCGAGCGAGCGGCCGATTGGCGTCAGCTTTCGCTCGTCATCGATCGCACCGATTTCGGAGAGGGTCTTGTAGCCGTCGCGAATCGCCTCCGGCCGCGGCGGATCGAGAAGCGGAAATTCGTCGAGCGGGCCGAGACCGAACGCCAGGGTCTGGAGGACGACCGCGGCGAGATTCGTCCGCTGAATCTCCGGCGCGGTGAACCGCTCGCGGGACAGATAATCCTCTTCGTCGTACAGCCGGATGCACACGCCGGAGCCAATGCGGCCGCAGCGCCCTTTCCGCTGATCGCACGACGCTTGCGAAACCGGCTCGATCGGCAGCCGCTGGACCTTGCTCTTGGGGCTGTAGCGGCTGATGCGGGCGGTTCCCGTGTCAACGACGAAGCGAATGCCCGGCACCGTCAGCGACGACTCGGCGACGTTGGTCGCCAGAACGATCCGCCGGCCGGAGTGCGGCTGGAAGATCTTGTTCTGCTCGGCCGTGGTCAGCCGAGCGTAGAGGGGCAATACTTCCGCTCGGCCGCCGTGAAGCTGACGGCCGCGAAGGACGTGCGCCGCTTCGCGAATGTCGCGCTCGGTCGGCAGAAAGACCAGGATGTCGCCCGGGCCGGTTTGACAAACTTCTTCGACGGCGTCGGCAATCTCTTCCGTGGGGCAGGCGTCTGGCCTGTCTTGACCATCGTCGGCAGGCGAGACGCCTGCCCCACGGTAGCGGACTTCGACCGGATACGTGCGCCCGGTGACTTCGATCGCCGGTGCGGGCCGACCGTCACTGGCGAAGTGCTGGGCAAACCGCTGGGCATCAATCGTCGCCGACGTGATGATCAGCCGCAGATCGGGGCGCTTGGGGAGCAGCCGATGGAGGTAGCCCAGCAGAAAGTCGATGTTCAGCGAACGCTCGTGAGCCTCGTCGATGATGATCGTGTCGTAGGCATCGAGAAACCGGTCGGATTGCGTTTCGGCCAGCAGTATGCCGTCGGTCATGACCTTGATCAGCGTCTCGGAGGACGTTTGATCGGCAAAGCGGATCTTGTAGGCGACGATCGGGTAGGTCCCGCTTGCCGAGCGGGACCTCTCGCTTGACTCTGCGCCGCTGCCGGGTCCCGCCCGGCAGGCGGGACCTACTTCCTCCGTCAGCCGCGCCGCAATCGATCGGGCGGCAATCCGCCGCGGCTGCGTGTGGCCGATCAAACCGGTCATGCCGCGCCCCGCTGCGAGGCACAGCTTGGGAAGCTGCGTCGATTTGCCGGAGCCAGTCTCGCCCGACAGGATCAACACCTGGTGCTCGCGAATGGCGGCCACGATCTCCTCGCGGCGAGCGGTGATCGGCAGCGAGTCGTCGTAAACGAGCGGCGGTACGCTCGCGCGGCGCTGACTGGCGACGGCCAGCGACTTGTCGAGCTGCTCGTGCAGCCGAGCAAGCTGTTGGTCCGGTGATTTTCCCTGCTGTTCGGCATTCTCGAGTCCGCGCAGCAGGTTCCGCAAACGATGCCGGTCGGCCTGCATCGCCTGGTCGATTTGCTGGGCGATTTCACGAAAGTAGGTCATCGGCGGGAACCAGGCGAGTCAGACACCGGCATTCCGGACTTTGGTTCGCCGCGGATTGCGATACAAGACTTCGGCCAGCAGCTCCGGCGAGCCGTCAAACGTATCTCGCCGACAATGCCACTGGGGATCGGTCGGCACGTGCTCATCATGCAGCGGCCACGGATCGAACGGATCGTGGCCAAGATCCCGCACCAACTTCTGGCTGCTCAGGCTAACGTCCCCAGCCCGCGGCGGAATCGGTCCGGCCTCGATCCGTGGGCAGCCGTGCAATAGCCGCGGGTCGTAGCCGCCGACGCGATTGACGATCTGCGCGATCTGGTACAGGCTCAAACGCCGCGGTCCGCCGGCGTGATAAATGCCGGCCAGATCGCTCGCTAAAACGCGCCGCAGCAGCCGGTTCAAACAGTCGGTATAGGTCGGCGTGCGAACCTCGTCGAAGTAGAGCGTCGCCGGCCGGCCGTGCTTGAACCGCGATTGAATCCAGTCGATCGCCCCCGCGTGGCCGTTGAAGCTGACCCCCATCGGCAGCGAAATGCGGAGCTGGCACGCGTCGGGCCGCTCGCGCAGCAGTAGCTCTTCGGCTTGGGCCATCGTTTTGCCGTAGACGGTCACCGGATCGGCGAAATCGTCCTCGACGTGATTGCCGCCGCGGGTGCCGGAGTAGACCAGGTCGATCGACAGGTGGACCAGCCGCACCTGACTGCCGCCGATCACGTCGAGCAGCGTTTGCAAACTCTCGACGTTGATCCGCTGCGCCATCGCCGGATCGAGCTCGCAGCTCTTGAGCTTGCAGGTCCCTTCGCAGTTGAGCACGGCGCGAAACTGATGCCGATCGAACAAGCGCGCCAGGCCGTCGCGGTCGTCCCCGTCGCAGGCAATGATTCCCTCGCCGCGCAGCGGCCAGTTGTCCACCCGGCGAACGGCCACGACCTGCCCCGGATATTTGCGGCGGAAGTAATGCCACGCGTTGTACCCCGCCACGCCGGCAATGCCGGTCAGCAGCAGGGGGAGCGGAGGGGTGGGCAATGCCGACGGCGGGGACATTTGCAAGCGCGAACGAGAGACGAACATTTTCTGGCAAGCTGCGATTATATCCGCCGGGCCAACCATGCGCCAGCGGCAAGAACCAGGCACTCGGTTGCCTGAAGACGAGCACGCGGCCGCTCAATTGTTGAGCAGTCCTGCCTCAACATCGACAGGAACCCGGTCCTCGCGTCGAACCGTAAAGTCGTTGTTTCACGGCAGTTCTTGCCGATTCTCGGAAGCGGAACCTGCTGTGGCACGCTTCTCGCATGGTCGCCATGTAGGCGGCAGGATCGCGGTGCGGCGTCATCCAACACCGGGTCCTGGGATTTGCGTTTTCGTATCCCCAGGTCCGTTACCACGATCCCCAGGATGAGTTCGTCATGCGTCAGCCGCAGTCCGCTCCCCCTTCCTCCGCCATTGCGCCGGCCTCGTCATCCCACTCCCCGCTGACGCGGCGCTTGTTCCTGGCGGCGGCTGGAGCGGGAACCGCGGCCATCCTCGGCGGCTGCGGGGCGAGCGCCGGCAGCAGCACCGCAGCGACGAACGCGTCGTTGCTGCCCTCCGACGTCCCGCCCGGGACCGTGCCGACCGAGGCGCCGGAAGTCAAGGCGCTCAAGTTCGGCATCATCGCGCTGACGGACTGCTCCCCCTTCGTCATCGCCCACGAAAAGGGGATCTTCAAAAAGTACGGCATCGAGTCCACGATCACCAAGGGCGCCAGTTGGGCCGCAATCCGGGACTCGCTATCCAACGGCGACATTCAAGCCACGCACATGCTGATCGGCATGCCGCTGGCCTCGACGATGGGGCTGCTCGGCGCGCCAAAGCAGCCCATGGTCGCCCCCTGGATCGTCAATCGCAACGGGCAAGGGATCTCGCTCAAGAGCGAACTGAAGGGGAAGGTGACGGACAACCCTGCGGCGCTCAAGCCGCTGGTGGACGAGGCCAAAGCCAAGGGAACGCCTTGGACCTTCGCGATGACCTTTCCGCCGGGAACGCACGCCATGTGGATGCGGTACTACCTGGGGGCGGGCGGCATCCATCCCGACAAAGACATCTCCCTGGTCACCATCCCTCCGCCGCAAATGGTGGCCAACATGAAGGTCGGGAAGATGGACGGCTTTTGCGTGGGGGAACCGTGGAACGCCCGGGCCATCGCGGATGGTATTGGCTATACGTCCATCACCACGCAGGAGATGTGGCCGGACCATCCCGAGAAAGTTTGCGCCTTCACCGAGGAATTCGCCACGAAGAATCCGCGCACCGTCAAGGCCGTTCTCAAGGCGCTGCACGAGGCGAGCGTCTGGCTCGACGACCTGAGCCATCGCGAAGAGCAGTGCGAAATCGTTTCCCGGCCGACCTACATCAATTGCCCGGCCGACATCATCCTGGGCCGGCTGCTGGGCAAGTACGACTATGGCGACGGCCGAGCGAAGGAAGACTCGCACTACATGATCTTCAGTGAGCGGAACTGCAACTATCCGCAGCTCAAATACGCCGTCTGGTTCCTCACGCAGTTTCGCCGCTGGGGAATGGTGGATGCTTCCGTCGAATACGACGCAATCGCCCAGAAAGTCATGCGGTCCGATCTCTACGAAGAGGCGATGAAAGAAATCGGCTTTGCGCACGGCGGGAAGAATGCCGAGCCGGAGACGCTGTTTGACGGAATCACGTTCGATCCGTCCCAGCCGGAGCAATACGCCCGAGCGTTCGCGGTCAGCAGCCTCAAAGGATAGTTTCATAGCCGCATCGTGCAGCGATTTCTGCCATCGACTTCGACCCAACTCCTCAGGAGCAACTTGCGATGATGACTCCTCCTGCCACGACGAATCGAGCGCGGGCCTGGCTCGGCTGGATGTGGCGAACCACGCTGCACGAGCTGCTGCCGCCGCTGGTGGGGATCGGCCTGTTTGTGGCCGCCTGGTGGATTTCCAGCGTCACCTGGGCGAGCAGCCTGCCTTCGCCCGCCAGGACGTGGGAGATGAGCAAACTGTACGTGCTCGAGCCGTTTGCGAAGCGCGGCGAGCTCGATCAAGGAATCCTGCGGTTCACCTGGAATTCGCTGGTGCTGGTGGCCCAAGGCTACGCGATCGCGCTGGCGGTCGGGACGCCGCTCGGCTTTCTGCTGGGCATGTCGAAGCAGTTCACGCGTTGTTTCGATCCGATCATCCAAATCCTGCGACCGGTCTCGCCGCTAGCCTGGCTGCCTCTGGGACTGATCCTGTTCCAGAAATCCCAGCCCTCGGCGATTTTCACCATCGCCATCTGCTCGATGTGGCCCACGGTCCTCAACACGGCGGTGGGCGTGCGGGCGATTCCCCAGGACTATCTCAACGTGGGGAAAGTGCTGCGGCTCTCGCGCTGGACCATGCTCTGGAAGATACTCCTGCCGGCCACGCTCCCCTACATGTTCACCGGCTTCCGGCTGAGTCTCGGCATTGCCTGGCTGGTGATCGTCGCGGCCGAGATGCTCACGGGCGTGCCGGGCGTGGGGGGGTTTCTGTGGCAGGAATATAACAGCCTGATCTACGAACACATCATCCTATCGATTCTGACGATCGGCATCGTGGGATTTGTCTTGGACCGTTTGATGAGTCTCGTCGAGCAGCGGCTGAAATTCGCATGACGTGGACGGAATCACAACTGGCGTGTGGAAGAGATGTAGAGGAGCAAAGGTCGATGAATGATTCGTTTCTGTCGCTGCGCGGCGTGAGCAAGTCGTTTGGGTCCGGTACGGGGGTCCGCGAGGTGCTGCGCGACGTCAACCTCGACGTCCAGCGCGGCGAGTTCGTGGCCATCGTGGGGTATTCCGGATCGGGAAAGACGACGCTGATTTCGTTGCTCGCTGGGCTCCTGCAGCCCGACCAGGGCGAAGTCCGGCTCCAGGGCCGGCTGGTCACCCAGCCGGGACCGGACCGCGGCGTCGTCTTCCAGAACTATTCGCTGCTGCCGTGGCTCACGGTGTTTGACAACATCCACCTGGCTGCGCGGCAGGCCTTCGCGGATTGGCCGCACCAGCGGCAGGTGGAACACGTCGAAAACTACATTCGCCTCGTCAATCTGACTCCGGCCCGCAACAAGCGGCCGGGCCAGCTTTCCGGGGGCATGCGGCAGCGCGTGGCGTTGGCGCGAGCGCTGGCCATGAACCCGGAAGTCTTGCTGCTCGATGAGCCGCTCAGCGCCCTGGACGCCTTGACGCGCGGCACGCTGCAAGAGGAGATCAAGCAGATCTGGCAGCAAGACCGGAAGACCGTGGTCCTGATCACCAATCACGTGGACGAGGCCCTGTTGCTCGCCGACCGCATTGTGCCGCTGACGAATGCGCCCGCGGCGACGCTGGGACCGTCGTTTGCCGTCGATCTGCCGCGGCCCCGCGACCGCCGGGCACTGAACCACGCGCGGCAGTTCCAGGAGGTGCGCGAGAGCGTGACCGACTTCCTGGTCAGCCAGCGCCGCAGAGAGAGAGAATCCGCCGCGCCGCGCGCCGCCGTTGCCAGCAGCCGGCCGACGCAGCACGCGCCCATCGACTTGTTGCCGCCGCGGCGAGCGTCCAAACCAGTTTCCGCGGCAGTCTAGACCGGGAAGTCACTTCGTGAGGCAAAGGCCCTGAGCATGGCAGGCTATGTGGAACTGTTCCGCCTGGGAAAAAGTTATGCGACCGCCCGCGGCCCGGCCGTGATCGTGCACGACTTCAGCCTGAATATCGAGCAGGGGGAGTTCGTGGCCTTGCTGGGCCATTCCGGCTGCGGCAAGAGCACCGTGCTGAGCATGATCGCCGGGTTGAATTCGATCACTGCCGGCTCGATCGTCGTGGCCAATCGCGAGATTGACGGCCCCGGTCCGGACCGGGGGGTCGTGTTTCAGTCGCCGTGTCTCCTCCCCTGGATGACGGCGCTGGACAACGTCATGCTCGGCGTCAACCGCGTTTATCCGCAACTGTCCAGCCGGGAACGATTGGAGATCGGCCGGTATTACCTGGATCTGGTGGGGCTGGGGAACGATCTCTACCGCCGCGCGAGCGATCTTTCGCAAGGCATGCAGCAACGGGTCGGCATCGCCCGCGCCTTTGCCATCTCCCCCAAGATGCTGCTCCTGGACGAGCCGTTCGGCATGCTCGATTCGCTGACGCGCATGGACTTGCAGGAGGCGCTCTTGGACCTGCTGGCGCTCGATCAGAAGACCACCTTGATGGTCACCCACGACGTGGACGAGGCGCTCTTCATGGCCGACCGCATCGTCATGATGACCAGCGGGCCGGCGGCAACGGTCGGCGAAATCCTGCCTGTGCCGTTTCCGCGGCCGCGCATCCGTCAGCGCGTGCTGGCGCATCCGGCTTACTATGACGTGCGCGAGCAGATGATCCGCTTTCTGGAAGAGCAGGATCGTGCGGAGCAGGAAGATGTTCCCCTGCCCGCGCTCGGCGCCGGTGAGGAAACCTCGTCGGACAGCGCATCGACCGCCCCCACTCCCAGCGGCGCGGGGGATGCTTCAGGCCCCGTCGCGGCGACGTCGTTACAGCTTTCCTAATCGTCTAACATGCCGCACTCGGCACGCACGGAACCGCGGTCGTTGCAAAACCGCGACAACCGTTGTCCCCCTCTACAGCCCGAGTACACGCGCTGCCGATACGATCCGAATGAGGCTGCTTCTGCCTCTGGGACCTCTCGATCTTTCAGGCGGCGGGGGTCAACCCAACCATTCTCTCATCGACGAGGAACGCATGTTCGCGCGCCGCCTGCCTTGGGGCCCGAGTTTCTGGAGTGTGCTGGCGTTTTTCCTCTCCGCTGGAGTTGGGACGAGTCTTGCCGCCGCCGAAGAGGAGGGATACTTTTCCGGCCACTCTCGGAATCCACCGGTGGTCTTCGATGCCGGCGATACGTGGACTGTTAGCGACGATGAGGTTCCGATCCAGTCGCCGGTCCCCGCAGAATACGCGAGCGAATCGCTGGGTTTTGCGAGCACCGAATTCGCGACCGATGCCGCCGCACTTGAGTGCGACGAGAAGAAGATGGCGGCGCTTAACAAGGCGATGGCCGGGGCCTACAAGCCGCTGTTCTTCGACAACAACTTCGACTATCTGTGCGACGACTGCTGGTGCGACTGGTGGCTGGGTGACAATCTGAAGCGCAACGGCCTGGGCGACTGGGGCGTGCTGGACATCGGCGGGCAGTACCGAGCCCGGTTGCACAACGAACGCAACATGCGCGGCTTGGGGCTCACCGGCCGCGACGACGATTTTCTGCTCCACCGCACGCGCCTGTTCGGCAACCTGGAAGTCGGTGATCGCTGGCGGTTTTACGCCGAGTACATCGACGCCGAGAGCAACTACGAGAATTTCCCGCCGCGGCCGATCGAAGTGAACCGCTCGGACATGCTGAACCTGTTTGTCGATGGGAAGCTGTTTGACGGCGACCGCGGCGACCTGTGGCTCCGCTTCGGCCGGCAAGAGTTATTGAACGGCAATCAGCGATTGATCTCGCCGCTCGACTGGGCCAACACGCGGCGGAACTTCGAGGGGGTCAAGCTCTTCTGGAAGGGGGAGAACTGGGACATCGACGCCTTCTGGACCAATCCGGTCGTCGTCGATCCGGTTCAATTCGACGCCCCCAATCAGAGCCAGGAGTTCTCCGGACTGTATGCCTCTTACAAGGGGTGCGCCAACCGCAACGTCGATCTGTACGCCCTCCGCTATCTCGAAACCGAAGGGACGACCTTCACGTTCAACACGTTCGGCGCTCGCTGGCAGGGGAGTGAAGATGCCTGGCTGTGGGAAGTCGAAGGGGCTTATCAAGACGGTAACTTTGCGGGCAACGACCACGTCGCCGGCTTTTATGTGCTAGGCGGCGGGCGCAAGCTCGAGTCGCTGCCGTGGTCACCGGTGCTCTGGCTGTACTACGACTGGGCCAGCGGCGATGAGACCATCGGCAATGGCTTTCATCACCTGTTTCCGCTGGGGCACAAGTACCTCGGCTTCATGGACCTCTTCGGCCGCCGCAACCTGGAGGACCTCAACTTCCAGCTCACGATGAAGCCCGCCGAGAAGCTGACCGTCCTGCTCTGGCACCATATCTTCTGGCGGCAGGATGGCGACGACGTCCCTTACGGCGTGACGATGGCCCCCTTCGTCAACAATCCCGCCGGCAGCCAGTACCTGGGCCAGGAGCTCGATCTGCTCTTCACCTGGGCGTTCCATCCGCGGCAGGAGCTCGTCTTCGGCTACTCCCACTTCTGGCACGGCAGCTTTTACGACACCAATCCGGACGTGCCGTTTGCCGGCGATGCCGACTTCTTCTACACGCACTATCAGATCAATTGGTGAGTGGTGAGTGGTGCGTGGTGAGTGTGTGTAAAACAATCGGCGGAGTGATTTCCGATCAATGCAAAATGACAAATGCAAAAGTCAAAATGTGCCTGGGAAATGAGCCTGCTGACTTTTGCATTTTGCATTTTGCAATAGTCTTTTTGCCTTTCCGCCGATTCATTCCTCACGCTCTGAGTGGTGAACTGCGGAGTCGAAACTGCGGACTTAGATCCACCACTCCAGCGCGACCAGCGCGACGAAGATGACCCCCATGAAGACGAGCATCCACACGGCCGTCCGCCAGGCGTGCTGAAGGATGGGGATCAACAGCTCGTGCCGCGTCGCACCGTACACGAGGCTGACCGCCACCAGGAGCGGCAGCATGTACCAGATCTGCGGAGCGAGCAGGGCGGCGAGGGGAAGCGGAAGATTCATGGAATTTTCGGGGTTACTCGAAGTGCAGAATGCAGAATGCAGAATGATACGTAACTCTGCACTCTGCATTTTGCACTCTGCATTATTAGGACTGCTTCTTCTTATCGTCTCCCTCTCCGGGAGGCCGCTTCTTCTCATCCACCGGCTCGCTGAGTGCCGGCCCGGCAAGCGCATCGTAGATCGCCAGGATGTTGAGCAGGCCGGCGACCATCGTGTACAGCGTTCCCAATTCGAAACGGACGTTCAGCCGCTTATGCCATTCGGGGAGCGTGTTGGCAATTTGTCCGGCGTCGTGTATGTTTCCGCCGCGAGGGCTCGGCTTCGGAGGGGCCATGAAGTACCCGCCGATGGGCCCCTCCGGGCGCTTGGCCGCAATGGCCTGAACGATCGCCGGCGCCGCGGGCAAGCCGACTCCCAATTGCAGCGCATACTGCCAACGATGGTCCTCCTGGGTCCAGTTGGCATACACAACCTTTCCCTCCCCCAGCGTGAGCCCGAAGAAGTAGGTTCCCAGGATGCAGACCATGAACAGCATCCCTTTGGCATGCCGACGCTGGTAAAAGTGACCCAGGCCGGGCCACAACCAGGCCAAAAACCCCGCCAGCGCGGGATCGCGCAGGTCGATCTCCAGGGCCTGTTCGCCTGCCGTATTGGGGTTGCTCATGGCTCGTACCTGCGGAAGGAATAGGTCAAAGGGCTCATTCTATCCGGTCCGCGCTCCTCGAACAGGGCAATTGGCGCCACTGGCCTATTCGCCCGCTGTCCGGCGATCTTGCGCCGCACCGGGAGCCAAGTGGCATTTGCTACGGCAGTCGGTATCATGCACGCTGTTTTTTCGGGGCGCGTGCGGAGAAAGAGTCATGCGGCATTGGCCATGGGTGCTTCTGACCCTGGGATTGGTGCTCCCCGGCTGCGGCAGTCCCTCCGATTCCAAACAACCCCAACCGGGTTCGAAGCCGGCCGTCAAAAGTCCCGCCGCGCTGAAAACCTATGCTGCCGGCGATTTGCCCGCCGTTTCCGAAACGCGGCTGGTCCTGGATGGCTATCGCGTCGAACTGTCGCCGCCGGAAGGGTGGAAGGTGCTGCCGCGCGATTCCAAGTACCTGATCCGGCTCGTGAAAGGGACCCGCGATAATTCGCTCCCCCGCCTCACGGTTGTTGCGGAACCTGCGCCGGAGGGAATGGCCGACGTGACGGCGGAGAATGTGGCGGAATTCGTCAGGCAAAGGGAGCAGCAGTCGGCAGCGGTGCCCGGGCGCAAAATCCTCGAACCAGACCGGCCGATCGTTGTGGGGGATTATGCCTGGTCGCGGCATGTGCGGCAATTGAGTGCCCGCGGCAGCAGCAGCGGGTTGGCGGCGGTGCAGTCGCTGGCGACCGCCCGCGGCGGCCGGCTGTATGTCATTGAGCTGACCGTCGAGACCCCCGGAGACTCCAGCGACGACTTTGCCAAGGCGGTCCTGGCCCATCGTGATGCGGCCTATGCGCTCGCGGCGAATTGGAAATTCATCGGGGCGGCGGCCGAGCCGGCGGCAACTGCACCGGACAAAGAGGAATCGCCGCCGGAATCCGCTCCAGCCAAGAGCGGAGCGACTGGAGAGAATCCGGCTCCCGCCGATCCTTCGCCGGAAAAGAACCCCGACTAGCCCTTGCAATCGGCCGCATCCTCGCCGATTCTGCACACTCTCGCCCGCCAATCCGCTTTCGACGCAGTGCAACATGGACGAACAAACCAAGCAGCAACTGATGGTCGGTGTGGTGTTTTTCAACGTGACGCTGATCGGTTACATGGCCTACCAGTTTCTGATCGTGCAGAACATGTTTGTCGTACCGGTCAATTACGGACAGGTCTTTTTCCATCTGGCCATCGGCGCCGGCATCGCGCTCGTTCCGGGCATCATCGGCTTCTTCGTCGGCCGGATGATGTATAAGTAGCCCCTCGGACTGCAAATCATTTGGCGCTCCGTAGCGCGCTGACCAACGCCCTCATACGGCTCTGTGCCGGCATTCTTTCCGGCAGTGGCGAAGGAGAGTGTGCGGCTACCGCCCCGCAGCCGGCTCATGATGCTTGGGGACCATCGTCGGCGGGGCCTTTTCGGGGCTGGGGAAGCGCGAGGAGTAGAGCAGCTTCTCCCACCACCGCGCCGGCCGCAGCCGCGGATCGTCGCTGGCCACCTGCCGCTGTTTGCCGCGGCGGGTGAGGACCTTGAGCTGCCCTTCCGGCAGGACCTCCAGCACGGTCCAGAACTTTTTGACCTGGTACCAGTATCCTTCGCCGTGGGTCTCAGGCTGAATCGCCTCGGCCCGCGGACCGGGGTGTCCGCTGTGTTTTTCGGCTACGTAGATGATGCGGTCGCCAGCGTGATACATGGTCTTCGTGTTCCGGTGGCATTAAGGCGGGGAAGTCCGTTGTCCGCAGCAATCCCAATGCCAGTCGCGGGTGTATATCTTACGTCGTACGGCCAGGGCGAGCAACAGAAGTTGCCTGGTAGCCGGCCGGGTAGGCGCATAACTCTGGCTCGCCTGACCGTCAGGCGGTAGAATTGGCCTTGGCGATGGAAGGCCATCCTCGCCGGCGATTCGACCACTTACCGTATCTCCCGTTCAAGGAGCAATCGATGCACAAATTGGCTCTGGCTTTAGCTCTAGCCGCTCTCCCCGCTCTGGCAAATGCCGGCGAGATCAGCGGCAATTACCTGGAAGCTCGCACTTGCCAGGTTTACACCGGCCCCTGCTTCGCCAATGCCGAGATCAACCTCGTCGGCAAAGAGGCCCTGATGGCGTGGAACATCGAGGAGGGAGCCCGCGATGGCGTCGATCTGTCGGGTCTGAGCGTCGTCGTCGTCGTGGCGGGGTCCGATACCCTGGCGGACAAAGGGGTCAACGATCCCAAGACGATCAAGAGCGTGATCATCGTCGATGACAAGGCGACGAGCGAGCAGCGGGACGCGCTGATCGCCTTCGCCAAGGATCATGCCGGCCGTGGTGCGGAGAAGGTCGTCCGCATCGACTCCGCTCCCATCGAGATGTCGCTGGATACGGTCGAGCTGACCGGCAGCCTCAAGGCGGGGAGCACCGTCAAGCTGGTGACCCGCAAGTGCGGCCAGGGGGACTGCATCTGTGCCAATGAGACGGCCTACTATCCGCCGCTGGCCCAGGTGACCAACTACGCCCCCGGCGTGGCGATCGAAGGGTCGTACACCGGCAAGGGACTCGGCGGCACTTGGAGCATTCCCGACAGCCGCAGCGCGTACATGGGGACGTTCAACTACGAGTAGCTGCCGCTGAAGACGCGAAATGCGAATGCCGTCGCGGCAAATGCCGCGACGGCTTTTTCATGCGCGAAACGATCCGCATCTTATGCCCTCGTTCCCAGGCTCCAGCCTGACAGCGCGCTAACGCGAGGCTCTGCCTCGCCGGGCCAGCCGAAGATTTGCGAAAAGCGAGCGCCCGCAGCCCCGCATCGAGGCGGAGCCTCGGGTTATTGCGTTACGAGGCAGAGCCTCGTAACGAGTGCTCATGCCGCGACGGCATTTTTCATGCGCGAAATGATCCGCATCTTATCCGCGCATTCCGCGAAATCCGCGGTTTATTCCTCTTTCTTTTCGTCAGATGCCTTCTCGGCCGGCTTATCCTCGGATGTCTCAGCCGGCTTGTCCGCCCCCGCCTTCTTTTCCTCCGCCTTCTCGCTGCCGCGGGGCTTCTTCTTCACTTCACCGAGCACCTCGGCGGCTGAGACGCTGACCTCCCGCGTCCAGACGGTCCCCTTCTGGTTCTTCACGTGCCAGCCGCGAAGCTCCACCTTGTCTCCCGGCTGAGCGAGCCGCAGGTCGGTTAGATCGACGGAGACTTGCACAGTGTCAGCCAGCTCGGCCGTTACGGTGCCGTTGCGGCAATTCACCGTCAGCTCGCCTTTGCGGCCGATCTTGGTGATCAGACCGGTGACGCGGCAGCGGACCACATCGGGACGGGCTTGCTTCTTGGGCTTTTCCTTCGGATTGTCGTCGGAAAACAGGCCCCCCGTATTGCCGCCGGCCGCTTCGGGGTAGATGCCGACCTCGATTCCTTCGCGCGGCGAGGTGACGACGATCTGCTCCAGCTTCTCCTGAAGCTCCCCGCGCTTGTTGACGGTCCCTTCGAACTGCACCAGCATGCCGCTCTTGAGGAAGCTCCTGTCCGCTTTGCCGCTGAAGGAGACTTTCATCTCCTGGGGCCGCCCTTCCAGCCGCACCAGCCACTTGTCCCCCGCCGCTGTGGCGATCTGTAGGACGCCGGGGCCGATCTGCTCGAGCGTGCCAGCCAGCTCCACGTTTTCCCGCATCTCGCGGGGAACATCGGGCGCCCGCTGGGCGACGGCCGTCCCGGCGGCCAGGAGTACCAGCAGCGCGGGCACCCACAGCGGGAATCGAAGGGGAGTATTCATGATCACCATCGTGGGAGAGGGTTTCGCCCCATTCCTTAAGCGATTGGACGGGCCGAACGTACTTATGGTCAGGCTACCCCCGCGGCCCCGCTGCCGCCAGCTCGGTCCCGCCATTGGCGTCAGCCTCTGCTTTTCCCGCCGCTGGCTTGCTCTAACCCTCGCATCGACCGATACTTATAGTTCGTCGCAGGGCGGCCATCCCGGCCGCCGACGCCAGAGGTGTGTGCATGAGGAGCCTGTTCGCAGCGGCCGCTGTTTCCCTTTCGCTGGCGCTAGCCGCCGGCACTCAGGGGCAGGAGCAGCCCGACTACGCCCGCGACATCAAGCCGCTGTTGGCCAAACACTGCGCCAAGTGCCACGGCCCCGATAATCAGGAAAACGGGCTGCGGCTCGATGCGGCGGCGCTGGCCATTCGCGGCGGGGATGGCGGGGCGGCAATCGTGGCGAGCAAGCCGGCCGAGAGTTTGCTAATCAAGGCGGTCCAGGGGGCGGACGATGTTTCCAAAATGCCGCCGGAAGATGAGCCGCAACTGACGGCCGATCAAATCGCGTTGCTCGTGAAGTGGGTCGAAAGCGGCGCGAAGCATCCGGCCGACGAGCGGCCGACGCCGTCCGCTAAGGCGAGTCACTGGTCGTTTCTGCGGCCGGTGCGGGCTGCATTGCCGCAGGTCAGCCGGGGCGATTGGCCGCGGAGCAGCATCGACCGCTTCATCCTGGCGAAGCTCGAAGGGGAGGGGATCGCGCCGTCGGATGAAGCCGCCAAGGAAACGCTTCTGCGTCGGCTCTATCTCGATCTGGTCGGACTGTTGCCGACGCCGGAGGAGGTCGAAGCGTTCGTCGCCGACGAAGCGCCCGACGCCTACGAGCGGCAGGCCGATCGGCTCTTGGCGTCGTGCCACTACGGCGAGCGCTGGGGCCGGCATTGGCTCGATCTGGCGCGGTATGCCGACAGCAATGGCTACACGCGCGATTTCGGCCGGCAGATCTGGAAGTATCGCGAGTGGGTGATCGGGGCGATCAATCAGGGAATGCCGTTCGACCAGTTCACGGTCGAGCAGATGGCCGGCGACATGCTGGAGAACCCAACGACGGCGCAGATTGTGGCGACCGGCTTTCACCGCAACACGCTGATCAACGAGGAGGGAGGGACCGACCAGGAGCAGTTCCGGGTCGAGGCGGTGGTCGATCGGGTCAGCACGACCGGCTCGGCATTTCTGGGGCTGACCCTCGGCTGCGCCCGCTGCCACAGCCACAAGTACGATCCGCTCACGCAGGCGGAGTTCTATGAGATCTTCGCACTGCTGAATCACTGCGACGAGCCGACGCTCGAATCGCCGTCGGCACTGCAAATTGCCAGCGGGGAATTGGAGCGGCGGGATGCGATTCGCGCGCAAATCGCCGAGCTCAACAAGCTGGTGGAAGCCGACCGCGGACAAGTCGAGGAGGCGCAGCAGGAATGGGAAGCGACGGTTACCCCCGAGCAGCGGGCGCGGCTGCCGGGGCCGGTGCAGGTCGCGTATGACATGCCGTTTGGGAAGCGGGACGCGGCCAACAAGCAGTTGATCGAGGAATACTATCGCGAGAGCGACGACGCCCGGCGGCGGTTCCCGCTGCTGGAGGAGATTTATCAACTCAAGCAGATCGAGCCCAAAATCCCGACGACGATGATCGTTCGCGAGCGGAAGGAGCCGCGGGAGACGTTCGTCCACAAACGGGGGGATTTTCTCGATCCGGGGGCCAAGGTGACGGGGAATGTGCCGGCGGCACTGCCGCCGCTTGCGTCGCGGCACGTAGAACGGAATTCATTCCGTTCCCAACGAGCGGGTTCCGAGAACCCAGAGAACGGAATGAATTCCGTTCTACCGGACCGCCTCGACTTCGCCCGCTGGCTCGTCTCGGCCGAGAATCCGCTGACGCCGCGGGTGGTGATGAACCGCGACTGGCAAAAATTCTTCGGCCGCGGCATTGTCGAGACGGAAGACGATTTCGGTTTGCAGGGTACGCCGCCGACGCATCCGCAGTTGCTCGACTGGCTGGCGCTGGAGTTCGTGATCAGCGGCTGGGACACCAAGGCCATGCACCGGCGGATCGTGCAGACGGCGACCTATCGGCAGACTTCGCACGTGCGGACCGACCTGGCGGAGAAGGACCCGCAGAACAAGCTCCTGGCTCGGCAGAACCGGCCCCGGCTCGATGCAGAAATTGTCCGCGACGTGGCGCTTTCGGCTGCGGGACTGATGACCGAGAAACTCGGCGGGCCGAGCGTCTTTCCGCCGCAGCCCGACGGTGTGTTCGATTTCACGCAGGACCCCAAGCCGTGGACCGCGGCGACGGGCGGCGACCGCTTCCGCCGCGGCATGTACACGCACTTCTGGCGCTCCAGCCCCTATCCGTCGCTGACGGTGTTCGACGCCCCCAACGCCAACGTCACCTGCACCCGCCGCGTCCGCAGCAACACGCCGCTCCAGTCGCTGACGCTGGCCAACGACCAGGCGTTTTTTGAATGTGCCCAGGCGATGGCGGGTCGGGTGATGGCGGCTCCGATGAATGACGATGCGGCCCGGTTGGCACATGCTTTCCGGCTTTGCATGAGCCGCGCACCCTCTGGCAGCGAATCCGCAGTATTGGCGGCAGTGCTGGCCGACGAGCGTAAGGCAATGGCTGACGATCCGGTCGCAGCCGATTTGCTCGTTTCCAAGGAGACTTGTCCCGACGACTCTGCCCGCCGCGAGCGGGCGGCGTGGACGAGCGTCTGCCGCGTGCTATTGAACCTCGATGAGACGATTACACGGGAGTAATGCGCCACTCCAGCAGCTCTAGACGGCCGATGACGAAGCGGAAGAAAAAGCCCATCTCAAACAGGGGCACATCCGAACCGCAATGGAAGACGGTTGAGAAAGTGGTTGCGCTGCTGGAAAAGTCACTCGCTCCTGAAGCTCGCGTCAGGCACAACGTCAAGCTACCTTGCCTGACAACCGGACATGATGAGCAGTGCGACGTTGTGATTGAGATGGGTCAGGAACCGAGGGTCACTTGGACAATCGTTGAAGTCCAGAAGCGCAATGAACGAGTAAAGCCAAACGACTTCCGGGGCTGGTGCCAAAAGATGCGGGACATTGGTGCCAATCGCTTGATCTGTGTCTCCGAAAAACCGTTTCCGCGCTCGATCAAAGACAAAGTTGCAAAGGAACTCGGACCCACGGTGTTACTGGTCAGGCTCGAAGTTTTGCAGGCAAACCAGTGGCCTTTCCAAATTGTCAACAACGCCATGACGGTTTACAAGTCGAAGGTAGATGTGGATGGAACTATCAAGCCCAACCCGCTTCTGATATTTGATCCCGATCAGAACCCGTTTCAGGAATACATCGGGGAGTTGTTCAGCGCCGCGAGTCTACCCAACGTCATTCGGCGCGAAGGGCTCGCTGAGTTGCTGCCGGTGAAGGATGTAATCGATGAAGGCGTCAGGCTGATGAATAGACGCCCTAAATTCATCCGTCTGCCAGAAGGTGTCCACAGAGTGCGAATGTTCTGGAAGCCGAAAGGGGTCTCGTTCTGTTTCAACGGGAAAACCGCTCCCATTCAGAAAGTCAGAGCCGATTACACCGTCGAAACCCGATGCGTCCATTTTCCTTTTGAAATCTCGTCCTACACCCAAGAAGGACACGACACATTAGCCTGGGTGGTCAGGGCAACAGGAAAAGTAGACGGCGAAGACGCAGAGATTCGGTTTTCCTGCGTGCCGACCGCTGATGGGGGGTTTTCGATGACCTATCCGCAAGTTTTGGGGATCAAAGAGGGGGTCTTCTTCTTTTGGGGGCACAGCGGCGAGCGAGCACGAGGCAAACCGCATTCATGACTTGATGAGCTAATTGACTACTCACCGCCGCGGTTCGGTGCATGGCCGCGGGTGTTATGCTCACCCGCACTGCGAGCTTCCCTGCTGCATTGGGTTTCTACGGCCCTCGATGGTAAGATAAGTGAGCCATGAACGACAACCAATTAATTGCCCGCCGCTACTTCTTGAACCAATGCCGCGTTGGCCTGGGGGCCATGGCCCTCGGCTCACTGCTGGCCAACGACGGCGTGCTGAACTCGGTCGCGGCGGCTGATTCATCGCGCTCGCGGACCAGCGATCCGCTCGCCCCCCAGCCAACGCACTTTCCGCCGAAAGCAAAAAACATCATCTTCCTGTTCATGGCCGGCGGGCCGAGTCAGCTCGAATTGTTCGATCCCAAGCCCAAGCTCCAGGAGCTGTCCGGCAATCAGATCCCCGAGTCGTTCGTCAAGAGCAAGCGGTTTGCGTTTCTCAAGGCGGACGCCAAACTCCTGGGCAGCAAACGAAAATTTGCCCAGCACGGCCAAAGCGGCCAGACGATCAGCGAGTGCCTGCCGCATTTGCAAACGATTGCCGACGACATCTGCACGCTGCGGGCCGTGAAGACCGACGTCTTCAACCACGGCCCGGCAAAATTCTTCATGAACACCGGCTCGCCCCTCTTCGGCCGGCCGTCGCTCGGCGCGTGGCTCACCTGGGGGATCGGCAGCGAGGCGGAAAGTCTGCCTGGATTCGTCGTGCTGCAAAGCGGCCCCCGCGGGCCGCGCGGCGGAGCGCCCAACTGGGGGAGCGGCTTTCTGCCGACGGCCTACCAGGGAGTGCCGTTCCGCAGCGTCGGCCAGCCGATCCTGAATCTCGATAATCCGGCCGGAATCCAACGCGACGGGCAAGAGCGGTTCGTGAATGCGGTCAATGATTTGAACCGGCTGCGGCTGGCGGAAACCGGCGACGGCGAGATTGCAACGCGGATTGCGGCGTATGAGATGGCGTTCCGGATGCAGGCCAGCGCGCCCGATCTGATGGACCTGTCGGGCGAATCAGCCGAGACCATGAAGTTGTACGGCGTGGAGCCGGGCAAGCCGAGCTTTGCGATGAACTGCCTCCTCGCGCGGCGGCTGGTTGAGCGCGGCGTGCGGATGGTGCAGCTCTACCACACCGACTGGGACCACCACGGCAACAAGGGGACGGAGCTGGGTGAATCGCTCGACAAGATCTGCCTGGAGACCGACCAGGGAGCCGCGGCACTCGTGAAGGACCTCAAGCAGCGCGGGCTCCTCAAGGACACGATCGTCGTCTGGGGAGGCGAGTTCGGCCGCACGCCGCAGGGAGAGCCGCGCGAGCTTGCGGGCCGCGACCACCACGTCGAATCGTTCACGATGTGGCTGGCCGGCGGCGGCACCAAGCCCGGATTGTCGCTCGGCCAGACCGACGAGATCGGCTACTACGGCGTCGAAGACGTGGTCCACGTTCACGACCTGCACGCAACGCTGCTGCACCTCCTCGGCCTCGACCATCTCAAGCTCACGTACCGCTTCCAAGGCCGCGACTTCCGGCTCACCGACGTGAGCGGGAAGGTGGTAGAGAAAATGCTGGTGTAGGGGGGCGTGCCCGCTACGATTCCGCCGGCGGCGTTTCCCCTTCCTCGCCTGGCTTTTGCTCCTTCTTCTTTTCGAAGAGCTGCATGAGCTGGCCGAAGGAGCGCATCGCCTCTTTGCCCTCCTCCATGGCCTTGGTGATCGGCTTGACGACCTTGGGCTTGGTCGGCTGCCGCTCGATGACCTTGGGACCGTAGCTTTGCGGTCTGCCGCCTCCGCCGCGACGCTGATCGCGGCGGCCGCCGCCGTGCTGCGTGTGCGGAGCAGGGGGGCGGCCCCCCGCTGGAGGCGCTGATGCACCGGCGCCGACCGGCTGCGGGCGCGGCGGCCGCTGCTGTTGACGGGGCTGCTGAGGGCGCTGCGGCCGTTGCTGCTGGCGCTGGGGGCGCTGCTCCTCGCGCGGCGGACGCTGCTGCCGCTCGTGTCCCGGCGCAATGGCGGTCAGCGAGACGCGGCGGCGGCCCTTATCGACGTCCACGACCCACACCTTGAGGACGTCGCCGACGCCGACCACTTCGTGCGGGTCCTTGATGAACCGGTCCGCCAGCCGGCTGATGTGGACCAGGCCGCTGTCGGACAGGCCGATATCGACAAACACGCCGAAATCGACGACGTTCAGCACCGTCCCCTGCAGCTCCATCCCCGGCGACAAGTCCTCGAGCTTCATGATGCCGCGGCGGAAGATCGGCGGCGGCAGATTGTCGCGCGGGTCGAGGGCCGGGCGCGTCAGGCTGCTGACGATGTCGCGCAAGAGGTGAGTGCCGATGGCCAGCTCGCCAGCCAGCTTCTCGATATCGACGCCGCTGGCCCGCTCGGCAATCAGGTTTCGGTTGGTGGCGGGAGATTCGGTAGCCCCGTTTTCCGCCGCCGACGAATCTTCCTGCGTCTCGGCCGGTGGCGAATCGGGTATTGGAGATTCGGCCGGCGTTTCGGCGGCTGGTGCAGGTGCCTCCGCTTCCTCGGGCTGCGACACTTCAAACGGAGGCGGGGGGGAGGCGTAGGCTGCCGGTTCGGCGGCGGTCTGAGCGGCCTGAGACTCGGCCGCAGTCGCTTCGGCGGAGACGTGCGAGACAGCCTGAGGCTCCGGCGCGCTTCCCCCCGTGGATGCCGGCACGTCCTGCGAGACGGGCATCAGCCCCCCTTCACTGGCAGCAGCCGGCAGTTGGCTGGTTTCCGGCTCGGGGGGCACCGCCTGTTCGGCGGCAGCAGCCTGATTCGCATCCGTTGCGCCTGGCGGCGGCTCGATGAGGTTCTCGCCAAACTTGAGCTTCATCTGCTGGGGGCGAGCGGGGACGGGAACCACTTTGGCCAGCTCGTGTACGTCGCAGCCGAGCTTTTCCAGCACCGCCTGGGCAATGTCGTAGCTTTCGGGGTGAATCCAGGTGGCGTCGAGCGGATTCTCGCCGCCGAGGATTTTCAGAAAGCCGGCGGCTTGCACGAAGGTCGCCTCGCCAAATCCGCTGACCTGCTTCAGCTCCTCGCGGTTCTTGAACGGCCCGTGCTCGCGGCGGTATTCATAGACCCGCCGGGCAGTCAGGGCATTCATTCCCGACACGTATCGCAGCAATGCCGGGCTGGCGCTGTTCACATCGACGCCGACGAAATTCACGCACGATTCGACGACGCCGTCGAGCGAATCCTGGAGGTGCTTGGCCTTCAGGTCGTGCTGATAGAGCCCGACGCCCAGATTGGCCGGATTGATCTTCACCATCTCCGACAGCGGGTCCAAAAGCCGCCGGCCGATCGACACGGCCCCCCGCTGCAGGGCGTCCGACTGCGGCAGCTCTTCGCGGCCCAGCGGGCTGGTGGAGTAGATGCTCGCTCCGGCCTCGTTGACGACCGTGTACGACATATCCCGGTCCTTGAGCTCCTCGGCCAGCACGTCGGCGACGAGCTGCTCGGTCTCGCGGCAGCCGGTGCCGTTGCCGATGGCGATGACCGAGACGTTGTGCTGGCGGGCGAACTCGGCCAGTCGCTGGCGGGCCTTGGCGCGGCGGTCCTCCTTGCCGATGACGTACACCACGCCGTGGCCGCGCGGATTGCCGAACTCGTCGAGAGCGACCATCTTGCAGCCGCTCTTGAAGCCCGGGTCGATGGCCAGGACGCGGCGGCCGCGGACCGGCTGCTGGAGGAGGAGCTTTCGCAAGTTGCGGACGAAGACCTCGACCGCGTGCTCTTCGGCCTTCTCGGTCTGCTCGCGGCGGATTTCCCGCTCCAGGCTGGGGATGAGCAGCCGCGTCAGCGAGTCGCGGACGCACTGGCACAGAAAGTCGGCATGGGGATGATCGGGGGCCACCAGGTAGTGGATCGCGTCCTGCTCCATGGCCCGCTCGTCGGCCTCGATGTGGACCCGGATGGCCCGCGCCCGATCGCCGCGATTGATCGCCAGCACGCGATGCGGCGGCACTCGGTGCAGCGGCTCGGTGTAGTTGTAGTAGTCCTTGAAGGCATGCTCGCCGAGGACCTTCTTTTTCTTCTTCTTGTTCTTCTTCTTCAGGTCGGCAACCGGGATGGGAACGGTAGCCGGGGGTGTGAAGAGGCGGGGCGGCGTTTCGAGGGGTGGCGGAGTTTCCTCGGTAGCGAGAGGGGACGAGGGGGCGAGGGGGAGAGGGGAAGAGGAAGATTCGTCGGGCGAGGTAGATGGGCCGGTCGCAGCTTGATCAGCGTCAGGAGTGGGAGAGGGGGGCAGGGGAGTGGGGGAAGCTTGTTCGGCAACAACCGTTTCCCTCTCTCCGTCTCTCCCTCTCTCCTCCTCGCTTTCCGCCTGTGCCTTCGCCGCGCGGACCGCATCGGCGAGTGCCGACATGGGGACGGTGGTCGGATCGGCAACGACCGTCTGCGAGGCACTCGTTTCCGCTGCCGCCTCCGGCGCGACACTTAGTGTATCCCCCTCGCCCTCGCTCCCACTCTCCGTCTCGCCAGCTTGGATCGCGGGCGACTGCTCCGTCGCCTCGACCGGAGGCGCTAATTCCGCAACTGGCTCCACCACTACCGCCGGCGGCGGCGCTTCGACCTTGGTGCAGACGATCTTGCCGCTGCGATGGAAGATTCGCCGCAGCCGGCCCCGCAGCTCGGCATTCTCGCTGTACCGCTCGGCAATCAGGTGGCCGACCCCTTCCAGCACCTCGGCCGTCGTCGGCAACTCCTTCTCCGCCGAGATGAACTCGGCGGCTCGTGCCTGGAGGTCGGCAGCCGCCGGATGGGCCTCGACAATCTCGATTGCCAGGGGCTCGAGCCCCTTCTCGCGGGCGATGGAAGCCAGCGACTGCTTCTTGGGCTTGTAGGGAAGGTAGAGGTCTTCGAGCCGCTTGGGGGTGGTGGCGTTCTTGATCTGCTCGGCCAGCTCGTCGGTCAGCTTCCCTTGGGCCTCGATCGTCTTGAGGATCGTCTGCTTTCGCTCGACAAGTTGTCGCACTTTGGCGATCCGCGATTGGATGGCGCGGATCTCTTCCTCGTCCAGCCCGCCGGTGAAATCCTTGCGGTAGCGGGTGATGAACGGAACGGTGTTCCCCTCGTCCAGCAGGGCCACTGTCCGTTCCACCTTGTCCGGCGGCAGATTGAGATCACGGGCGATATGCCCGAGATCGACCGAAATAGTCGAATTCATCGAATGCTCATAACTGCCGCGAACCTTCCGCAGGCGCCAAGAAGCAGCCCGCCTCCAGCGTCGCAATCTAGCGCGGCGGGGCAGGGTTGTCAAGGATTGCAGGGGTGCTAACGTGGTCCCAGCGTCGCGGGTTCGTGCAGGTTGCCGTCATCAACTTGAGTTTTGCAACATCGACACGGCAGGAGGACTTACGCATCGAGATTCGCCACACGAAAGCCACCAGGGAGGACGGACCCGCTCCCGCCACCAAGTCGGCGGAGAATTGGTTGTTCCTTCCTCGGAGAAATGATCTCCCGCCGAGCAAGTTACCAAAAACCATCGCCCTGAAAGGTCGAATCGCACATCAATCGGCGCGCCACACAAGGGACACTTGAACTGAGCGATTTCTTCCAGGTCCCATTTGGATCGGATCCGCTTGACGAACTTTGCCACGCACTTTGCCACACGTCTCCGATTGGCTGTTTCGAGCGCTCGCGTCTCGACCGTCGATATGGTTTCGCACACAGTGCGGAAACTGCCGTTCTCGGGGTAATAGCGAACCCTTGCTTCGTATCGGTCTCTGCGAAACGTGAACCCGCGCCGGCGCACATCAATTGCCGCCTCGAAATCATCCTTCACCAAGCTGCGTGGTCCCATGAGCCGCTCTTCATTGAACCTGGCCCGCACGACACCACTACCATCCGCAGTCTGAAACTCAGTGTGCGACGAAATGACCGCCGTCAGGTGCTGCTGCAGTGCCGCCAACCAGCGGTCAGTCGCAAGCGACCGATGATACTGAGTGTGTAGTTGGACTTTAAGCTTGAGCACGGCGACACGTCGGGCTATCGTTCGGTCGAATGAGTCTCCGCCTCCCCTTCAAACACGGCCAGCTCCTCGTGCAGCCGCGCGATCATCTTTCGAATGCCAGCCTTCGTGAATCCCTTCGAGCCTAGCGGATGAGTTTGCTGCAAGGCTGCCAGCCGCTGCTCCAGTGACCGTAGTTCCTCTTGCGCTTTCTCGTAATCTGTTTCGCTGGTAATCATAACTCTACCTCCACGAGCCCTTTTCGGCGACCGTCCGCTTCGCGCGTACGGCTGAAGAACTCCACCCATTCTATCCAATCCGCCTCATCCTCGGCGGCAAAAATCTCTTCGGGACGGCGCGTCATCAGCATTTCCTCGAATTCCGTTGCGGCCTCGGACCGCGCCTCAAGTTGCGGCTCGAAATCCACTGGGAGCAGGACTACCGCATCCACGTCGTTCGGCTCGGGTTTCGCGGTGACAAAACTGCCATCAATTAGCAATCTTCGGGCCCCTATCATTCGGGCCAGGGCTATCCACCTCCTCACGCGCAAGATTAGACGGCGGCGACTCCGACTTGAGCCTCCAAACCGAAAGGTTACCTCGGCCTCGGATGCCAAAAACACTCCTTCGGGAAGGTATCCGTCCGCTCGAAAGTCGGGAATTCGTTTCTGCGGTCGGGTCATACGATTGCCCCGATTGAAAGTACCAACCGGAACCGAACTGCCACGCCACATTGTAACGCCCGGTACTGCCGAGCAGAACAAAGCGCGGCTGCTCACCTGTTGTAAACCATTAGAAATGTCCCCTGTTTGGCGCAGGTAGAAATGTCCCCTAGGGGGTTACGTAATTCGCCGTGGGGTTGGACTGCGTAGCGCAGGGAGCGCAGCGACCGG
>DATKDU010000382.1:0-5186 GCA_035512595.1 Pirellulaceae bacterium
TGACCCGGATGGAACCAGCCTTCGCTCGGTCCCATCTGCGAGCCGTTGGCAATGGCAATCAGCATCTCGACCGCTTCCGGTTTGGCGCCCTTGCCAAATGCCGACTCGAGCCATTTGGCGGCCTGCTGGGGATCGGCGGCACTGGCGGGAGCGCCGCCCGAGCCGCCGGATTGAGCTGCGGTCGAGGAGGCGAACAAGAGCAGGGCCGTCGCCGAAATGAAGCCAAGCAGGATTTGATTCGAAGTGCGCAGCATGACGCTCCTCATTTTTCCAGCATACGCCTCACCCAGTGATTCTCCTCCAATGTAGGTCGCGGGCTGCCGGTTTGCCACTGCGACCGGCCGACAGGCATTCGCACGACCGGCGAACCGACCCAAGCTGAAGCTTGTCCTGTGGGCAGAGCCGAACAGTGCCGCGGGGCGTATTGTCAGCCGCGGCAATCGTGTTAAGTTGAGGTTTGCACGTCCACACGGCGTGCGCCCGTGGCGCAACTGGATAGCGCATCAGTCTTCGGAAGCCGCAGTTCTGACCTGCAAAACGCACTTTGCTTCGTGTTTTCTCGTATCGATCGCGGTTTTGGGTTGCCCATCGGTCACCTAGCCGAAATGGGGCAAAATCCGGGGCTGAATCGAGCTTCCGGGCGTCAGTGACGCCCGCTCTGAGATTTCGCGAATGATCCAATTTCCCGACGAGGCGGCGCGCTGCGAATAGATCAAGGAGGAACTCGAATTCCACTTCGGATAGCCGCCCTGATACGGCGCGCAGGACGGACCAAATCCGAGTTGCCTCGTAGGCTATCCGCGAGAGGTCGCGAGCCTGTACCCGTTGCGCTGCACGACGACGCAAACGAGCGCGATCCATCCAGCGGTGAACGCATTGATCCAAAAGAAGTGCCACATATCGGGACCCCAGCCGCCATGAATGCGATCCAGCAACGGAACCTCGACCACTGTCGTCAGCCCAACGATCAGCAGCATCCCCACCGTTGCCGGCACGGCCCATCTCGGCAACAGGGCGGCCAGGAGAACTGGCAACGTCATGACAATCGCGGCCACCGCAAGGAAGACGAAGATCGGTCCCTCGCCATCGATGCTGAACCGATTGCTCAGCGCACCGACTAGAATTCGACCGATGCCCAGGGTCACGCCGACGAGGCCGGTAAAAATCATCAATTGACGAATTCCGAACTGCCGCTCTCGGAGATCCGCTTGTTGCGGTCGGCTGTCTATGTGACGCAATCGGAGTCCGTAGAACATTACGAGCCCCCACAGAGGCAACTGAACGAGCAACCATTGCGCCAGTAGGCCGCTGCCAATAATGACCAGTTCGGACGCCAGTTCGGACGCCGGTACGGCGTACAGAGCGACGTTGGCCAGCATCGCCCCGATCACCATTGCGACCCAGACCAGGGAGAGCGGCAACCGGAAGAGCAGCGGCTCCGGACCAAAGGCGGCCCAGGCAGAAGCCAGCGTCGTGAGCCCAAACATCGAGCCGAGCCAAAACCCGATCGTGACGTATTCCAGCGGGGGGATGCCAATGTCGATTTTGACGATAGCAATCAGCAGCAGGCCGAGCGTTAGGAGCGGAATCACCCAGAAATAGAAGTGGTAGCGACTGGCCATTAGGACGGCACTTTCCGATTTCATCGCCGGGCGCCTTGCATTGGATTGGCTTGCCGAGTTCCCTGGCGATTCGCAGCTCTGCCTGCACGCCAATACTGCTCTGCCAGCCATCCAGGGTAAGGACTATCAGCGCGCTGCACAGCGCCAGGTGCTCACGGTCGTGTTGCTCCCAAACGTCACAGCCGAGGGGCACGCCAAGCGTAGCCAGCGTATGCCCGTAAACGATCGGCGAGAATACGGCGCGGCCCTCGCGCAGGAGCGCCGCTGTCGCCCGGCAAGCGGCGCGGAACCGCTGGTTGCGGACGGCCGGGTCTGGGTGCCAGTAGGGGGAGGCGAGGTAGATCATGGTTACACTGGTGGAATGGACTCCGCTGTGAAACGTCCGTGGTATCGGCTGCACTGGGTAACGTGGGTGGTCATCGGACTTGTGATTTGGTCCCTTGTGACAGCAATTCGGCATCCTGGATTGGGACTGCACGCAGGCAGCAGCGGAGGTTTCATCAGTACTACTCCGTACGGTTGGCCAGCGGACCATTTAACGGTGTTTGAGTCAGGATCAATTTTTCCCCGTCCCAACGAACGGCCGGAGTTGAAGTATCGGTGGCACTATCGCGAGCTTGCCTTCAACACCGCGTTTTGCCTCGTGTTGGTGGTTGCGACGGTTCATGTAATTGAGCTTTGGCTGCGAAGCCCGAACCGCATGCAGCTAACGCTCGCCTCGTTGCTAGGGTTAACGGCCGTTGCGGCGTGTCTAGCTGGCCTCGCCAGCGACACGATCGACTTCTCGATTCCCTGGGTACGTGTCCGGTCGTCCTGGCTGATCAACTGGTACGGCATGCGAGACCCACTGTATTGGCCACTAATCCTCGCGTTGGGCTGCACGATCTACTCCTTAGGCTGGCTGGCGCTGGCGCTTCTTCACCGAGCGTACCGACTCACCCGACCGTAACCGCTCCGCTTTCTTCCCCGTGAACTGCTCGAACCTGGCGACGATCACGTCGCAATACGGCGGGTCGAGCTCCATCAGGAACGCCTTGCGGCCGGTCTGCTCGGCGGCAATCATCGTCGATCCGCTGCCGCCAAATAGATCGAGCACGTTCTCCCCAGCTCGCGACGAGTACTGCATCGCACGCACGGCCAGCTCGACGGGCTTCTCCGTCGAGTGGATCATTGACTGCGGATTGACCTTCTTCACGTGCCACAGATCGGGCACGTTGGCAGGGCCGAAGAACTTGTGCCCAGCGCCGAGCTTCCACCCGTAGAAGGCTAGCTCGAAGCACCCAAGGAATTCCTTCCTCGTCAGGACCGGGTGCATCTTGTCCACACGATCCCCTGGCTGAAGTAAAGGTCGTGCGCCTTCAGGACCGGAGGGCAACCGTCGTCACTGCACAATCGCTCGTCGGCGTTTGGCACGGCGTTTTTTGCGACGCGTTATCGGCTCGCAGTTCCTCGTCGCGCGCCAGGCATATTCTCACACAGGGCAGTCTGGGATCGAAGGTTGTCCGCACGTTGCACAACTTGAGGGCTTCAGCCACATTGATGGTCACCCTTCGCGGAGGGCGCCCTGGTGGATCAGTCGCCATTCTGCATCCGTCAGAACAACCAACATGAATCTGAGATCCAGCTCGAACATGACGCGACCGTATGCCCCGAGAGCGATAGCGCTGGTGCTACTCACTATGTCGACAGCGGTCGCTCACGAGCCGCCGTATGACGTCTACCCGGCGGCCGAGCCGCCCTATTACCGCGTGCGCTATGCTGCGTCGAAGGAACCCGGTGAACTCATTTTCCCGGTCAATTACACAATCTGGATACCTCCGGGAATCAAGCAACTGCGCGGCGTGATCGTGCATCAGCATGGCTGCGGCGAAGGCTCCTGCAAGTCAGGACTGACGGGAGCCTACGATCTGCACTGGCAGGCGCTGGCGAAGAAGCACGATTGCGCCTTGCTCGCGCCCTCTTATGAGCAGCCGGAGAAAGCGGACTGTCAGATGTGGTGCGATCCGCGCAACGGTTCCGGCGCAGCATTTGAGAAATGCCTGGGCGATCTCGCTGCGAAAGCGGGCCATCCCGAGTTGGCCAAGGTGCCGTGGGCCCTGTGGGGGCACAGTGGCGGCGGCCACTGGGCCGGCGGAATGGTGCTGCTGCATCCCGACCGTGTCGCAGCGGCTTGGCTACGTTCCGGCGTTCCGCTGCTGAAGGCCGATCCGGCCAAGACAGGTATCAAAGCCCACACATTGCCCGAGTCGGCATTGAAGGTGCCGGTGATGTGCAACCTGGGCACCAAAGAAGGTGTAACGGTCAAAGACGACCGCTTTGCCGGGGTGTGGCCGGCGAACGAGGCGCTCTTTGGCGAGGTGCGTGCCCAAGGGGGCCTGATCGGCGTGGCGGTCGATCCCCTCTCCAGCCACGACTGTGGCAACCAGCGCTACTTCGCCGTTGTCTGGCTCGATGCCTGCCTGAGCATTCGCCTGCCCAATGTCAGCGGTGAGTCGCTGAAGGAGATGCCGACAGAGGGGGCGTACTTGGCAGAGCCCACCGGGTCGGAGGCCGTTCCCGCAGAGAAGTTTACCGGCGACGCACAGAAGGCTGCCTGGCTGCCAAATCAGTTGCGAGCGACACGGCGACAGGTTGCCACACCAGCTCGGCAATTCCGGGAACCTATCCCCAACAGCATGAACCGCCTGATCGAAGTGGCGTCAACATGATCCATCTGCCTCTCCAAGAAACAGCTACGAGCCAACTATTCCGATTCGGCGTGTTCGGCGTTTTGATCGGACTGGCGTTTAGCCTTCCGGGTTACGGCCAGGTGTCGCCGGAGGAGCACGCGAAGCACCACCCCGGGCAGGCGGGCGGCGGGACGTCGGCGCCAGGAGCGATGCCAGCCGGTAAAGCCGGCCCTGCGCCAGCCGCAACGCCGGGCCGCGCAGACAGCATGGGCGGCGGCATGGGCGGAATGCCGGGAATGGCTGGACCGCCGGAAGGTGTCGGTGGCGGTCCGCCGGAGGGTGCGGGCGGCATGATGGGGGGCGGCGGGATGGCCGGCATGATGGAAAAAATGGGCGCGCCCAAACCGAAGGACTTCTATCCAACGCTTATGGACTTGCCGGACTTGCCTCTGGCCAAGCGCGTCGAAGTCGAGCAACAGGCGGACGAACGAATGCGCTCCGGCGTGGCCTTGATGAACGAAAGCCTCGACCACCTCCTCCAGGCCGCGTCGGCAGAGGATTATGCCGCCATGCAAGCGAGCAGTGCGAGTCTGCGCGAAGGACTCGCACGCTTCGAGAGTGGGTTGGCCGCGAAACGCGCGCTGGCCGAAGGCAAGGCCCCGCGCAACGTGGCGCTTACCTGGTTCAAGCGCGAGATGAACCTCGCGCCTCCCATGCCGAGCGACGAGCCAGGCGCGCTCCTCGGCGCCACGCCATTTCACCTGTTCACGATGGGGCTGCTCATCGCGTTCGCGCTGGCGATGGTCGCGATGTATTTCTTCAAGATGCGCCGCGCCGCGGCCCTCTTTGGGCGGATCGAGGCCAGCAAGGGGGCACCGCCTCCCGGAGCGGCACC
>DATKDU010000383.1:0-9987 GCA_035512595.1 Pirellulaceae bacterium
CGAGATCGCCAGCTACCTCGCCTACTACAACGCCGACCGCCGCCACTCCTCCCTGGATTACCTCAGCCCTATCGCCTTTGAAGCCCAATTAACCCATTCCCGTTAGCCACTCGACTGTCCGAAAATTGCCAAGCAGCTCAATTCGGTCCAAGATTCGCCGCGAGGCGCTCCCACTCGGCTTCGATTTCTTCGTAGGTGGTGAGCATAAGTGCTAACGAATTGCTAACGCAAATTGAACAGATAAAGGAGCGCCGCCCACCCGCTGGGCATCGGCCGATCCTTTTCGGGCGCCTTGGCATAGCGGCAGGCCATTTCGAGAAAGTAGCGGGCATGAAAGAAGGCTTCCAGAATGGGCCGCGTCGCTTCCAGCCACCGCTGATTATCGTCGATCTGGAACTCTTTGCCTGTGCCTTCGCCGACAATCTGCAGGAACCACGGATTCAGGGGCTGATCGGGCAGTAATCGCTGCAAAGCCGTCACGATTCGCGTGGTTGACTCGGTCAATGGATAAACCTTAAAGCTTTGGTGATAGAAGCGGTAAATCGGGTCTTCATAGCCCCAATGGTCGCTTGCTGATTCAAGAAGCTGGCGAAGCTCATCGCTCTGTGCCTGAAGGTTCACCCGCAGGCGGTCTTCCAACATTTCGCGTTCATTGGAGGTCATTTGTCTGACTTCGCCTGCCGTTTCTTCATACCTGCGAAAACACTCCGCGTGGGTCTCCCTGCCTCCGGCACCAAATGGCTACTTCAGCGTGAACCCTGGCAGCTTGACGATCTTGCCCCCCCGCTTGGCCGACTTGTGACCGCACAGGCCGACACAGGTCCAGTTGGCACTGGTGCGGGCGTTGGGCCAAGGGTCACGCTTCTCGATCAGGGCCGAGATCATCTCATTGACCATGTGCGGGTGCGAGCCGCCGTGGCCGCCCCCCTGGATGAACGACAGGTGCTGAGCGTCGTGAATCTCGGCCGGCTGCGTGAATCTTCGTATGGGTTCGGGTAGAAGATGAGCGTAATCGGGCACGGTCACCTTCTCCGGAATCTCCGGCTCGGGCTTCTTGGCTGTGTGGATCACGTGCGGCTCGTGCTCGACGAGGGTCCACTCGAAACTCTTCTTGGTGCCGTAGACGTCAAAACTCTCGCGGTACTGGCGGGCCACGTCGTACAAAAACCGCCAGATGTGGGCCGTGACGTCGGAGCCCTTGAGCTTGATGTGGCAGCTTTCGACGGCAAACTTGTTTCCCGACTTCTTGGCGATGTCCTTGCGGACGGCGCCGCTGCCGAAGCAGGAGACGTATTCCGCGCGGGAGTTCATCAGCCCCAGACACGGGCTGACGACGTGCGTGGCGTAGTGCATGGGGATCATCTTCTGCCAGTAGTCGGGCCAGCCGTCCATGTCCTGCGGGTGGCTCGCGGCCAGGTGCTGGATCGTTCCCAGCTCCCCCTTTTGGTACAGCTCCTTGATGAACAAAAACTCGCGGCTATAGACGACCGTCTCGGCCATCATGTACTTGAGCTTCGTCTTCTTGACCAGGTCGCAGATCTTCTGGCACTCCTTGATCGTCGTCGCCATCGGCACGGTACACATCACGTGCTTGCCCGCCTTGAGGGCCTCGATCGACATCCAGCCGTGGTCGGGGATCGGCGAGTTGATATGGACGAAATCGACGTTGTCGTCGTTCAGCACGTCCTCGAACTCGGTGTACCGCTTCTCGACGCCGAACGAATCGCCGACCTGCTTCAGCTTCTCCTCGCTGCGCTGGCAGATGGCGTACATGTTGGCATTGGGGTGGGCCTGGTAGATGGGGATGAACTCCGACCCGAACCCCAGCCCGATGATGGCGACGCTGACCGTCTTGTCCGACGTGGATTTGGCCACTGGTGATGCTCCGCAGGTGTGGTGTCTTGGAACGAATGATCAGTCTGCGAGAAGGGCTGGCGGCCGCAACGACTGCCGCGAGCGACCTCTCTTTTACGGTCCCAGCCGCCGGGCTGCAACGTGGGGCGGTGAAAGCGGATATTCTGCCGAATAGCGCCCCGCAGGGGCCAGATATCGGTCAAAAGCAGCCGGCCCTCCGCAGTTGCATCGGCATTCGCGGGGAACTAGGCTGGAAGCTGGAAATCCACCCGCTTTTGAGGGGTCCCTCCCTCGCCAGGCTTCGAGAGTCAAGCATGTCTACGCCCCCCCAGGTTGACCTCGTTTCGACCCCGCCTGCCAGTGCGAGCCCGGTTGAGCCTCCCGCCCCCAAAGTTCCGCAGCTCAACATCTACACGGTGATGCTCGGGCTGGCGTTTTTCTTTATCTGCCTGGCGTGCCTCTTTTTGTTCTTCGAGATGCAGGACTACGACTTCAAAACGAAGCCGTGATCCGGCTCGCCCGCTATCGCCGGAAAACTCGGTTTCGTACTTCCAAAAATTCACCCCTGTCGCGCGGGCCGGAAATTCGATCTACATTTACCGAGTCGAACCGAACTAACTTGCTGCGATGCCATTGACCTTGACGGCCATCTCGTAATCGGCAGCCAGGTGGGCAAGCAGCAGCGAGAATTTGCGACCAATAGGTCTTGCGACAAAAGATGGCGCATTTGCCCGGGTGCCGAATATGGCGCGTTTGCGCACCACTTCGGCACTTCGGCCCTTGGCCCCTCGCTCGGTCCCTGGCTGCTGGCTCACCGCACCGCACTGATAAGCGAAAAACACATTCACGTTCGTTTATCTGTTGCCATTAAGTTGTTATTCCCCATGGCGTTACGAAATCTGACCTTTTTTCCTTTAATAAGTGCTCCTCCCTGCCGGCCGCAGGCTCGCCTCGCTCTAACCTCTTACTCCCCAAGCCATTAGAAAAACACGCGGTTTTTCCTTGAATAAGCCCACATTCGTGCCGTTTCAGCATCGCCTAATCGGCGCCTCTCCCCGACTGTGGCCTTCGGGACTGTGGACTCGGGACTCGGGACAGTCTGTTTACTACCGAATTGTCAAGCATCATCCGGCCGGCCAACGCCTGCCAGCAGCCCCGCGCACCGGGGGCCTATCTATTAGATGCGCGATGGTGAACAATTATTCCAACCGGGGCGAAAAAAAAGTAGGGTGGCGTCCAGCGGCCATCAGGCCGCGCCGACCCACCACGCACGCGGCGAATGACCGGATGGAAAGTGTTTCCGCGTGGCCAGGTCTTGCCAACAGGCGGCTTGCGGCTCGTGGGTGATGGAGGGCGTGTAACCGCTTCACACTGTCGGCGGCCGACAGCGCCGCCCGTCCGAGTTTTGGCACGGGCCGTGACGCCGATCTGGGAAGACGGCTTTTTCTCGGGGCTGCGTCTTGTCTAGTGACGCTTGCGGCTCGTGGGTGATGGAGAGCCGGTCGCCAGTTCCCACTGTCGGGCGGCGCGGCAGTCCGACCCCTGACCCCGACGGCTCTTTCAGGGAAGTGGCACGCGAAAACAGTACCACCCGCCCGCAACAGTGGCACCAAGCGAACGAATGTCTCGCAAACTAGGCATTACTCGAAGACTCAAGAGTCTCTGGCGAAAGGACGCCTGCCTTGCTCCCAACCTCGCGTTTCCTCCTGAGCTCGTTGCCTTGTCGATCAAAGTAGAGGGAAACGCGATGGTCATCGCTGGCACGATGAAAATTCGGTTTAGGTTCTTTGCGGATGAGCGAGCGATCGAGCACATCCTTTATCGCCGAATCCTGGCGCAGCGCTTTGGCAATAGAATGCGGCATAGATGTTGGAGCTAGTGTTCGCTCTTGAACGAGGGAGATCGTTGGCGACAGGTAGGGGCGAATCTCCGGGGCAGCGCTCAGGGATTTGCTCACGCGGTGACTCACCGCTGATTGAGTGTCGACTAGTTTTTCGCGTGTCCGTTCGATGTCCGTTACGAAGATCTCTGATGTAAAGGGTAGCAGTGCCTGAATGCCCTCCCGTTCCGGAAGCGGGTGTTCTCCTCGGAAATAGGGAGTGACGATTGCCACAAACTTTCGAGACCCTCCCAACTTTTGGTACAACGTCTGGCAGTATCCATTCGACGAGCCATGGTGACTCACCTTAAGGACGTGACAAGCCAGGGAGCGAGGTGGCACATGCGTGGAAGTATCCGCAACGACTTCGGCCCAGGCGTTGCACTCCATGTCCCCGCCAAGCACCAGTCGTGTTCGCCCATAGGTAATCGCAATCGCGGGCGAAACCTCGTTGTGCTTTGGACTTTTGGGCTCCCAATCTGATCGAACGACTCGGGTAGCTGGGTCGATTGAGTCGCGAAGCAACGCTTGGACGCTCTCCGAAAAGTGTAGGAGTCGCAGTTCTCGCGGACCAAGAATGTCGACAGCTACTTCACCGTTGCAGATGTGAAATTGCGTGGTACTGCACAATCGTCGAACCCCGAACGCCGTTGCGGGGGCGGCTTGTCTTACTTGGCGGGTGAGCTTCAGCAACTCACGTGCGTATGTACCGGGAGGCTCATCGAAGATTTCCTCGCCAGGAAGTTGCTTTTGGTGCTTCGCAACTTGCTTGAAGTACTGAAGGACATGAGTATCGTTCAACCCGCCGCAGATCCAGATCGATTGGATGCGCGTCTCAAGCTCCTCAATCAGTTGTGTAAATCCTTTGCCATGGTCCTCGTGCAGATGGGTCAGAGCCAAAAAAGCAACCTGTGCGTTTGGGAATCGACGTTGCAAGAACGCAATTGTCGGATTAGCCCGCGCCCGATCTTCGGCGGAGTTTCCAGCTAGTGATTTGCTGCAACAGTCGACTACTCCGATTGAACCGTCGGGAAGTTCGACAACAATGCTCTCGCCCACTCCTGAACCGATGACGTGCAGTCCAATTGGCGCAGTGAGAGGCATTTTGGGCCGGCCTTGGTGAACGACCTTGGGCCAAGGTGACGCTAGACCTAGCTCTGCAATTCTGAAAAGAGCTGGTCAACTTCGTCGAGAAGTTCACGATTGTTGAATTGAACCTCGCGAAGCACGTTGGAATCGGTGAACCAATCCAGGGCGCAGCCAACGTACAGGCGAGATCCAGATGCCAGTAGACTGCGAGGGAACGAAGTTCGAATAGACGCGTCCGGAAAAAGTTTGACCCAGCAGACTATCTCGTCGGCCGTAATCGCGTCAACGGAGCAGCGGACAACTACTTCTTCAGCCTTCGCATCATTCGCTTTGGCTGAGCGATCAATCTGTTCTGTAGGTTCCACCTCATCCATGACTCGGCGGACGAACTCTTCGACTTCCGCTCGATTCTGAAGCGGCGTCAGCCCTTCGAAAGTGCCTGCCCTTGCCCAGCCCAACTTGCCAAGGCGGTCACTCGCGGGCGTCGTGCCGGCAACGTCCTCTGTGTAATAAAGGAGCGTTGTCGCCGATGATCGGTTAAGGCTGACCATTTTATTTGCCTTTGTTAAAGTACTCAACGAAGCGGCGAACGCAAGACTGTTGATGTTCGATAGCCCGATCAATGAAATCCGGTATCGCATCGACGGAGAAATCAGTGACGACGCGTTCCACCTCAAATGACACCAACGGATCCGGGAGGTTCTTAGTCAGCAACTCCTGCGGCGGCCCACCCGGTGGATACATTGCAGCTGCATAGGTGACTTTCTCGCGCCATTCCTTTCGAGTCATGACGCCAATGGAAAAATGGGCCTCCCCATCGCCCGGGAATCGCACAAAGGCGTGATACGCTAGGTCGAAAATGACTCCCTCGCGTCCGTGCACCTCCTCGGGAACGGACGTCGTGTTAAACATTCGCTTCCGGAAAACGTCGACCGCCGTCTCAAACGAATGCGGGGTTTCCAACGCGTACCTGCCGTGAATCGAAACTTTTTTTGCGACATTGACCCCGATTTGTTGCGGGACCTTTGGAATCAACGATTTGGCGTCATTGGCAACCTGGACCCAATCCGACTGCCAGTCGTACTCGAAAAGGCACTTCTGAAAGTCGTGAAAGTAACGACGTCCGCCTTTCCGATCCTGGAGCTCCAATGCCAGACCACTACGTGCCCAATCGGGAAATCCCGACTTCATTATTTCGAGCCCGACGGCATCCATGTGGGTGTAAAACGCCAACTGAGGCCCGTAGTCGACCAAGACGGTGGTTCGCTTCGGCAAGATCATTCGGGAAACCAGAACTGAAAAAGATCACTCAGCGGGCTATCAAAGTATCCACTCACCTACAGCCGAAGTCCAACAAAGTCACGGCTGAGTGCAAAGTGGCCACGCGCGAGCCATTCTAGCAGCCCAGCAACGGCCATGCCACGTCACCACCTAATGCACAAACGGGGGGTTGGAGCGATTAACGCATCTTTCCGGACCAGACACGGGTTGGCCGGTGGTAGCGTCAAACTGGGTTTGGAGTTTCCTCTGCGAGTGCATCTGAAGGCCAAGACCCCAAATTCCTGCGGGTATGGTAGTGTACAACAACGACTTTTATCACTTCGCCCAGCTTCAAATCCTAGGAGGTCAAATGCTTTCAAGGCAACGACTTGCGACGAGCCGCGCGAAGTGCCTGGCGGAAGTCTTCTACTCCCTCTCCCACACCGCCGGCAGCTTTTTCGACTCCTCGCCGTATGTCTGCGAGACGACGAAGCCGCTGGCTTGCGAGGTGTAGAAGATGCGGCCGTTGCTGACGACGGCACCGAGGCACTCGCGGGAGTCGATGGCTGGGCCGGTCGAGACGAGCTTGCTGTTTTGCGCCAGGTCGATCATGTCCATGTTCGCGCCGAGGATGTACGAGCCCGACATGGTGAAGCGGCAGCAAGCGTAGTTGTGATCCACGCCGCCGACGACCTTGCCAGTGCGCGCATCGAAGACGTTGCCGCGGCCGCGAAGGGCGTTACTGAAGATAAACTGGTCGCCGACGGTGACGACGTTCAGCGCGGAGGTGACCACGTCGGATTGCCAGATCAGCGAGCCGTCCTTGGCGTCGAGGCACCACACGAAGCGGTCCTTGGTCTCCTCGCGGGCCGGGTTATAGCCGCCGATGTAGATCCGCCCGTTCTTGCCCGTGAGCGTGCACTTGGCGGTGACAAAATACTTGTTCGTCAGCCACACGACCTCCCCCGTCTGCGGATCGAGGCAGGCGGTCAGGCCGTTATTCTCCGCCGGCAGTCCGCGGCGAGCCCGCTGGCTGGCCGAGTAACCGAAAAACGTCGAATAAAACAGCTTGCCATCGAGGAGACAAATGCCGCAGTCGTTGCCGCCGCGGCCATAATCGGAAAAATCCTTTTGCCAGACGACCTTGCCCGTATCGAGATCCCACGCCCAGAGGAGCGGCCGGTTGTCCTTGGGGTAATACGGATTGTCGTTGGAATAGATGAAGCTCATCACCTCGCGGCCGTCTTCGGTGACTTGGGGAACGCCCTTGAACGTGAACGGCTTCTCGGTCCCTTGGGGGGCGTATTCGCCGGAGCCGCTGGCGTAGATGGCCAGGTTGCCGTGAACGACCGGCGGGAACTGCCGGCTCCAACTGGGCGAGCCGGTGAAGGGGGCTTCCCACAGCAGCTCGCCCGTGGCCGCATCGAGGCAGCGCATCAGCGAGCGCTTGATGCCGGCCTGCGGGACGAGGAGCTTGCCGTCATGAAAGAGGGGCGAGGTGAACGAGAGATAGACGTCGGGCCAATGCCGCCGCCAGAGGAGTCGGCCGGTGTCCTGCTCGACGGCGATGATCTGCCCTTCGGCCGTGTGGGTGTACATGCGTCCGCCACCGCAGACGGGCAGATGCTTGACGGTCCCCTCCAGGCGGCGAGCCCAGCGCATCCGCAGCGGCGGGGCGAGGTCTTGCTCGTTGGCGTTCGTCGAGCCGAAGTCGCCGTAGTTGGTATACCAGTCGTATTTCGGGTCGGCGAGCTTGCCGGTGATCGGGCTGCGGATTTCGGTGACTTGCAGGTCTTTGGTGGGAAGCGGAGCGGAGGGCGTCTTGGTCGTGTCGCCGAACACGTAGAGGTAACCATCTTCACACGGCGCGTAGATCCGCCCATCGGCGACGGCGACCGGGGCGGAGAAGGGGGCGCCGAAGGCCGTGGAGAGCGTTATGGTTCCGCGGTCCGCTTGCGGAGCAAGCGGACTACTTAGCGGCACGACGTATAATTGGCCGTCGAGGCCGCCGTAAATCGCGTGGTCTTTGGTCAGGACGGGCGGGCAGATCGAGGGCGCTTCGCAGAGGACGGCCGGTTTGGCGTCGCTCTTGATGTTTGCGCTGCTGGTGATCGCCCGCTCTTCGGCAGAGTGCGGCGTGTTCTTGTGCCGGCAAAGGCCCAGCCCTTGCTCCGGCTTGGTGCGATAAACGTCCTCGCCGCGGATGGCAACCGACGCAAAGCCGAGGAGCCCCGGCAAATGGATCGCGGTCTGCGTGCCGCCGACGAAGTCGGTTTCTAGCTTCGTGTCCTCGCCTTCCCCGGCCAGCCGCAGCATTTCGACGCGGCCGGCGTTGTCGCGTCGGTGCCACTGCACATACACGTTCCCCGCGGCATCGGCGCTTTGCCCGAACGTGGCCGGGTATTCGCTGCCGTCGTAGGCCGGAATCTGGCCGACGACGCGGAGTTTTGCTGCTGAGCCCGCATCGTCGAGAAACACGGTCCGGCCGCCGGCCGGCATCACGACTGTCTTGCCAATCAGGCAAATGTCGCGCGAACAGACGAAGTGGTCTTTCCAATCGACGCGCCCCTTGCGGTCTGCCAGCCAATCCTCGCCGCTCCAGCGATTGCCTTCGAACTTGACGACTTCCTTGACGAAGTCCCAGGTCCAGGCGAGCGTGCCGTCGGGCTCGACCGCGTAGACCTTGGCGCCGAGCGTGGCGAAGTAGACCCGGTCCGTGCCGGCCGCTGGGGCGGAGAAGATCGGCTCGCCGCAGTCGATCTGACGGATAAGCTCGCCGCTCTCGCGGTCGATGACGAAGTAATAGCCGGCGGAGGTGCCGAAGTGCAAATATTTGCCGATGACCGCGGGGGCGGCGACGTTGTTACAGTTGCCCGGGCCACCGTGCGTCGAGAGGGTGCGGATGACTCGCAGCGTCTGGGCGTCGATGGTATAGAGCACGCCCGAGCCGTCGAGCACATAGACTTGGCCGTCGGCGACGACTGGAGCGGCGTAGATGCCGTCGGTCGTGCGAATGGCCCCGATCAGGCCGAGCTTTGCCGGCAGGGTCGCATCGGGAGCGTTCCCCGAGCGGAGAGCATCGCCTTGAAGCTGCGGCCAGTCCTCCGCGGAAGAAATGACGGCCGACGCGAAAACCAGGGCGACAAATAACGGGAACGATTTCATGGCGACTCCTGCTGCGTAACGGGTGCTTTGCCCATGATAGCGGATCGCGGGCTGTAATTTCGCCTGGAAAGGGACCATCCGGCCGGGTAAGTTGAAGGGGCCCCCTTTTGCATTCCGCCCTCACCCTGCCCGCCGCGCTCTGGAGTGGCCAATGCCTGGTATTCAGTGCCGCTGGTTGTCTCGCTGTGGGCACCATTTAGCCGCCGTGATCGTCGTCGTCTTCGCGCCGCTGGCGGCCCGCGGGGGGGACTGGCCGCAGTGGCGCTACGACTCCCAGCGGAGTGCCGCATCGCCGGACGAACTGCCGGCGAAGCTGAGCCTGCACTGGGCCCGCGAGCTGCCGCCGCTCGTGCCGGCGTGGCCCGACCAGCCGAAGATGCAGTTCGACGCGGCCTACGAGCCGATCGTCGTCGGCCAGCGGCTGATTGCCGGGTCATCGCACGATGACAGCGTGACGGCATACGACACGCGCACCGGCCGGGAGCTATGGACCTTCTTTGCCGACGGGCCGGTGCGATTCGCGCCGCTCGCGTGGGAAGACCGGATTTATTTCGTCTCTGACGACGGCTATTTGTATTGCCTCAACGCGGACGACGGCTCGCTCGTGTGGCGGTTCCGCGGCGGTCCCTCCGACCGCAAGATCCTCGGCAACGAGCGGATGATCTCCACCTGGCCGGCCCGCGGAGCGCCGGTGATCGCTGATGGCACGATCTATTTCGCCGCCGGCATTTGGCCCTTCA
>DATKDU010000384.1:0-2852 GCA_035512595.1 Pirellulaceae bacterium
GCCAGGCCGACGACCGAACGGGTGACGCCGCTGGTCGTAGGCCGCGCGAGACCGCGGCTGATGAACAGCAACATGGCCGCCAGGAACGCGGCCCCCGCGCCGAGGAACGCGCCAGCCTGCGCTTCGCCCCCCAAGTTGATCGCCAGTGCGGCAAGCCCGACCGCGGCCATGAGCAACCCGGCGGCAATCAAAAGTGGCAGCATTCCCGAGCGTCGTTTGGCATTGAGCGGCGAATCGCTGCGGGCTTCGCCAGCCAGCAGCCGCTTGGCCGGCACGCGCGCCAGCGATCGCAGGCTGAACCAGATCGTGGCCAGGCTCACGAGCACGCCGAGCAGGTAACCGACGATCAGGCTGGTGGGGGTGATGTAAAGTTGAAGGAACGGCGTAGCGATCGCACCGACCCACCACGTTCGCAGGCCGGCAAGCATCAGCCACGCGTAGCCAATCCCGCCGAGAGTGCCGACGAGTCCGCCGAGGGCGGCGACGATCCCTCCTTCGATCAACAGCACGCGGGATGATTTGCCGGCGGGCCAGCCGAGCGACTGGAGCAGGCCAATTTCTGCCGCCCGCTGCTCGATACCGAGTCGAAACAGCAGCCAGACGAGCATCAGTGCGGCGGCGATGATGAACATCGACAGAAGCAGAAACAGCACGTCAAACGGCGTCGTGCCGCTGGCGGCAGCCAGCCCCTCGCGCTTGATCGGGCGAAAGGCAAAGTCAAGCTCGGCATTGTGCTGGTGCAGTTCCGCCAACAGCAACCGTTCGATTTCCGCCTCTGACCTCTGACCTCCGACCTCTGACCTCTCCCCTCCTGAACCCTGAACCCTGAACCCTGAACCCTCGGCCGGTATGCGAATACTCGTCACCCGCCCGAACCGGCTTCCCCACAACTTCTGCCCCGTTGCCAGCGAGACAAATGCCTTTGGCGTCGTGCGATGATTCCGCCAATACTGGTCATCCTGTGGCTGCCGGAGGCGCGTGCGGTCGTATTTGAATGGCGCGTCCCAGTTGTCGATCGTCTCCTGGTCGGTGATGCCGGCGACCGTCGGTGTCAGGTCGGGATCGTTGGCGGCGGTCGGCCGCTGGTCGTAGCGCGCCGGCCGGCGACGTGAGAAGGGCACGGCAGGCTCGGTCAGCGGCACGATTGCCGCGACGCGGAACTCGGCGGACGTCTCTTGCTCTTGGCCGTGCGTTGTCTCCGGCTCAAACCAGGTCACGCGGACCGTGTCGCCGACGTCAACCTGTTGGTCCTTGGCGGCCCAGGCGTTGAGGGCAATTTCGTCGTCGGCCAGCGGCGGCAGAGAATTTCCCGCTTGATCCACCAGCGGCCCGCCAGCCGCCGGATCGATAGCCGTGATCATGGAGTAGGGAATCCCGAAACTTTGGACTTTGGACTTTGGACTTTGGACTTTCACGATGTCATTCGCCAGGTACGTCAGCACCGGCTGCGGCTTCAGCTCCGCCACCGCCTTCATCGCTGCCCCGACCGTCGCATCGTCGAGCAGCATCCGATCGCTCGTCAGGCTGTAGTATCGGGTGACGTCGGGTGCGTTTTCATCGCTGGCCCGGATGCGGATCTCGTTCAGCGACAGGCCGTAGTCGCTGAGCGTCGGCTTGAGGGCGGAATGCAGGGCCTGCGACGTTTTCTCATCGTCGCCGTAAAGCTCAAACGCGCCGCGCCCCGCCAGAATGCAGTTGATCTGCCCCGGCACCTGAAGCGCTTCCTGAATCAGCGGCAGCGGAACATAGATATTCCGCGGCGTCGTTTGCGCCGGGTGAATCGCGAAGCGACCCAAGCTTTCGGCCGGCACGACGGCCGCCACTTTCAAGTCGGCCAGGCTGGTGATCCGGTCGGTCTTGCGCCCCAGCGCGCTGTCGGCCGGAATCTGCGCGGCCTTGGCCAGCCGGATAATCAGCGTGTCGCCGGCCTTGACCCCTAGCTCCTTGGCCAGCGGCGCGTTGAGCACCACTTCATTCCCTTGCGGCATTCGCTCCGGGCGGATTGCGTCAGTCCCCATTTGCCAAAAGGTCTCCGGGGAGGCGATCAGCGTCACGCCGGCTGAGCGACGCATTGTTTTTTGCGTTTCGACGGTCGCACTGGGAATGACGATTGCCGGGACCGTCTGCCAGCCATGTTGCTTGACGCTCGAGTCATCGAGAACTTCGCTCGCTAACTCCTGCCGAAAGAACCGGTCGGCAATCAGCACCTCGTCGATCTTTCCCACTCGGTCGAGTGCCAGGTGTTTGAGGCTGCCGCGAACCGAATCGCCGACGAGCAGCGCCCCGGTCAGCACGGCGGTCGCGGCGGCAATGCCGAGGGCCACGGCCAGGTGCATGCGGCCGTGGAAGAGGAGGCTCTGGGTGATGAGGCGGAGGAGGGACATGCGGTTTAGTCACAGGTGGCTGGGGCTGAGTCCGCGAAGCCCCGGCCAGCGATAACCGGCGGTGGCGTCGCAAGCTCCGCCACAGCCACCTATTTTGCAACGGGTTCACTGTGGAGTGGCATGAGCGTGCCGTCGTTCAATTCATACCGCTCTTGGACGAGGGCGGCCAGCTCGGGGCTGTGGGTGACGACCAGCAGCATGGCCTGTTCTTGCTTTTGCATTTCGATCAGCAGCTTGCCAATCGCAGCGCCGGTGGTGCGGTCGAGGTTGCCGGTCGGCTCGTCAGCCAGCAGCAGTTTGGGTTTCAAAAGCAGCGCCCGGGCCACACCGGTCCGCTGCCGCTCGCCGCCGGAGAGCTCGGCCGGCCGATGATCGAGCCGCTCGCCGAGGCCGACCCGCGCGAGCAGTTCCTTGGCCCGGGCCTGAATTTCGGCGGTAGGCGTCCCGTCCGCCAGCGCGGGGATCAGG
>DATKDU010000385.1:0-35023 GCA_035512595.1 Pirellulaceae bacterium
ATCTGGGATACGTCCGCATTCAATCTGGGCAGCAGCCAACCGCGGCCCCGGACAACGGGCAGGCCCCCTTTCCGGCGGCAGAAGCCGCCCTGTCGTAGGGTTCAGGGTTCAGGGTTCAGGGTTCAGGGTTCAGGGTTCAGGGTTCAGGGTTCAGGGTTCAGGGTTCAGGGTTCAGGGTTCAGGGTTCAGGCGTCAGGGATGATGGGACCGGACGCAGTTCACCAACCTACTCACCACTCCACCACTCACCAAATCTCGACCCACGCCCCGCCAGCGGCGGGGCAAACGGCCTCAAAACGCTGTTTGCCCCGCTTCCTGGCCGGCGAATCTGCGTTGCGGGAAGCTTCGTTTCCCCGCTAAACTCCCGCCGGCCTATAATCCACAGGGCTGGATGGGAGTCTGTCATGTTGGCCGCAGTTCTGTCACTTGCACTACTCGCCGCGGAACCGCAGGCGGCCAATGCGGTCGTTGTCTGCCCCCAGGACTTCCTGCCGGCCCTCAACCCGTGGCTGGCTCATCGCCAACTGCAAGGGCACCGCTTCCGTTACATATCCAACACCGGCTCCCCTGAGCAGATTCGGTCGGCAATCCGCCAGGTCGCGCATGGCGGAAAGCTGCAGGCGGTCCTGCTGGTCGGGGATGCCGAACCCTCGGCAGCCAGCGACCCCCAAGTCCGCGCGCGCTGTGTTCCCGCTCATCGGACGGCCGCTCTGGTCAACGTCAAGTTCGGGTCCGAACCGGAAATCGGCACCGACAACTGGTATGCCGACCTGGACGACGACGACCTTCCCGACTTAGCCATCGGTCGGATCCCGGCCGACACGCCGCAGGAACTCTCCCGCATCGTCCGCAAGATACTCAACTATGAGACGGGGCTCGATTACGGACCCTGGCGGCAGCGGATCAGCTTTGTCGCCGGCGTGGGGGGCTTCGGGGCACTCACCGATTCCGTCATCGAGACCGCGACGAAGAAGCTGCTGACCGACGGCATTCCCGCGACTTATCAGACCACCATGACTTTCGGCAGTTGGCGCAGCCCCTTCTGCCCGGACCCGCGGCAATTTCATAACACGACCATCGCCCGGCATAACGAAGGCTGTTTGTTCTGGGTTTATCTCGGACATGGACATTCGACCGCGCTCGACCGCGTGGCGGTTCCCGGCGGCCGGTTTCATATTCTGGACTGCGACGACTGCGGCAAGCTCCAGGCAGAGAAGTCTCCCCCTGTGGCGATCATGCTGGCTTGCTATACGGCCGCTTACGACCTCGAGCAAGATTGTCTGGCCGAGGAGATGCTGCGGTCGCCCGGCGGCCCGGTCGCTGTTTTCGGCGGTTCGCGGGTCACCATGCCCTACGCCATGGCCGTCATGGGGAGCGAAATGCTGAGCGAGTATTTTCGCAGCCGCCCAAAGACGCTCGGCGAGGTGATCAAGAACGCCAAGCGGCGGATGGCGCTGCCGCCGGACGAGAAGGAAGGACTGGCAAATGCCAATCGCGTGCTGCTCGACGGCCTGGCCTCGGTGATCAGCCCCACCCGGAACATGCTCGATCAGGAGCGGCGCGAGCATTTGCACCTGTTCAATCTCATCGGCGATCCGCTGCTGACCCTCACTTATCCGCGCGAGATGTCGATCGAAACGGCAGCGGATGCCATCGCCGGCCAGGAGCTGCGGGCCGCGATTGCCCCGCCGTTCGGCGGGCGGCTGGTCTGCGAGCTCGTTTGCCGGCGGGATGTTTTCAAGACCAACCTGCCGGTCCGCGACCGGTTCGATGCGTCGAATGCCGGTCTGGCCCGATTGCAGGAGGATTATCTGCTGGCCAACGATCCGGTCTGGTGCCGGCAGGTGATCGACGTGCCAACACCGCACGAGATGGACAAGCCGCTGGAAGTATTGCTTCAAATCCCTGCCGACGCCCGCGGCGCGGCGCACGTCCGCGTCCTTGTCCAAGGGGCGAACGAACATGCCGCGGGATCGGCAAATCTGTTCATTCGGCCCGCCGTCGAACAACGGGCCGCTGAGTCATCGGCACGCTAGCGTCTGTCGTCGCTGGTCGGCATTTTGGGAAGCGAATGCCGCCACTGGAGCGCCAGCTTACTAAGCCGAGCGACTTCCTCTGGTTTCTTCGTCGGCAAGCATGGCTGGCGGGGGTGATCGGCCTTCCGAGGATCCAGTGTAATTCAGTACCAAGCGCGTCATCGGGCCGATTTGGACACTCGCGGAGCGAGTGCCCTACCATTAGGCGCTCGGGCAGTGACACCATTGGTCACTGTGGCCAAAAAAAAGCAGCCCAATAGCGGCGGGACCAATCCCGTCTGACGCGTCAGGAGGGCCGTTTGTCCTGGGGACCTGTCAGAATACACTGGAGTCGCTTCAGACCTCGCAACCAGGACCTAGCGATGCGCGATATCGACTGGGATTCGCATTACCAGAGCGGCGAGCCTCCGTGGGAGACCGGGCAACCCTCGGCCGAACTGGCGCGGGTCATTGCCGAGCAGCAGATTCAGCCCTGCCGCGTCATCGAGCTGGGCTGCGGCACTGGCATTAGCGCCCTCTGGCTGGCCCAGCAAGGCTTCGACGTGACGGGAGTCGATTCCAGCCGCCTGGCCATCGACAAGGCCCGGCAGCGGGCCGCCGAGGCGCAGGAGCACGTGCGGTTTGTCGTGGACGACGTGCTCAAGCTCGCGGGAGAATACCAGCCATTCCCGTTCTTTTTCGACCGGGGCTGTTATCACGCGGTGCGCCAGATCGATGTGCAGGCGTACGTGCGGACTTTGAAGCGAGTCACGACGCCGGGAGCGGTCGGGCTGATACTAACCGGCAACGCGCGGTGCCCGCCGCCGGAGGGACAGGGACCGCCCGTCGTCTCCGCCGAGGAATTGCACGCGGAGCTTCAGCCGGCCTTTGAAATCGTCCGCCTGCGCGAGTTTTACTTCGATACGGTGGAGAAGATTGGCACGGCCCACCTGGCCTGGTCGTGCCTGGTGCGACGTGCTGCGTGATGGGGGGTAAGTGGAACGTCTTCCAAGGAGCATCGCGTCGAGGCGCGGTGCCCGCAGAGTCCAGACAATGCATTCCACCCACCGTCACACCCGCTCGCTCGGAGCGACTGCCGAGCTTTCGGCCGGAGGATAAAATAAGTCTGTTTATCGGATGAGTCGATAAAGAGCACTTAGCACCGCCAGGGGGGCTCATAAAAAAGAAACGATGTGGGGGAATGCCAACGGGTGTTTCCCCACATCGGTTTTTTTTTGCGCGCTGCGGTCCGGCACGGCGGCGCGTTTAGGGGGGCCGAGCAAATGACGAGTGTTCCCGACGATGGCGCCGCGACAGGCCGAATTGGCTCGCAATTTGCTATAGCGACGGAGTCCAATTGCCGGTGACGGCCAGGAGTTCACCTCTGCCAGTGACGGCCAGGAATTCACCTCGGTTCCGCTCTTTCCCCCATGCTTCTAGTGAGGATCGCCATGAGTACTTCTTTCAGCGACGCGTTGATCCATGTCAGACGGGTTTTCTCCCCTCAGAAGCTGCGCCGCGCAGCGCGACGCCGCGTCTGGCAAGTGTCCGCGCGGCGTGCTTTCCTGGAGACGTTGGAAAGTCGCTGCCTGTTGGCGACGTTCTACGCGGGCAACGAAGACGATTACATCATTACGAACGACCAGGGCGCTGCTGGTCTCGATAACGGCGACACGGTGACATTTAGTCCGAACCCTAGCGCCGGAAGCGGGCATTCTGTCGTACCCGACCTGACATTTGGCACGGAAGCCTTCACGACCATTCAAGGCGCTGTTGACGCAGCCGCTGCAGGGGACACAGTGCGCGTGGCTCCCGGCACGTACGCCGAGTCGGTGAACATCAACAAGCAGCTCTTTGTGCTCGGCAATCAAAACGGCATCGACGCCCAGGATGGGCGAGTCGGTGCAGCGGAATCGATCGTTAGTAACGGGTCGACGTCGTTCCAGCTTAGTGTGGACGACATCGTGCTCGACGGCTTCACGATCCAGGGTGCAATTAACCCAAATCTGGGCTTCGGCGTCACACTCTTGGCCGGGACGGCAGGGTCCGAGGTCCGCAACAACATCATTCAGGATAACATCGCGGGCATTTCGCTGGCCAACGATAGCGCGACCAACCAAACGATCATTTCGGGAAACTTGATCCGCAATAATAACCAGGCCGGACCGGCTAGCGGAACCGGAATCTATACCGATCAGTTCAGTGCTGGGGGAGCGCTCACGAACGTCCTCATCGACGACAACACCTTCTCAGGGAACACCGGCCCCGCGGTGAATCTGGCTTCGAGTCTTGCGGCTTCGCAATCGAACATCACCATCTCCTGCAATACCATGACTGCCAATGGGAATGGAGTGGTACTGTTCAACACGGTCGCTTCCACCATCAGCGAAAACGAGATTACCGGATCGACCGGCTCGCAAATCTTCATTGGCGGCGGCGTTGACGGACTGGCAATCAGCGAGAACTTTATCGAAAACGGTACCGCTCGCGGCATTAGCATCAACAACATTGGCTTCACTGCCAATCAAAACATCACGATCAATCGCAACAGCATCGAGAACAACGGCACCGCCGGATTGGGAATAGCAACCGCCACGTACGTTGGCACGCTGAACGCGGAGTTCAACTGGTGGGGTTCCGCGACTGGCCCCCTCCACCCCAGGAATCCCGGCGGAACTGGCGATGAGATCGTCGATCCGGACGATCAGGTGGACTTTGAACCCTGGCTTCCCAATGGCGTCGATACGCAGCCCGAGCTCTGCGGCTTTCAGGCCAGCATTGCCGACTTGTCGATTACCAAATCGGACGCTCCGGACCCCGTCGTGGCCGGGACGACTCTCACCTACACGATCGTGGTGACGAACAACGGTCCCGACACGCAGACCAATGCCGTCGTCACCGACACCTTCCCTGCGCAGCTCACGAACGTCACCTTCACGTCGGTGGCCGCCGGCGGCGCAACGGACAACGATGCGACGGGCACGGGGAACATCAACGACACCGTCACCTTGCCGGCGGGCAGCACGATCACCTATACGGTGACAGGCACCGTCGCCTCGTCGGCGACGGGGACCATTAGCAATACCGCCACGATCACGGCTCCGCCGAATACGTTCGAAACAGACCTGACGAACAATAGCGCCACCGAAACCACCACCTTGTTGGTTTCGGCCGATCTCTCGGTCACCAAATCCGACAGTCCGGACCCGGTCGTTGCCGGGGAGAATCTGACCTACACCATCGTGGTCACCAACAACGGCCCCAGCGACGCACAAAGCGTCACGCTGACCGATCTGATTCCGGCCGGGACGACGTTCGTGTCGTTCACCGAGCCCAGTGGATTCACTTCGACGGAACCGGCGGTGGGCGGGACCGGCACGGTGACCAGCACGACGCCCACACTTGCGGCCGGCGCAGTCGCCACATTCACGCTTGTCGTGCAAGCAAACGCCTCGCTTCTCGACGGATCGACGATCAGCAACACGGCCACTGTGAGCACCGCGACGGCTGACCCAACTCCAGGCAACAACAGCGTCACGGCGACAACCACCGTCAGTAGTTCGGCCGACCTCTCGGTCACTAAATCCGATAGCCCGGACACCGTCGTTGCCGGGGAGAATCTGACCTACACCATCGTGGTCACGAACAATGGCCCGAGCGATGCGCAAAACGTCGTGTTGACGGACGCGATTCCCGCCAATACGACATTCGTCTCGTTCACGAGCCCCAGCGGCTGGTCGAACACGACGCCGCCGCCCGGCGGGACCGGCACGGTGACGAGCACCACTCCCACACTCGCGGCCGGCGCAGTCGCCACATTCACGCTCGTGGTGCAGGCCAATAGCGATCTCTTGGAAGGCGACGTGATTTCCAACACCGTCACCGTTACCTCCACGACTTCCGACCCGAACGCGGCGAATAATACCCACACCGAGGACACCAATGTCGTGCGTCCTGGGCTTCCCGTGTGCGATGTCTCGACCTTGAACTCACCCGGCAATGAGAATTCCGCGACGCTCGAAGACGACGCAGACTTCCCTGGCCAAGGCGTGCTGATCGTCACGGGCACCTCGGGTAAAGACGTCATTATCGTGGAGCCGAACCACCACAACCACTCCGAAGTTCGCGTCCGGCGCAACGGCCGCATCATCGGCACATTCGACTCGGACGATTTTGAGCGGATCGTCGTCTTTGGCCTGGAGGGGAACGACAAGATCATCATCAACGCCAAGCTTTCGCAGGATGCGGTGCTCGTCGGCAACGAAGGAAACGACATGCTCTTCGGCGCCCGCGGCAATGACAGCCTCGATGGCGGGGAGGGCAACGACAAACTCTTCGGCGGAGCGGGCAACGACGTCCTCTGCGGAGGCGATGGAAACGACTTCCTGTACGGTCAAGCCGGCGACGACGTTTTGGACGGGGGTGACGGAAAGGATAAGCTCTTCGGCGAGGCGGGCAACGACCTGCTCATTGGCGGCACCGGCAACGATTTTCTGTACGGGGGCACCGGCGACGATCGGCTGTTTGGCCTGGAAGGCAACGATTTACTCTTTGGTGAATCGGGCAACGACATCCTGGTGGGGGGCGATGGCAACGACAAGCTCTTCGGCGGAACGGGCCGCGATCTGATGATTGGCGGCGATGGGGCCGACAAAATGTTCGGTCAAGGCGACGACGACATCCTCGTCGCCGGGTTCACGAGCCACGACAACGATGAAGCGGCCTTGATGGCCATCCTCGCCGAATGGACCTCCTCCAGGAGTTACTCCACTCGGGTCGCCAACCTATCAGGCGAAGAACTGGGCGGGGACAACGATCCATTCTTCCTGAACGATGCGTCCGTCTTCGACGACGGCGCAAACGATCTCCTCTGGGGACAGGGAGGCGTGGATTGGTTCCTCATCGGTTCGGGCGATCGAATTAAAGACCGCACGTCGAACGAACGCGTGAACTAGGACCGACCCGGAGACAACCCCCTGCCGTGAAAACTTCGAGGAAGTAGCCGCAGGGGAAGCCTGCGAACCTGTGCCCTCGTTCCCAGGCTCCAGCCGGCGGAGCCTCGGGTCAATGCGTTCCCACGAGTTGATAAGTCCGACTCGCCAGCGAGGGAAACGGCCGTTTGCCAGTGGATGCGTGTCCCTCGCTGGCGCGTCGGGCTTGTGGGCGAATGCGGAGCAGAACCTGTCCACTCGCGGAGCGAGTGGACCACATTAAACCCCCTTCGGCACCGCCCAGTGCCCTTCGCGATACTGCCGGCGGACGAGCTGGTTGGCTTCTTCGTCGCCGAGGATTTGTTCCTTCTGCGGGTCGAAGCGGAGCGTGCGGCTGTGGCGGCAGGCGATGTTCGCCAGGTGGCAGAGGGAGGCGGACAGGTGTCCTTCCTCGATGTCGGCACTGGGCCGGCCGCCGCTCTTGATGCAGTCGATGAAATCCTGGTGATGGGCCGGCAGGTTGACCGAGCCGCTCCCTTTTTCCCCCGGCTGGTTTCGCGGGCCGAAGACTTGAAAGCCGCTGGTGTGGCCGAGCAGGAGCATCCCCTTGGTGCCGTAAAAGGCGGCCCCGTTTTCATACCCTTCCTGCCGATACGGCGACCAGATTCGCTGCTCGAAGATCAATTGCCGCTTGCTGCCGACCTGGCCGTCGCCGGGCCACTCGAAGACGCAGTACTGCGTGTCGGGGAACTGCTGATCGTCGTCGAAGACGAATTTGCTCCCCAGAGCGGCAATCGTGGAGGGCTGCGTGGTGACGCCGAGCCCCCAGCGGGCCAGGTCGATGTCGTGAACGCCGTCGTTGCCGATATCGCCGACGCCGAAGTCGTACCACCAGCGCCAGCGGCCGGGGAGCATGTTCGCCCGGTACGGCCGCTGCGGCGCGGGACCGAGCCACAGGTCGTAGTCGAGGTTGTCGGGGGGCGTTGTCGGCTGCGAATGGCCGATGTTGCCGCGCTGCTGGCTGTTCCAGGCTTTGGAGACCAGCACGTCGCCGATCTGGCCGCTCTGGATGATCTCCATCGCCCGGATGACGTAGTCGGTGCTGCGGCTCTGGGTGCCGACCTGCACGACCTTTTTGTGCTTGCGGGCCGCGTCGAGGAGGAGCCGCCCCTCGCGGATGTTGTGCGACACCGGCTTTTCCACGTAGACGTGCTTGCCCGCCTCGACCGCCAGGATCGACGCCGGGCAGTGCCAGTGGTCGGGGGTGGCGATCCAGACGGCATCGACGCTCTTGTCGTCGAAGATCGTCCGCATGTCCTTGACCGCTTTGACCGGGCCGTGGCCGGACGTATCGACCCGCTTGGCCGCGGCCGCCAGCCGGCTGGCGTCCACGTCGCACACGTAGGCGAAGCGAATGTCTTTGCGAGGGAGAAGGGTCTCCAGGTGGCTCGATCCCATGCCGCCGGGGCCGATCAGGGCGACGGTGAGGGTGTCGTTGGCGGCCGCTTTGGCGGTCGCAGCGGTGGCTAGCGTGGCGGCGGCAGTCGCGGCGGCAGTCTGGGCGAGAAACGTGCGGCGGTTGGGGGTGAGCATTGAAAATTCTCCGCGGGTGGGCGTGGGACAAGCGTCAAGCGCCATCAGCGTCGCCGATTGGGGAGTCAATTACAAGTCATCCATACCCGGGCAAATCTGTTCGGATGAGAGGACACAAAGTCGTGGATCGTGTGGCGGGTCTGCGGACGCAGATGCGACGAATCGCCGCCGGCGACGCCCGCCAGAAAAGCCCCGAAGATGTGGGGCGGAGACGTCCGCGTCGAATGGGGCGGACCGAACGGATCGCCGTCGGCATTTCCGATTCAGGGATCGATTTCGGCCCGCTGGCGGAAACGAAGCCGAAATGGTGCTGAGTCTTCACCCCTGCTCCATTCCTTCCATCGCGGCCAAGAGCCGCTGGCGGATGGCGGCCAGGCGCGGTTCGTCCTCGATCTTGCGGCCCCCCTTGTCGGTGACGTAGAAGACGTCCACCACCTGGTCGAGACGGGTGCCGATCTTGGCCCGGCAGACCGAAAGCTCCAGCTCGAAGAGGGTCCGGCTGATCGTGTACAGAAGGCCCATCCGGTCGTAGGCGAAGATCGTCAGGATCGTGTAGCGCTCGGCCGTGCTGTTATCGACGCGGACGTTGGTCGGCAGGTGGTTGATGGCCCGGCTGGGAGGGGCGGCCAGATCCTGCCAGCGCTTGACGAACTGCGGCGGCCGGTTGGACGAGTCCTTCAAAGCCGCGACCAGCGCGGCCGTCGTCTGAGCCAGCCGCTCCTCCGGCGGCGGGCCGGCGTAATCCGAGTCCTGCACGTAGAAGCGGTCGAGGACCAGGCCGTCAGCGAGGGTGTTGATCTCGGCCGAGAGGATTTGCTGCCGCTGGCTGGCCAGGGCGCCGGTCAAGCGGTGAAAAATGCCGGGGGTGATTTCCTCGTAGGTGCCAACCGTGTACTCGACGACGTTCCGCTGCGGTACGAAGCGGCCGGCGGCAAAGGCGTCCTGGTGCGGCAGCGATTTGAGGCGGCGGAGCTCGGCCACGATCCGCTGCGGCTCGACGGTGAACAGACTGCTGCCGGGGAGCGCGGCGATCTGCGATTGCCACCAGTCGGCATCGCTCTCGCCGGCAATCAGCGCCTGCAGCTCCGCCCGCCGCTGCACGAGCCGCTGGTTGGAGGCGTCGGCCGGCGAATCGCTGGCCAGGAGTTGGACCGTGTGCTCGTAGAGGTCGGTGAGCAGCTCCTGCTTCCACTCGTTGAGCACGCCGGGGCCGACGGCGGCCAGGTCGGCGAGGGTGAGCAGATACAGCAGTTGCAGGTTTTCCGACGAGCCGACTTCGACGGCGAACTGCACGACCACGTTTTCGTCGTGGATGTCGTGCTGCTGGGCGAGGTGGCTCATGCGGAGGTGCTTGTGGACCAAAAACATGAGCTGCTCGCACTCGTGCGGCGGCAGACCCAGCCGGTGGCCGAGCTGCTCGGCCAGAAGCCGGCCGACGTCGCTGTGGTCCTCGACGTATCCCTTGCCCAGGTCGTGGATCAACGCCGCCAAATGGAGGATCCGCTTCTGCTTCAGGTTGCGGTACAGCTCGCCAGGCAGGCCGGGATCGGTTTGCAGTTGGGTGACGCGATCGACCGCCCGGATCGAGTGCTCGTCCACGGTGTAGCGGTGGTAGGCGTTGAATTGCAACAGCCCGCGGGCGTGGTTCATGCCCGGGACGATCTGCTCCAGCACCCGCAGCTCGTGCAGCCGCCGCAGCAGCTCCGACAGCCGCATCGGCTGGCTCATCAGCGACAGGAACCGCTCGGCGACCTCCGGCGCCAGGGGCTCGCTGGGATCGGCCGGCTCGCGCTCGCTCATTGCCGAGCGGATCGCCTCCCACGTTTCGTGGGCGATGCGCCGATCGTAGTAGTTGGCCAGGTCCAAAAGCCGCAGCACCTGCCCCAGGTCGCTGGCGACTTTGACCAGGCCCCGGCGCGTGGCCGTAATTTCCGTCGGACCGACGCGAAAATCCCCCTCCACCTGGTGGCTCAAGAGAGGCTCCAGCACCCGCCGCAGCGTGGCCCGCGGACGGACGCTCGCCGCGAAGTGAGCCGCAATCTCGCGGACGGCCGTCGTGTGGCGAAAGTATTCCCGCATGAACAGCTCGACCGGCATCAGCCCGGCGACCGGTTCGTAACCGCGGCACTCCGCCAGGCGGACCTGCTCGGTGCGCTCCAGGACGTCGCTGGCTTTGCCGGCGGCAAAGTGCAAGTCGTTTCGCAGCCAGAGAAGAAAGTCGCGGGCTTCGTGCAGCCGCCGCTGGTCTTGCCGCGTCAAGTGTCCCGCCCGGCGGAGCATCTCCGGCTCGTTTTCGCCATAGCGGGTAAAGCCGAGCCAGCGGATGAGCTGCACGTCGCGCAAGGCCCCGCGCGACCGCTTGATGTTCGGCTCCAGAAGAAAGACCGTTTCGCCGTACTTGCTGCGCTCTTCCTTGCGGGCCGCCTCAACGAGCGTCACAAGCTGCCGCCAGCGGGAGCGAGTGAGCCGACGGAAGCGGGTGGAAAATCGGGCGAACAGGTCTTCGTTGCCGATCAGCAATCGGCTTTCGGTCAGGGCGGTGAAGATCGTCGCGTCGGAAATCGCCCCCTGACAGGCTTGCTGCGGCGTGCGAGTGCTGTAGCCGACGTCCAGCCCCAGGTCGTAGAGGCTTTGCGAGAAGGGACGCACCAGGGGCAGCACGTCCCGCTCGCTGGCCAGGCCGTGCAGGAGCATGACGTCCACGTCGGAATAGGGGGCCATCTCGCGGCGGCCGAATCCGCTGTGCGCCACGAGGGCGACGTGCGGCGCGATGGCGGCCCGCGTGGCGGCAGGAAGCTCGGCCAATGCCCCCTCGTACTGCGACAAGACGATTTCTTCCAGCAGCGTGGCGAAGTGGTTGCAGACCTGAATGCCGGGGGAGCCGCCGTCGTGCTGCTTTTTGAGTTTTTCGCGGCCGCGGGCCAGCTCTTCCTTGGCGGCGACGACGGCCGGACTGATGCGAGGCAAAGTGGTCATGGACCGTCAATCGCTGTAGGTCGGCCTTTCCAGGCCGACGCGGGACGGCCTGGAAAGGCCGTCCTACCGGTGCAACTAGAGTGCGTCTTCCCCCTGCTCGCCGGTGCGAATGCGGATCACGTTCGTCAGGTCGGAGACAAAAATCTTGCCGTCGCCGATCTGGCCGGTCTGCGCCGAGCGCATGATCGTGTCGATGACCAGCGGCAGATTGGCGTCCGAGCAGACCACTTCCATCTTCACCTTGGGGACGAAGTCCACGGCATATTCGGTGCCGCGGTACATCTCAGTGTGCCCCTTCTGGCGGCCGAAGCCGCGGACCTCGGAAATCGTCATGCCGTGGACGCCGCGCTCGGTGAGGGCGTTCTTGATGTCCTCGAGCTTGAAATGGCGAACAACCGCTTCCACTTTCTTCATGGTCGATGCTCCTGGCAGCGCGCTGGCCGGCGGAAACGGCAGGCGAGCGCGGCGGAATGGTTCTTTTAGTCCGGAATGGGAGGTCGCGGGAAGTGCGGGCTGCGGCGTCAGTGCGGCAGCCCGCCTACGATCAAGTTTACCGGCGAGCGAATCGTGCCGTCTACAATAGCCGGCGGGCTACAGGAAAATGTATCCTTCTTCGCCGTGCTGGGTCAGGTCGAGCCCCTGCATCTCCTGCTCCTTGCTGACGCGGAGCCCCATCGTGGCGTCGAGGATTTTGAGGATAACGAAGGTGACCACGGCGGCCAGGATCCAGGACATGAGGACGGCCACGATCTGCCCCAGGATCAGCATCGGATTGCCATCCACGAGCCCGACCGGATTCCCCTGGCTGATCAACCCAAAGTCAGCCGCCTCGACGGTGGCAAAGACGCCGGTGAGGATGGCGCCCAGCGTGCCGCCGACTCCGTGGACTCCGAAGGCGTCGAGCGAGTCGTCGTACTTGAAGGCCGACTTGAGGGCGGTGCAGGAATAAAAGCAGACAACGCCGGCCACTCCCCCCATGAGGATGGCCGACATGGGCTGAACGAAACCGGCCGCCGGCGTGATGCAGACCAGACCGGCGACTGCGCCCGATGCGGCCCCCAGCACGCTCGGCTTGCCGCGCGTGATCCATTCCATCGCAGCCCAGGCCAGCGTGCCTGTGGCGGCGGCAAAGTGGGTGGTGCAGAAGGCGCTGGAGGTCAGGCCATCGGAGGCCAGTTCGCTGCCCGCGTTGAAGCCGAACCAGCCGACCCACAGCATGCCCGCACCAAGGACGGTGTACGTCAGGTTGTGCGGTGGCATCGGCTCGGTGCCAAAACCGAGTCGTCTTCCCAGGATCAAGGCGCACACGAGCGCGGAGACGCCGGAGCTGATGTGGACCACCGTGCCGCCGGCGAAGTCGAGCGCGCCGCCGGCCAAGCCGGAGCCATAGGCCAAAATCCCGCCGTCCCACACCCAGTGGCAGAGGGGACAATAGACGAGCGTTCCCCACAGGATCATGAACACCACCATCGTGCTGAACTTCATCCGCTCGGCAAACGCGCCGCAAATCAAGGCTGGCGTGATGATGAAGAACATTCCCTGAAAGAGCATGTGGGTCAAACGAGGGATGGCCCCTTCCATGGGGGTTTCGACGCTCTTGGTGACTTCCTTGGTGTCCGGGTCGGTTTCGACCTTCAAGTAGCGCTGCACGTTCCGCATGAACAGGAATTGGCCGTTGCCCATGTACGGATTGTGAGGCGAGTTATCCTCCGTCGCCGTCGAGCCGCCAAAGGAGAGGGAGTAGCCATAGACTCCCCAGATGACGGTCATCAGGCCCATCAAGAAGATGCACTGCATCATCACGCCCAGGACGTTCTTCTTGCGAACCAGGCCGCTGTAGAACATGGCCAGTCCGGGGACGGTCATAAACAGGACCAGTGCGGACGAGGTCAGCATCCAGGCGTTGTGACCCGCGAGCTTGCCTTCCGACGCGGCCCCTTCGACGTTTGTCACCCGCTCTTCCAGCGAGGGGGGCGGCTCCTCCTGCCCACGAGCCAGCGATCCAGGACCAATCAACAACAGCACTGCGCAAATGACCAGCGCAGCAGGCAAGAAACGACGCTGCATAACCTACCCTTCCCAGTAAAACCATCCCGTGGCAGCCCGTCGCCTGATGGAAAAAACCATCCGTGCTGCCGAGTGGAGCTGTGGCTCGCCGGTCCAGCCTGGGGAGGCTCAACCGTTGCCTGGAGCAAGCCGCAGCTTTGGGGAGATAGAGTAGATAGGACGCCGAGGAATGTAAAGTGGCCCAGGGGACGGACAAGCGATTTAACCAGAGATTTCCGCCTACGGCGCGCTGGCGCGCAGCTCCCGCTCGACCCGCTGCATGTACTGGATGCTCTGGCTGGCGAGGGCTTCCACCCCCGGCTCGTAGTCGAAGACTTCGACCGACACCCAGCCGCGGTAGTTGATCTCCTCCAATGCGCGGAAAATAGGGTGAAAATCGATCTCCCCCATCCCCGGCCCGCGGCGGTTGGCGTCGTTGGCGTGAAAGTGGACCAGCCAAGGAGCACTTTCCCGGATGATCTGCTCAATCGGCTTCGCTTCGCTGCTCATCGCCTTGACGTCCAGGTGCAGCCGGCAATGCGGGGAGGCGATCATCTCGCAAAGCTGCACGCCGAGTGCCGCCGTGTTGAGAAAGTCCCCCTCCGCCGGGCCGAGCGGCTCGATGAGCAGCGTTACGCCGCACTCCTCGATCGTCGGCATCGCCTGCGTGAGGCAGTCGGCCGCCAGCTCCATCGCCTGGTCGTGCGTCACGCCGGGCAAGAGATTCCGCTGCAGCGGCGAGCCCAGCACCAGCAGCTTCCCCCCCAGATCGCGGCACAGCCGGGCCAGCTCGCCGAAGTAATCGGCCGTCTTTTTGCGGACGGCGGCGTCGGGCGTGGTCAGATAGTAGCCGGTCGTCTTCGCCAGCAGCCAGTGCAGGCCGACGGTCTCCAGCCCGGCCGCTTCCGCTTGCCGCCGCACTTCCGTCCGCCGCGCGGAGGTGATCTGGTAGGCGTCGGTGTGCATCGTGAACGGGGCGAACTCGATGCCGGTGTATCCCAGCTTGGCCGCGTAGGCGAAGGCCTTCTCAAAGGGCCAGTCCTGGAAGGTCTCGTTGCAGATGGCGAACTTCATGGCTGGGTCCAATGTGTGGAGCAGTCGATCCCGTGCACCAGATTACAATGGCCGGCATGGATCAACCATTGCCCCCACCGGTTTCCCGCGGTGCTCCGCTCGACTGGCTTGATGACGCCCTAGCCGAACTCGACCGACAGTCGCTGCGCCGCCGGCTCACGGTCCGCACCAGTCCGCAGCGGGGGGATGAAATCCGGGTGGACGGCCAGCGCCTGGCGAATTTTGGATCGAACGACTATCTGGGGCTGGCGTCCGATAAGGCGGTAGTCAGCGCCGCCCAAGAGGCCCTTGATACGCACGGCTTTGGCAGCGGCGCTAGCCCGCTGATTACCGGCCGCGGGGTGTGGCACCAGCGGCTGGAGCGCGAACTGGCGGCATTCGAAGGGACCGAATCGGCACTCCTCTTTCCCAGCGGCTATGCGGCCAACATGGGGACGATTGCCGCGTTGGTTGGGAAGGCGGACGCCATCTTCAGCGACGAGCTCAATCACGCCAGCATCATCGACGGCTGCCGGCTGTCGGGGGCGGCCGTCCATATCTATCGGCATGGCGATGCGTCGCACCTCGCGTCACTGTTGGCGGCAGCCGCGGCGGAGAGAAGGAAACTGATCGTCACCGACACGCTGTTCAGCATGGCAGGGGATTTTGCGCCGCTGCGCGAAATTGGCGAACTGGCGGGCCGTCACCAGGCGATGCTGATGGTGGATGAAGCCCATGCCACCGGGGTCTTCGGAAATCTGGGGCGCGGTGCTGGCGAGCATTTTGGGATCGAGCACGACGTTCACGTCCGCGTCGGAACGCTGAGCAAAGCGCTCGGTTGCAGCGGGGGCTTCGTCGCCGGTTCGCAAAAGCTGATCGATTGGCTCGCCAATCGGGCCCGGTCGTATTTCTTTTCCACCGCCGCACCCGAGATCAATGCCGCCGCGGCGCTGGCGGCGCTGAGAATTGTGAAAAATGAGCCGCGGCGTCGGGTCGAATTGCTAAGTCGCTCGGCGGCACTCCGCGCGCGGCTGAAGGGGGCCGGCCTCGATGTTGGCGACTCGGAGAGCCAGATTATTCCGGTGATCGTGGGGTCGCCTGAGCGAGCGCTGGCCGTCGCGGCCGAGCTTCGCCACCGCGGCTATCTTGTCCCGGCCATCCGCCCCCCTAGCGTGCCGGAAGGACAGTCGCTCTTGCGAATCAGCGTTACCTGGCGTCACTTGCCGCAGGAGCTTGAAGATTTGGCCAGCGCGCTCATTGCAGTGGCAGGGTGAGATGGCGCGTCACGGTTCTCTCACGGGTTTGACAGAATCATTGGGGACAGAATCATACCCAAGATTCCGTCCTCCATGATTTTTCCCTCTATGATTCTGTCCTCCATGATTCTGTCCCACCTCAGTCGGCGTCCGCCACCGGCATTTGAACCGGAGCCGGCGGCATTTAAGATGGTGGTACCACGCATCTCTGGCCAAGACTCTCCGCATGTCGTTTTACCCGCCACGCAAGTTCACGCTGTCGTTTGAGTTGTTTCCTCCCAAGACGCCCGCCGGCGAAGAGGGAATGTACGCCAGCGTTCGGGAGCTGATGGCCTTTAAGCCGGACGTCATCACCTGCACCTACGGCGCAGGCGGTTCGACGCGCGACAAGACGCTGGAAATCACTAGCCAGGTGAAACAGCGGTTCGGCGTGCGCGTCGCCTCGCATTTGACGTGCGTCGGCTCCACCGTCGGGCAGCTCGAAACCTACTTGAGCGAAGCCCAGGCCCGCGGCATTGACAACATCGTGGCGCTCCGCGGCGACCCGCCCAAAGGAGAGTCCGCCTTTCAGCCGGTAGAAGGGGGATTTCGTTATGCCAGCGAGCTAGTGGCGTTCATCCACCAGCAGTTTCCCAAGTTTGGGATGGCCGTGGCCGGCTATCCCGAGACGCATCAGGAGGCGGTCAGTCCCCAGGCCGATCTGGAAAATCTCAAGCGCAAAGTCGATGCGGGGGGAGGCGTCGTCATCACGCAGCTCTTTTACAGCAATGCCGACTTTTTTCGCTTCAGCGAGGAATGCCGCAAGCTGGGGATTAGGGCGCCGATCGTGCCGGGCATCCTGCCGGTCACCAACCTCAGCCAGATCCAGCGGATCACCTCCCTCTGCAAGGCGCGGCTGCCGGAGGCGTTTCTGGCGGAGCTTGCCCAGCGGGACGATGCCGACTGGCAGTTCCGCGTCGGGGTCGATTACGCCACGCGGCAGGTCCAGGAGCTGATCGACGCCGGAGTCCCGGGGATTCACTTTTACGTGCTGAACAAGTCATCCGCCACGTCGTCGGTTCTTCAGGCGGTGAAGCGGCCGGCCTAGGTCGTGGGCGGGTCAATGGGGTCGGGCGTTGATTTCGGCCGAAGATCGTCAACATCGAAGATCGTTGGCCGAAATCGACTCCCGACCCCTTCGACGCCGCTGCCTTGCTGCTATGGAACGGGTGCGGTAGAAGAGGAACATGCGCCAGTATCTGGAACTGCTCCAGCACATTCTCGATCGCGGCACTCCCAAGGGAGACCGCACGGGCACCGGCACGCTGAGCGTGTTCGGCTATCAGATGCGGTTCGATCTGGCCGAAGGCTTTCCGCTGATCACCACGAAAAAGCTGCACACGCGATCGATCATCCACGAGCTTTTGTGGTTTCTCCGCGGCGAAACGAACACCCGCTACCTGAAGGAAAACGGCGTTTCGATCTGGGACGAGTGGGCCGACGAGGACGGCGAGTTGGGGCCGGTCTATGGCAAGCAGTGGCGCAGTTGGGCTACTGCCGACGGTCGGCAGATCGACCAGATGGCGCAGGTTATCGAGCAGATCAAGACGAACCCTGACTCGCGGCGGCTGATCGTCAGCGCGTGGAACGTGGGCGAGCTCGATCAGATGGCACTGCCGCCGTGCCACTTGCTGTTTCAGTTCTACGTGGCGGACGGCCGCTTGTCGTGCCAGATGTACCAGCGGAGCTGCGACGTGTTTCTGGGCGTGCCGTTCAACATCGCGTCGTATGCCCTGTTGACGATGATGGTCGCGCAGGCGGCCGATTTACAGCCCGGCGATTTCGTCCACACGCTGGGGGACGCCCACCTTTACAACAATCATTTGGAGCAGGCGCGGCTTCAGCTTTCGCGCCCGCCGCGCGAGCTGCCGACGATGCGGATCAACCCGGCGGTGAAAGACCTGTTCGCCTTCCGCTTTGAAGATTTTTCGCTGGAAAACTACCAGCCGCATCCGCATATTCCCGCGCCGGTGGCGGTCTAAGCATCGTGACGCGTCTTTCGCTCATCGTCGCCATGACGCGAAACCGGGTGATCGGCCGCGGCGGTCAATTGCCGTGGCGGTTGTCTGCGGACCTCAAGCGATTCAAGGCGCTGACGATGGGACATCACCTCGTGATGGGGCGGAAGACGTTCGAGTCGATCGGCCGGCCGCTGCCGGGGAGGATTTCGCTGGTGCTGTCCCGGCAGCCGGTGTCGCATTGGGCGGGGAATATCGCCGCGTCTGGCGTCCTGACTGCCGCGTCGCTCGACGACGCGCTCGCGCAGGCTGCCGGGGACGACGAAGTTTTCGTGGTCGGCGGGGCGGAAATTTACGCCCTCGCCTTGCCGCGGGCCGACTGGCTGTACGTCACCTGGGTTGACGCCGACGTCCAGGGGGATACGTTTTTTCCGCAGGTTGACTGGACGCAATGGCAGCCCGTCGCCGAGGAGCCGCACGCCGCCGACGCCAAGAACGAGTTTCCGTTTCGCTTTGCCATTTACGACCGCATCAGTCCGGCGAGCGGGGGGCGTTAGCCGGCGAGCGGGGGGCGTTAGCCCCCTGATAGATCGACGATGCGCCCCGCCGTTTGAACTACTAAGGAGCCTCTTGCATGTCCACTGCCGACGAACTGCTCGCCCTCAACCAAAAGCTGCTGGAGTCGATCGTCTCCGGCGACTGGAAGACCTATGAGTCGCTGTGCGATCCGTCGATCACCTGCTTCGAGCCGGAGGCCCGCGGGCAGATTGCCGCCGGCATGGCGTTCCACAAGTACTACTTCGATCTTCCCGGCTCGCCGCAGAAGCCGGCCAAGAACGTGACGATGAGCCAGCCGCACGTGCGGCTGCTGGGCAGCGACGCGGCAGTCGTCTGCTATGTCCGGCTCACCCAATCGCTCGATGCCGGCGGCGCGCCGCAGACCGGCCGTGTCGAGGAAACTCGCGTCTGGCAGAAGATCGGCGGGCAATGGAAGCACGTCCATTTTCACCGGTCGGCGAATGCGTGAGTCCGACCATGCCGCTGTACTTGTACGACGATTTTTAGTACTTCCACGTTCGCCGCCTACATCGGAAACACACCACCGACCCCGGTCGGTGGTGCTTGAACTTGGAACTACTGACATTTTTCAATCGGGCTCCGACGTCAAGTTTTTCACTCGCAGCTAACCGACCTAAGCTACGCCCGGTCGATCGGAAACGCCATCACCTCGCGGAGCGACCTGGCCCCGGTGGCGACCATCACCAGCCGGTCGAAGCCCAGCGCCGTGCCGCTGCACGGCGGCAGTCCGTTCTCCATTGCAGAAAGCAAGCGGCTTTCCTCAGCCAGCGTCGGCTTGCCGGCCGCTTCCCGCCACTTGTTATTGAGTTGGCTCCGCAGCCGCAGCACGTCGGCGTCCAGCAACTCGTGGTAGCCGTTGGCCAGCTCGATGCCGTCCACGTACAGCTCGAAGCGCTCGGCAACAGGCGAGTCACCAGGGCGCACCCGCGCCAAGGCTGACTGCGAGGCGGGATAGTCATAGAGGATGACTGGCTCGATAGCGCCAAGCTGCGGCTCGACCCGTTTGACGAGCAGCACATCCAGCAGCGCGTCGCGGGGAGCGTCGTAGTCGGGCTCTTGAGCGGTGACGACCCCGACTTCTTCGGCGAGCCGTTCGTGAGGGGAGTCAAACGGATCGATGTTGGCATACCGCAGAAACGCTTCGCGATACGTCAGCCTCACGGGAGTGCCCCGACCGAGAATCACCGTGGCCAGCTCAGCCAGCAGCCCCATGCCGGCCTCGTAGTCATCCCCCACGCGATACCACTCAACCATCGTGAACTCGGGATTGTGCAGGTCGCCGATCTCGCCGCCGCGGAACGCTCGCGTGATCTGGTAGATCGCCTGCATTCCGGCGGCAATCAGCCGCTTCATACCAAACTCGGGGGACGTTTGCAGCCACAGCTTCTGGCCGACTTCGGGCTGCCGCGGATCGTCGAACAGCGTGACCGAGAGCGGATCGAGATGCCGATCGACGACCACGTCGTGGGACAAGATCGGCGTTTCAACTTCGAAAAAACCGCGCTCGTCAAAGAACTCGCGGATGCGGGCGAGGAGCGTGGCGCGAACCTTGAGAGTCTCAAGGCTGGCCGTAGGAAGAAAGTCGGGGTTCAAAGTGGTCCCCGTATTCGTTAGTCACGACGGGACTGCACATCCGCCAATCGCCGGAGAATTCTATCGTACAGTGGCTGCCACCGCGGGTCAGATTTGAACCAGATGTACGAATCGTCGAGCGAGGCAACGTCCTTCGGTGAATAATCTGACTCTTCCGGAGAGTTCTCCAATGACAACGCCTTTTTTCGATAGGCCAATAACCGGGCCCTCGTCAGATGTCGCAGTTGCGTGGGACCCAAAATTTTCAGTCGTCGCGGAGGCTCCATAATGAAGTCGACCGCCTCCCAATCGGCTACACGCTCACCCGCTCAATATACTCCCCCGTCCGCGTATCGACCTTCAGCACGTTGCCGATGTTGATGAAGATCGGCGCTTGAATCTCGGCCCCCGTCTCCAGCTTGATCGTTTTGGTGACGTTGGTCGCCGTGTCGCCGCGGGCCCCCGGCTCGCAGTATTCCACCTTCAGCTCCACGTGCGGCGGCGGCGTGACCGCGATCGGCCGGTTGTTGAAGACGATCATCTGGCACGGCATCCCTTCCTTGAGATACATCCAGGTGTCCTCCACCTGCTCCTTGCCCACTTCGTATTGTTCGTAGTTTTTGCTGTCCATGAAGACGAACGTGTCCCCCTGGCGGTAGAGGTACTGCGTCTCGAATTCCTCGACGTCGGCCGCCTCCAGCTCATCTCCCCCTTTGTACACCCGGTCGAGCGTCGTCCCGCGGATCAGGTTCTTCAGCCGGCATTCGTACAAGGCGTTCCCCTTCCCCGGCTTGCGGAAGTTCATCTCCACCATCACCCAAGGCTCGTTGTTGATCACGACCTTGAGCCCTTTTCGAAAATCGCTCGTCTTGTACGTCGGCACGGCAGATCCCTACTTCGATGGACTATTTCAGTCGGTTATTGTGGGTAAATGGCCATTGTAACCGTCGCTGCCGAGTCTGTCCGCGCCACTACGCTGCCGGCGGGCACAAGGGATGGTTCTTTGCCACAAACGTGGCAGGCGGCCATGCGGTCGGCAGTCCGCGACGTGCCGCAACTCCTTTCCCTGCTGTCGCTTGGGGATGAGTGGCTCATTGCAGCCCAAAAGGCGGCTGCCGGTTTCCCCCTCTTTGCGCCACGCGAGTTCATCGACCGCATGGAGATCGGCAATCCGCACGACCCGCTGCTGAGACAGGTATTGCCGCTGGGGGAAGAACTCGTTGCCCAGGAAGGATTTACGGCGGACCCTGTGGGGGACCTGGCGGCTCAGAAGGCGCCTGGCCTGCTCCACAAGTACCATGGCCGGGCCTTGCTCGTCACGACCGGGGCGTGCGCGATCCATTGCCGGTACTGTTTTCGTCGAAGTTACCCTTACTCAGACGGGCCGCGGTCGCTGGCCGATTGGGAGCCGGCACTCGAGGCGATTGCCGACGATTCGACCATCGAAGAAATCCTGCTCTCCGGCGGCGATCCGCTGACGATTGTGGACAGCCAGCTCGCGGCACTGGTGCAGAGGCTGGACGCGATTGACCACATCCGGCGGCTGCGGATTCATACGCGGCTGCCGATCGTCATTCCGCAGCGGGTCAATGACGAGCTGCTCGGTTGGCTGCGGGGCACGCGGCTGACGCCGATTGTGGTCGTTCATGCGAACCATCCGCAGGAGATTGACGAGGCGGTGGCCCAGTCGCTGGCGCGGCTGGTGGACGCCGGCATTCCGGTCCTCAATCAGTCGGTGCTCCTCCGCGGCGTGAACGATCACGCAGCCGCACTCATCGAGCTTTCCAGGCGGCTGGTGAACCTGCGGGTCATGCCGTATTACCTCCATCAGCTCGACCGGGTCGAGGGGGCGGCCCATTTCGAAGTTCCTGTCTGCCGCGGGATCGACCTGATCGACCAAATGCGGCGCGAGTTGCCGGGGTATGCCGTGCCGCGGTACGTGCAGGAAATTGCCGGGGATGAGGGGAAACGGGTGCTGGCGTAGGGGGAAGCAAGTTGGACACCGAGGGACCCAGCGCGGTGGAAGCCGCCACCAAATCACAACCGAGGATTCAAACCGCGGATTGCGCGGATGTACGCGGATTTTTGAATTCCTATCCGCGTCCTCCGCGAAATCCGCGGTTGTTGCCTTCCGAATATCGTCGCGGCCGGCAAAGGATTTGGACGTTTGGAGTCCAGTGCGGCGGAGCAGCAACCGATGAGTCGCACCGCGCCGCCCCAGCGGCGTTCGGCGGGGTCCATCCTTGGACCCGATGCCAGCCGTTCGGTTTTTTCACAGAGGCACGAAGGCGCAGAGGCACAGAGCAGCAAGGATGAATGTCTGCTCGGTGCCTCCGTGTCTCTGTGCCTCCGTGAAACAAGCCGCGGACGCCCATCCTGCTTCGCGGACGGGCACCCGGCTGGAACGCTAGGTGGACTGAGTTCCATTTCCCGCGCGCGTCAACCTCGCCGCGGCCCAGAATCGTAGCTGCGCTCAAAGACTTTCGCCGCTTGTAGTACGGAAAACAAGGACGTTTCGGCCAAACGATCTGACTTCCCACCAAGTCCGTGTATTCCGTGTCCGCCCCCTACCCTGCGTTCATCTTTGGTTCGTGGAAACGCTCGCAGCGTCAGCCCCGTCTTATCTTTCGATAGCCGCCATTTCAAGCCAGCGGCACCGATCTCGTCCAAGCATCGCCTGGAGCCTTTCATGCGCAAGTTATTGCCACTCAAGAAGATTCTCTGCGCCGGCGCGGTTGCCGGCTGTCTCGCTACGGGTCTGGTTACGCCGGATATGGCGGAAGCCCGAGTCAAGCTGATCACGCTGCCGGTGCGGGAGCGGGTCGAGATTCAGCTCGACAACGCCAGCGCCACGCTGGTCGAGGAGGAGCGGATCGTGCCGCTGGTGAAGGGGGAAAACCAGGTCGATTTCTCCTGGGCCAACACCCAGATCGATCCCAACACGATCGTCTTCCGCGTCGTGGCGCCGGTCGGCGAGAAGATGCTCGACGTGAAGGTGCTGTCGGTCAGCTATCCGCCCAACGAGGCGGCACTCATCTGGACCGTTGGCGGCAGCGACTCCGGCTCTGCCCGCGTGCGGATCAGCTACCTGCTGGGGAACCTCAGCAAGAGCTTCAATTACCGCGCGATCGCCTCCAAGGACGAGACGACGCTGACCCTGTCGCAGTACATGCGGCTGCAAAACTTCGCCAACGAGAGCTTCGGCAGCTCCGGCCTGTGGGCCGGCTTCGGCCAGCGGTTTCTCAAGCCCATCGGCCTCAACGAGACCAAAGAGATGCTGATGGAGAAGTTCGAGAAGGTGCCGATCAAGAAGACCTACACGTGCAACGTGGCGGAATTCGGCTGGCTCGATCAGCCGCAGCAGAAGCTGCGGGTGCCGATGCACTACGTCCTCAAGAACGACAAGGCGAACAATCTTGGCGTCGCGCCGCTGCAGTACGGCAAGGTGCGGATCTTCATCGACGGCGGCCAGGACGGCTCGACCGCCTTTCTCGGCGAGGACTGGGGGAAGTTCACGCCGATGGATGACGAGATGAAGCTCTATCTCGGCGTGGCTCAGGACGTCGTCGTCAAGCGGACGATCGAGAAGAACGAAAACAAAAAGATCGGCGGCAACGTCAGCCACCAGGAAGTGATCCTCAAGTACGAGATTGAGAATTTCAAAGACAAGGAAGTGACCCTGGACGTGATCGAGAATCTGCGGCACGTGCGGAATGAAGTTCGCGGCGACACGGGGCGCGACGTCGAATGGGAACTCGGCAAGGAAACGACGTTCGAGGGGGGCATCGACAAGGAAAAGAGCACGTTCGAGCAGGTCGTGTTCCACGCCAAGCTGCCGGCCAAAGGAGCCGACGGCAAGGCCAAAAAGATCACGCACAAGCTGCACGTGATCCTCAAGAACGAATGGCAGTAATGCTCATCGCAATCACACAAGGAGCCACTGCCATGAAACTGCTTAACTGCTTTATCGCATGCATTGCCGCCGTGCTGGGCCTGACTGCCGCCGCCTTTGGCGAGAACGTCGATCTCTCGACCGTCCCCAGCCGCGAGACGGTCCAGCTCACGATCTACAACAGCGAGGACATCACGCTCGTCCGCGAGAGGCGCAAGGTCACATTCAAAAAAGGAGTTAATCCCCTTCAGTTCTCCTGGGCCAATACGCTCATCGACCCGTCGAGCGTCGAATTAAAATTCCTGACCAGTGTCGACAAGCTCGATGTGCTCGATACGACCTTCCCGCATGCCAAGCCGCAGATGCTGTACTGGAATGTGCAGAGCGAGCTCGACGGCGAAGCGACCATCCAGATCACCTACTTCACCAGCGGCATTACCTGGAGCGCGGACTATTTGTGCGTTGCTAATGCCGACGAGACGCAAATGGGCTTTGAGGGCTTCGTCCGCGTGTTCAACAACTCGGGGGAGGAATATGAAGACGCCCAGGTGCGGCTGGTGGTCGGCACGATTAACCTGGTAGAGAAGATCGCCCAGCTCGCGCAGATTCCGATCAGCGACGTGGCCAAGCTGGCCGACCAAGCCCAGACGGAGCTGCGGCGGAAGGCGGCACTGACGTTCATGAACGCACCGGCGCCGATGGCCGCAGGAATGGGCGGCGCCCCTGGCGGCGGCGCTCCCAAAGAGATCGTCAAGGAAGGGCTGAGCGAGTATTTCATCTACACGATCGAAGGGACCGAGACGATCGCCAATGGCTGGAGCAAGCGGATGCGGTCGTTCGAAGGGCAGACGGTGCCGTTCAAGATCCAATACCGCTACCGGCCGCAAGAATACGGCGAGGCACTCGTGCGGATGTATCTGCTGACGAACGACGAGGACTCGAAACTCGGCACGACGCCGCTCCCCGACGGCACCGTCCGCGTCTTTCGCGACAACGGCCGGGACGGACTTTCGTACCTGACGCAGCAGCAAATCAAGTACGTCCCGATCGGCGACAAGATCGAGCTGAATCTGGGCCCCGATCCGGAAGTGATCTTCGAGCTGATCAAATTGAGAGTCTTCCGCAGCGATTTGTGGCTGCAAATCCACGGTCAGACGGAGATCCGCAAGATCGGCGGCGACGGCGTCGTGATGAAGGTCGAAAACGCCTCCCTCGTCGGCTGGGACGATCACGAGATTTACGCGCAGCGGATTCGCAACTACACCGCCAAGGAGATCGACGTCGAGATTCGCCGGGCCTTTCCTGGGCACGTGATTTTCAAAAGCCAGCTCGAGCCGACGCTGCACGACTACCAGACGGTCCAAATCATGACCAAGGTGGCCGCCGGCAAGCGGAGCGACCTGCTGTTTGAAATCGTGCGCCTGCAAGGGACGAGCGCCAAGCAGAACAACGTGACGCTGGAGACGGCGGAGGTGACGCCGTGAAGCGACTTTGCCTTGCCATAACCCTGGTTGCCGTCGCCGCATCCTCGGCGATGGCTGAAAACGTCGATCTCTCGACCGTCCCGGCCCGCAGCAGCGTGCAACTGACGATCTACAACAGCGAGGACATCACGCTCGTCCGCGAGACCCGCGTCGTGACCTTCAAAAAGGGGATCAACCCGCTCCAGTTCTCCTGGGCCAATACACTCATCGACCCGTCGAGCGTGGAGCTGAAGTTTCTGACGAATGCCGACAAGCTCGACGTGCTCGATACGACCTTTCCGCATGCCAAGCCGCAGATGCTCTACTGGAACGTGCAGAGCGAGCTCGACGGCGAAGCGACCATCCAGATCACGTACTTCACCAGCGGCATTACCTGGAGTGCCGACTATTTGTGCGTTGCCAATGCCGACGAGACGCAGATGGGTCTGGAGGGCTTCGTGCGGGTGTTCAACAACTCGGGGGAGGAATACGAAGACGCCCAGGTGCGGCTGGTGGTCGGCACGATCAACCTGGTGGAGAAGATCGCCCAGCTCGCCAGCGTGCCGATGGCCGAAGTGGAAAACCTGGCGCAGGACACGCGGCAATCGCTGCGTTTGCAGGCCGCCGGCCGGATGATGAATCGCATGTCGGGAGTCAGGGACGCCCAGGGGCGCGACTTAGCAGAAAAGGCGATCGTCAAGGAAGGGCTGAGCGAGTATTTCATCTACACGATCGAGGGAACCGAGACGATTCCAAACGGCTGGAGCAAGCGGATGCGCTCCTTCGAGGGGCAAACGGTCCCCTTCAAGATCCAATATCGCTACCGGCCCCAAGAGTATGGCGATCAACTCGTGCGGATGTACCTGCTGACCAACGACGAGGCATCCAAACTCGGCACGACGCCGCTGCCCGACGGGATCGTCCGCGTGTTTCGCGACAACGGCCGGGACGGGCTCTCGTATCTCACGCAGCAGCAGGTCAAGTACGTCCCCATCGGCGACAAGATCGAATTGAACCTCGGCCCCGATCCGGAGGTCATCGTCGAGCTTGTCAAGCTCCGCGTTTTTCGCAGCGATCTGTGGCTGCAAATCCGCGGGCAGCGGGCACTGCGCAAGATCGGCGGCGACGAAGTCGTAAGAGTGGAGAACGCCACGCTCGCCGGCTGGGATGACCACGAGATCTACACGCAGCGAATCCGCAACTACACGGACAAGGAAATCGACGTCGAAATCCGCCGGGCCTTCCCCGGCCACGTCATTTTCAAGAGCCAGCTCGAGCGAACCCTCCACGATTACCGGACCGTCCAAATCAAGACCAAGGTCGCTGCGGGCAAGCGGAGCGACCTCTTGTTCGAGATCGTCCGCAAGCAGGGGACGAGCGCCAAACAGAACAATGTGACGCTGGAGACGGCCGAGATAAAACCGTAAGGCGGGCACTGGACAGGTTGAAAACCTGTCCTACGGATTACTCCGGAAACAGCTTCGTCGAGAGATAACGCTCCCCCAGGTCCGGCAGCACGACCACGACCAGCTTGCCGGCATTTTCCGGCCGCTTGGCCACCTCGATCGCGGCCCAGGCCGCCGCGCCGCTGGAAATGCCGCAGAAAATTCCTTCTTTCGTGGACATCTGGCGGGCGGTCTCGGCCGCGTCTTCGTCGCGGACCTGGACCACCTCGTCGATGACATCGACGTTGAGGACGTCGGGGATGAAGCCTGCGCCGATTCCCTGGATGGTGTGCCGCCCCGGCGCCAGCGGCTGGCCGGCGCGCTTCTGCGTGATCACCGGGCTGTTGACCGGCTCGACGGCAATCGCCTGCATGCTCGGCTTGCGTTTTTTGATGACTTCCGACACGCCCGTAATGGTTCCGCCCGTGCCGACGCCGGAGATGAGGATGTCGATCTTGCCGTCGGTATCGCGCCAGATTTCTTCGGCCGTCGTCTTGCGATGGACCTCGGGGTTGGCCGGGTTCTTGAACTGCTGCGGCATGAAGTAAACATTGGGATCGCTCTTGGCGATCTCTTCCGCCCGCCGCACCGCCCCCGGCATTCCCTCCGCCGCCGGCGTGAGGATGATCTCGGCTCCCAGCGCCTTGAGCAGCCGCCGCCGCTCGATCGTCATGCTCTCGGGCATCGTCACCGTCAGCTTGTATCCCCGTGCGGCACAGACATAGGCCAGGCCGATCCCCGTATTGCCGCTGGTCGGTTCGATGATGATCGTGCTGGGCTTGATCTTGCCGTCCCGCTCGGCAGCGTCGATCATCGACTTGGCGATGCGGTCCTTGACGCTCCACAGCGGGTTCATGTTCTCCAACTTGGCGACGACCGTCGCCACGCAGCCTTCGGTCACGTGGCGGAGCTTGACCAGCGGCGTGTTGCCGATGCACTGGGTGATTTCGCTATGAATGCCGGCGGGGAGGGTAGCGGTCATGGCGTTCGATCATGAGAAAAAAGGGAGCGGTGGATGGACAGCCCGATTGGCGAAGTATAGCAGCTTCCCGAAAAACGGGTCAACGCAACCCGGCGAGGGGTGGTGGTCGGTTTTGCCCCGAAAAAATCCAGAGTCGAGGGGAAACCGGGACAGTTGCCTTTCGAGGGCTGGTTCTCTCTACGTAACCTAGCCGGAGAGAAATAGAAATGACCCACAAGCATTTACCGATACTCAAAACGAAAGCTGGCCAGCGGTGAGCGATTGCCAATCTATTTGGGCCAGCTAGGCAGGCAATCAGCCCTGTCTGCGAGCTTCGCGAGCATTCAAGTGCCACCCTGGCGGAACACGCCGGCAGAATATGCGAAGACCTCGCGGGCCGCTCTGCACGTCGGGAAGAGGCGGTTGAACGGATTGCGAACAGAAGCGATTTTGGGGCGTTACGGTTTGCTGGGATTCGCCTTTTTGTCGCCGCCTGCTCGCCTTCTTGTCCCGTTCCTCCTAGTGTCTGCGCTGGCCAGAGGCCGAAAAAAAATGTGTTCGTGCGAGCTTGACCGTGGCGCAATGTGTCTGTACGCTAGGACTTCCGATCCATGTGAAATTTAGCACGAACACCAGTTTTTGCTCGGGAACGGAATCTGCGGGCTAGGATTGAGCAACGGAATCCTGGCGCGTTGACTCGCTGCTTGGCCCTTTCTACTTGGTGGCCCCATGTCGTCGGCAGCTTCGGCACAGAACCTTGACGACCTAATTGAACTGCACTTCGAGGACGACACCGGCAAGGTCCGGGTTACTCCGTCCGATAAATCGCTATTGCTTTTGTCCGTCGAAGAAGCGATTTCGGCGTGCCGTGCGTTCAAGAAACAACTGGAATTCAAAAACCAATTTGACCAGCTTATCAACACCCTTGGCGTCTGGCTGAAAGCTAGACGCGAGCGTATCGCGCAGGCATTTCTGACAACGCGCGATGCCGGACTGCTTCTCTTGATCGTCACCAAGTCGGCCGCCTACGACGAAACGATTGAAACAGACATTACGGAGCTAGACATTCAGGTTGCCAACGATACGGATTATCACTTGATCGATCTCAGCATCCTGGCGATTCCAGACTGCCCGCAGGAATCCGTACACTCTTTCCTGTCCAGAAAGATGATGTTGAGGTACGTGATCGATGGCGACCGAAAGTGACCACATTGCGTGCGCCAACCGCACGCAACGCACGATCGTTCATCTCTTGTCGGACTCAGCCGTCCATTCTCCCTGGATCGCGACCGCAGCCTTTTACAAGGCAGTTCACGTAGTCGAGGCTGTCTTTGCTAACGACAAGTCGGTTGCCCACACGTCGAATCACGGCGAGCGCGAACAAGCGCTGAAGCGTCAGCGGAAATACGACCACATCTGCCGTAACTTCCTGCCTCTATGCCGAGCATCAACGAATGCTCGTTACCTTCTGTCGTGCCGTTGCTTTGACGAGTACCTCAGTCCAAATGACGTCATCGCCAAACTGCTGAAGCACCACCTTCATCAGGTCGAGAAGTCGGCACTTCAGTTTCTCACCAAGCCTGGTGAATTGGTAAGCATTCACGCTGCATTCTCTCCACCACAGACTTAACGTACTGCAGAAAGTCGGACAAGTTTAGGATTTCCCTGACGGCCCATCAAAACCGACCTCGACCCCGCGGCGGTGAGCGGCCGGCGACATCAGGGGAGATTCACCGGCATCCCATCGCTGGGATTGGAAAGCAGGATCAATTGCTGCTTGGGCGTGTTCTTGTCGATGGCGCGCACCGACCCGTCCGCCATGGCCACATTGACGACGTTGACCGTGTCGCTATCCAGCGGCTGGTCGGGCGTCCAGACAGCCGGTTCCGCCCAGGATCGCGTGTTTCCCTTGACCTCCACCAGCACCATCGTGTTGCTCGTCCCGTCGCGGCAGTCGGCGAACGTTCGCTTCCCGTCGGCGCCGAGCAGCGATTGCGGCCCGCCGACGAACAGGTAGTCAGTCGTCCCTGGCGCCGGATTGGGCGAGTTCGGGTTTCTGAGGAACGCCAGGTCCGTCATCGACAAACCGCGATTTTCGTCGGCATCCCACGGCTTGGTGAGATCGAACTGCCGGTAGATTTGGTCCTGTTCGAGAAACGGAAGCAGGAGCACCATGCCGCTATACAGCGGCTTGCCGCTGCCATCCTTGACCACGGCCGGAGGGAGCTCGTTGTACATGTCGTGGTACATGTGAATGGCAATCCCCATCTGCTTCAGGTTGTTGGCGGACTGCATCCGCCGGCCCGCCGAACGGGCCTGCTGGACCGCCGGCAAGAGCAGGGCGACCAGAATGCCGCCGCACACGACCAGGACCCCCACCACGGCGACCAGGCCGATGATGACGGCCGTCAACACTCCGCCGGCCGCTGCTCCCCCGGCCGCAGCGCCGGAGATCCCTCCCGACGGCGGCAGCGACGGCGCGGGGATGGTGATGGTCTTGCCGCAAGCGGCGCACGGTCCGCTCTGGCCGGCAAATTGATCTGCCACCGTGGTGGATTTGCCGCAGTGCGGGCAGGAAAAGGCGATGGGCATGGGCCGGGAAGGGAAAGAGGACCGATCTATCGCGCACGATCACTGCCCTGTTTTATAGCGGTGTTCGCTCGCGCCACGCAAATCTTAATTTTTAACCGGCGAGGCCCGGCCGGCGCGAAGGAGTCACCTTCCTGGCCCCTGACTCCTTGCCCCTGCTTGCGCCACAAGAGCTAACCAAACGGCTGAATCGGCCGCAAGTGCTTGCGCCGCCAGGGTTTCCTCCGTTCTTGGCCGCTGCCCCGCACAAGACTTTAGCAGAGGCCAAAGCACGACCAGTCGCGGCCCGCGGATGCCGCGGCAACAGCCGGACGTTTGACACCAAGGCGGGGGTCTGTCAAACGCCCCGGCACTCGGCGGCGCCTGCGAGCGACGCAAGAGCGCGAAGGGGTGGGGGGGAGTAGGACTTACGTCGCGTCCTGGACCGGGCGCGTCGGCGCAAGGGCAGTCTGTATACATACTTCCACTCATCCGTCCCGCCCTCCCGCCGCCGCAAGTGACTTAAGACAGATTGTCTGAAGGCAATAACCCTTTTGGGGGGGGCCAGCCGGGGAGCGTATCGCGGCAGGCCCATGGAGAGATTCAATTGTCAAAGACCAAACGGGGCGCGGTGCCCCGTGCTCTCATTCTACGCGTCTAGTGGCTTTTTGTCCATATCTCGCGCGAGAAAAAGTTTGACCGGTCGCGGACGGGAGTCCGCTCCTACAAATGTAGGAGGCGACTCCTGTCGCCGACCAGACTTCCCCTCTCGACCGTCGCGCGGCCGCTGACCCTCCTCTTCCTCCGCACCGCTCCCTCGCGTCCCCTGGAAGACCGCTCCGTCCCCGGCCCCGAAGCCCAACTGCGGCGTCCGGTCTCGACGGGGGGGCAGGTTTAGCAACTCCCTGTCCCGCGGGGATAGGGTTGGGGTGAGGGTGTGCGGAATGTAGTCCTCTCGCTCCGCGAGGGACATCTTGCGAGCGGCCGGTTTTAGCCCCGCTGACTCACTTGACGATCTAGCGGCAGCCGCCAAGGCCGTTGAAAAGAAGTTGTTTTATCCACCACGTCCGGCTAGGATCGTCGGTACATTCGTACGCGCCAACCATCGCACGTATTCTTTGCCTTAGGTGTTGCTGATGGCTCTCATTCGATGTCCAGAGTGCAAGGCGCAAGTCTCGGACAAAGCTGCGAGTTGCGTGAAGTGCGGATTTCCAATCGGTAGCCAGACGTCATCTCGGCGCTATCCGCGCACGCCCCGAGGGTCGGTCGGCCCGTGTCCCGCATGCGGAAGCCAGTTCACGCATGATACCGTTGAAAAGGCACGCGCGAAGGACGGTTTCTTCGGCGCCCTAGGAGTGAGGCTAGGTTCCAAATTAGCCGGAAAGGGCCGTTTCGCTTGCACAAAATGTGGGCACCGCTGGGAGTTTGGGGCAAAAGCCTAACGGATAGCGTTACACGCAAAGAATACGGCGACGAGTGCGTCCGGGTCAGTAAACTGAGGAGACTGAACCACGGCACTCTTGCGCCAAGTCCTTTGACCGCACGCCCCCCCGAAGCCCAATTGCGGTGACTGGTTTCGACGGGGGGGGGACAGGTTTAATTCTCCCGCTCCCGCTGGGGAGAGGCCAGGGTGACTGTCGTTCTTAGCCAGAGGCAAACTTGCCTCCGGGCTTCGGCTGGGGTGAGGTGTGCCCCCGTTGCACGACGCCCTGTGGGCGAATAACCATTGCATGTCTAAGTTGGGCATGTCACAATGTTGCGGCTGAATTTTCGCCGAATGACGGCCGGCCGCCCAGGCGACCCATACTGGGCACTCGGGCATTTCTAACGCGTGAAGTCGACGCATGAAACCAAGAACCAGGCAGATTACGGCGGTCGACCTGTTTTGCGGCGCTGGTGGCTTAACGCGGGGGTTGCTTGACGCCGGCCTGAACGTGACTGCTGGATACGACATTGACAAAGCCTGCCGATACCCGTTTGAGCACAACAATTCGCCAGCAGTGTTTCACTGCAAGAGCGTTTCGGACCTAAAGGCCAAGGAGCTTTCGAAACACTATTCGAAGCATGATGTCAAGATTCTTGTGGGGTGTGCCCCATGCGTTACGTTTTCAAAGTACACGCAAGGGGTCGACCACAAAAAGGACCCCAAATGGTCCCTTCTCCGGGAATTCGGGCGACTCGTGCGTGAAACAAAGCCCCACATCGTCTCGATGGAGAACGTTCCCGAGCTTCAACGCCACTCGGTGTTCGACGAGTTTCTCCAGATCTTGGACGACGAAAAATTCTGCTTCGCAACTGACGTAGGCCTTCACGTCGTTTACTGTCCGGATTACGGCATTCCGCAACACCGAACTCGCTTGGTCGTTCTTGCGTCCCGTTTTGGACCGATAGCACTCCTTCCACCGACTCACCGCCCAGAGGACTACCGCACCGTTTCCGATACGCTGCGCTCGCTTTCGAATCTGGGACCCGGCGATACCTGTGCCACCGACCCTTTGCATTGCACCAGCGGACTCTCGCCTCTTAATCTTCGCCGACTTCGCCATTCGACACCTGGGGGAACGTGGCGCGACTGGCCACGCAAGCTTAGGGCGAAGTGCCACCGAAGGAAGAACGGCAAGACCTATCCGAGCGTCTACGGCCGAATGGAGTGGGGTGAACCTTCGCCTACGATCACGACTCAGTTCTATGGCTTTGGAAACGGCCGGTTTGGACATCCAGAGCAGGATCGTGCACTGTCGCTACGTGAAGGAGCACTGCTTCAGTCATTTCCAAAATCGTACGCGTTTGTAAAGCCAGGCGGAATATGCCATTTCAAGACAGTCGGTCGAATGATCGGCAATGCGGTGCCGGTTCGGCTGGGAAAAATCATCGGCAGGTCGATCAGACATCATGTGGTGCAGCATGGCGACCAATAGCAGCTTTACGTTCGAAATCTCGTTGAGCGTTTTGGACCATCTAGGCAGGCATTTATATCGCAGCTTCGCCACGGTTCTCGGTGAAGCGATCTCGAATGCTTGGGACGCGGACGCGAAAAACGTCTGGATTTACCTTTCCAAAGACAAGCGTGGTTTTTGGATCAAGGACGATGGTATCGGAATGACGGACGATGACTTTCAAAACAGATTCTTGAAGATCGGTTACTCAAAGAGAAAAGATTGCAAAACCTCGCAGAAAGGTCGGCCTTACATCGGTCGCAAGGGTATTGGCAAACTCGCTTTGCTTTCATGTGCCGATCGTGTCAGCGTGCTGTCCAAGGTCAAAGGCCAAGATTATGTCGGTGGGACCATCGACAATGCAACGCTGGACGAGGCTATCACAGATGACATCAAGGCGCAGGAATATCCCCTTGAGCAAGTAAATCGGCGTGCGTTTCGGAAGTACACGCAAGGTCACAGGCAGGGCACCATAATTCGATTTGAAGGCACGAAGGATGGCGTCAAGCGTAGTCTAAAATTCGTCGCCAAGATCATCGCTCTCTATTTTCGATTCTCACTCTTGGACAAGTCGTTCAAGATCCACCTAAACGGTAAGCTTATCACGCACAAGCACTTAAAGGATCTCGCAAACAAGACGCAGTTTCTCTGGAAGATCGGGAACTGCGACGATCCCTTTATTAGGGATTTGGAGGCACAGTTTGGAAGGGATCGCGACGAGCACGAAACGAAAAGCCTAAAGCTAGCGCAGGCCAAGGGGTTCATTGCCTCCGTGGAGCGGCCTCGGGACTTGAAAATTATGACCACCGAGGAACGCGTTGGCGTCGACCTCTTCGTGAATGGCCGATTGCGGGAGCGTGATATCTTGTCTCACATTCCCACCGCTCGAATTGTTGAGAACTATCTTTATGGGCAAATCCACTTCGACAAGCTAGACGATGCCACGGACAGATTCACCAGCAGCCGCGAGGGCGTCGTTGCTGATGACCCGAAGTATCAGGACTTTCTCGAAAGGTTCAAAAAAACTCTCGCAACAATTGTTGAGGACTGGGATAAGTGGCGCATTGATCATCGAGAAGAGGGTGATCCCGAGAACAAGAATCTAACACGCACTCAGCGAGCGTCATTAGGCCTCTACAACGCGGTTGCAAACCAGTACCAGCCTCCGAAGGGATCGGCGAAGGCAAGCAAAGTGGATAAATGGGTGGACGGTCTGAGTGCGGACGCGACATTCAATTTCGAATCGTACGCAGAGTGTTTCATATCTGAGAATCTGGTGCGGAACTACATCACAGACAAAAGCATTCCGCTGTCAAAGGAAGCGACTGAACGAGCACAAAAATGGAGAGACAAGCACGCGGAGGACAAGAAGAAGGGCAATATCAGTATCACAGTTCGTAAAGACGACGGCGACCTTAGCTATCTCGACATGGACAATCTGGCAAATCTCGTGGACAAGCTGGACAAAACTACCGAGGCCTCGCTTTCCAGAGATGCCACCGAGTTTAAACCTTTGCGCGACGCAGTCGCTCACACTGCATTGCTCACCGATCAAGCGAAGGCGAAACTCGCGACAGTGCGGGAGAACATCAAGGAGCGAGGTAACCGTTCACACCCTGGCGTAAAAAATTGGTCTTCGCGCAGCGAGGAAAATCGGCGACACCTTGGGCATGTCGTCGCCGCCGATCACGCCGGAGCAGTTGGCCGCCTTGCCGCCTGAGTTGCGGGCGGTGGTCCAGG
>DATKDU010000386.1:0-4310 GCA_035512595.1 Pirellulaceae bacterium
GCTGGAAATCGAACGAACGTCCGCTACACTCTGTCGTCATCGGGTGGCCTCCTTGCTCAAGTCCAAGTTGTCGTCAGTTCAACAACTTATGGCTCAAGTAGGCCACTCGTTTCTTCTGCGCAGTGAGAAATGCGGGCTAGGGGCAGCACTCGGGTTATAATTCAGGCTCCCTACCCCTACGAATTCTACTGCGAAATCTCATGCCAATTTCCATGCTGCGTCTTCGGTTGGTTCTCGTACTTGTCGTCGCTGCCATGGGCTTTCGCTCGTTCGCCTTGGCCGACGACGCCCCCGGCCTGGTCAAGGAGCAGCCCGCCAGCGGCCGGTTTGTGAAAACCGACCGCGGCTACATGGTCCCCTACCAGGCGACGATTCCCGGCACCGACGTCACCTTCGAGATGCAGCCGATCCCGGGCGGCAAGTTCCAGCTCGGCAGTCCCGAGAGCGAAGCCGATCGCAAGGAAGACGAAGGGCCGCAGGTCGAGGTCGAGGTCGCGCCGTTCTGGATGGGAACCTATGAGGTCACCTGGGCCGAGTACAAGCAGTACATGCGGATGCATGACCTGTTCAAGAAGCTGGCCCAGGCCAAGCTCCAGCCGATCACCGACGACAACAAGGAGTACGTCGTCACCGCCCCGTCGAACCTCTACGACCCGACGTTCACGTTTCAATTCGGCGAAGACCCGCGGCAGCCGGCGATCACCATGAGCCAGTTTGCCGCCAAGCAGTACACCAAGTGGCTCAGCGGCATCAGCGGCGTGACGTACCGACTGCCGACGGAAGCGGAGTGGGAATATGCCTGCCGGGCCGGCACGACGACCGCCTATTCGTTCGGCGACGACGCGGGTCAGCTCGGCGATTACGCCTGGTTCATGGACAACGGCGAGGAATCGACCCACCTGGTCGGCGAGAAGAAGCCCAATCCGTGGGGACTCTTTGACATGCACGGCAACGCCGCCGAGTGGGTCCTCGACGAGTACACCGAGAACGGATACGAGAAGCTGGCGGGAAAGAGCCACAAGGCGACAGATGCCGTGCAGTGGCCGACGAAGCTCTTTCCGCGGTCGATTCGCGGCGGCAGTTGGGATGACGACGCGGCCGGCTGCCGCAGTGCCGCCCGCCGCGGCACCGACGACGACGCCTATCGCGAGGACGATCCGAACTTTCCCAAGAGCCCCTGGTGGTTCACCACGGGTCACGGCCTGGCGGTCGGCATGCGGATCATCCGCCCGCTAGCGCCGATTGCCGAGAAAGATCGTGCCAAATACTGGGAAGCGGACATCGATCAGATCCGCGAGGACTCGACGCAGCGGATCGACAGCGAAGGTCGCGGGGCCCGCGGCGTGGCCGATCCCAAGCTGCCGGAAGCGATCAAAAAGCTGGCGCAGTAATGTGGTCGGCCGCTGGACGACAGGCCGATCTACTCACTGGGTATGGCTGTCTCGGACAAGCGGCTGAAGCGATCGTGTTCGGCCTCTTTTAGTTCGCATTGGCATGGCTTCTGGACCGCCGCTTCGCGGGAGAGCTTGAATTCGGGACCTGGTGCGAAGTATTGGATGTCGTCTGTGTCAGGGTAAACAAATGGACCAGGTAACGTTTGCCGTGAATTCACCCAATCCACGATGGATGGATAGAAGCGAGCAATCAAGCACGTTACAAACATGACCAGCAACAGCGATCGCAAGCGAAACTGAAGCCAATGTTTGGGAAGCGACATGGGTTGGTTCCTCGATTGGCGGAAGAGTATCCGTAATCGCTCTCAAAACTCAAGCCCAGAACGACGAAGCGCTTCGTCTCAAGGAAGCGTCACTTCATCGGCTCTCATCAGGTCTTGCCCCGGACCGCGAATGTGGAGCACATAGACGACGTTGCCATCAATGGTGTACAAAGCGCGGTAATTGTGACCGTGCCGCGTGCGAAAGAAGATTTGCCGAATCTCAACGTCGTGGTCGGAATCCTCGGGCGCCAGTCCGTGCGCCAGCGGGTTTTGCTCAAGCGATTTCAAGGCGCGGAAGAACGCGTTGGCCCAGGCCGCGGCACCGGCCGGCGACCGCTGCTCAATGTAGCCGTAATATCCGTCGAAATCCGCTTCCGACCGCGGCAGCGTGTTGACCTGGTACATCATGCATCGGCCGGAATGTTGTGCTCGGCGCGAAACTCGGCAATGAAGTCATCGAGCGGCCGGCCCAGGCCCGCCTTCATCTGCGACAATCCTTCCGCGATGGCGGCATTGGCTTCCGCACGCTCGCGCGCCGCCCGCCAGCGCCCCAGCAATTCTTCGAGCGAAGCGGCGGAATCGGGATTGCGCAGTTGATCAGCAGCGAAGCGATGGAAGTTGTCGAGCTCTTGCAACGTGGCGGGCATGCGGAGTCCTCCTGGAGGTTACGATTCAATTCTACCACCGCGGATCGCACTGTGAACCTGAAAACCGCCGATCTACCGTGTTGTCGCCCCGCTTTGCGTCCGCGAGTGCCGCTGCTACATTCGCCGCATGGCCGCCACCCCGATGATGCAGCAGTATCTGGACGCCAAAGGTGCCTGCGGCGATGCGCTGCTTTTGTTTCGCATGGGGGATTTTTACGAGCTGTTCTTCGAGGATGCAAAGACAGCGTCTCGTGTGCTGGGGCTGACACTGACGAGCCGCGACAAGGGGGAAAACGCCATCCCCATGGCGGGCTTTCCTTACCATCAGCTCGAGTCGTATCTCGGCAAGCTCATCGCCAGCGGTTTTCGGGCCGCGGTCTGCGAGCAGGTCGAGGACCCGAAGGTCGCCAAGGGGCTCGTGAAGCGCGAGGTGACGCGCGTCGTTTCGCCCGGCACGATCACCGACGACGCACTCCTCGACCCGCGCCAGAGTAATTACCTGGCGGCAGTCGCCACGCCTTTGAAGATGACGGCGGCCAACGGCAATGCGGCACAGGAGCATGTCGGCCTGGCGTGGGCCGAGCTTTCCACTGGGCGGTTCTTCGCGGCAGTCGTTCCCGCGCCGCGGCTGGGCGACGAGCTGGCGCGGATCGGTCCGGCCGAGCTGCTTTTGAGCGACGACGCTGGGCCGTTGTCATTGACGCCGGCTGGGACGATGATCACGCGACGGCCGGGATGGGTATTTGCCACGCCGGCAGCGGTCGAGACTCTTTCAAAACACTTTGGCGTCGCTTCGCTCGACGGCTTTGGCTTCGGCGAGGACGATGCGCCCGCACTGCGTGCCGCCGGCGCAATCCTCGACTACCTCCGCGAGACGCAGAAGACGTCGCTGGATCATATCGACAAGCTGACGCCCTACCGCAGCGGCAGCCTCTTGGAAATCGACGAGGCCACCCGCCGCAGCCTGGAGATCACACGCACGATCCGCACCGGCAACCGCGACGGCTCGCTATTGGCGGTCATCGACAAGACCGTTACGCCGATGGGCTCGCGGCTCTTGGCCGATTGGGTGGCCAATCCGCTCACGTCGGTCGCCGACATTTCGGCCCGGCACGATGCGGTCGAAGAGCTGGCCGGTGATGCAGCCCTCCGCGGCGAGCTGCGCGAATCGCTCCGCGGCATTTACGACCTGGAGCGGCTTTTGGCCCGCGTCGCCACCGGCCGCGCCAGCCCGCGGGACTTGAGCTTCGTTTGCCGGACGCTCGGCAGTTTGCCGAAGACCAAAGCAAAGCTGACGGCACGAAAGAGCAGCCTGCTCAATAGCCTGGAAACGACAATCGACCTTTGCCCTGAGCTGCATGCCAAACTCTCGGCGGCCCTCATGGACGACTGCCCGCTCGCTACGCGCGACGGCGGAATCATCCGCGAAGCATTCTCCAGCGACCTTGACAGGCTTCACGAACTGGCGGCCGGCGGCAAGCAGTGGATCGCCAAATACCAGGCCCGCGAGGCGCAGACTACCGGCATTCCCAACCTCAAGGTCGCCTACAACAAGGTCTTCGGCTACTACATCGAGATCACCAACAGCCACAAAGATAAAACGCCGGCGAGCTACATTCGCAAGCAGACGACCGTGAATGCCGAGCGGTACATCACGCCGGAGCTGAAGGAATACGAAGAGCAGGTGCTGACGGCAGACGAGCGGGCCAAGGAACTCGAATACGAGCTGTTCGTCCAACTGCGCGACCTGGTCCAGCAGCACGCCAGGCGGCTCCAAGCGACAGCCGCAGCACTGGCGCAGCTCGACGTCCTCTGCTCGCTGGCGGAGCTCGCGCGGCAGCACGGCTACGTCCGGCCGACGATGGTGGAAGAGCCGGTGCTGAGAATCATTGACGGCCGCCATCCGGTCCTCGACATCCTCGAGCCGCAGGGGACGTTCGTCCCCA
>DATKDU010000387.1:0-9908 GCA_035512595.1 Pirellulaceae bacterium
TGCGGATTGATTGCCGAAGACAGACCTCTGCTCTCTGACCTCTGCGCCCCGCTCTCCCCCTGCTGAACCCTGAACCCTGAACCCTGAACCCCATAGTGCCCCTACGGCAACCGTGAACTTTCGCGGCCACGACAGCGACACCCGCTTACGCAGAATCCGCTCCGGCTCGCGCTCGATGGCCGCCAGGATCGATCGATACCGTGCGACCATCAATGCGAAGACGCGCCGCCCCGGCGGCGGCAGGTAGCGGGCCGTTTCTGCCGCCGACTCGTAATAATTCCGCGCCCGCGCAATCTGAAAGTCAATCAGCTCGGCCAGCGGCTCGGACCACGTCCAATAAGTAGCAGGCACGCTCCGCGTGCCGTTCCCGCTGCCGACGGCACACGGAGTGTGCCTACTACTTATTCCAAACCGGTCCAGTTCGTCGGCCGGCAAGTAGCAGCGCCCTCGCTGGGCATCTTCCACGAGGTCGCGAAGGATGTTCGTGAGCTGGAAGGCAATGCCGCAGTCGATGGCCGGCGGAATGGCCCGCTCGTCATGGCAGCCCCAGATGGCCAGGCACGCCAGGCCGACGACCGAAGCGACCCGATAGCAGTACGCGGAGATCTCGGCAAAGGTCGCCGGCGTTTGCGGGTCAATATCCATCGCCATGCCGTCGAGAAGCTGCTCCAACAGCGCGGGCGAAATGCCAAACCGCCTGACCGTATCCGCCACAGCGGGAAAGAGCGGCGGCCTGGCATCGCCCGCCAATGCTGCCACCAGGTCGGCGCGAAACTCGTCGAGCGTCCTGCGGCGAGATTCAACCGGATCCTCGCGATCGACCAGGTCGTCCGCCTGGCGGGCCAGGGCATACAGCGCGTCCATCCCCCGCCGCTGATCGTATGGCAAGAGCCAGAAGCACCAAGCCAGGTTGCTCGACGACTCGCGCACGACCTGCCGGCAGTAGGCGTAGCTGCGGTCGAGGGAATCGGACATGCGAAACGAGATGTTGTTTCCAGAGATGCAGCCGCGAATAGCGCACGGTTAGTAGCGGCCCCGGTCTTCCTGGATGGCATCGTCCATCGACCCCGGAATCTTCCCCAGCGAAGCCCGGACTTGCTCCAGCGTGATGGCCGGGTCAGCATCTGCGAGGCAGGCGTCCATGAACTCGGTATCCAGCCAGTCTTCCAATTCGCCGCGGGCGACGGTGAGCTTCACCCGTTCGTGTTCCGACAGCAAAAGTGGCTGCAGCGGGCGCAGAACCCCGTTTTCATAAACCGCATCGACGTCATGGAGCATGGTGAGGTTTCCGTAAGTCGGTGACTTTCAATTATACCACCATGATTCCGCGACTCGGCAACCGATGGGCTACGTCCCCCCCGTATTCCACCACGCGTTCCACACCAGCCCCAGCTTCTTCAGCCGCCCCACCGTCGGCCGGCGCGACCAGACATCATACTCCTGCCGCTCGATGGCCGCGAGAATCGCCAGGCCCCCGTCAATGAAGAGCTGCACCGGCAGGCTGAGCGGGGCGGGGACCAGCTTCACCAGGGGAATGCCCCCTTCGAGAAAGCGGCGGGCCAGCTTCACTTCGTAGGCCAAGAGCTGCATGAACGGCCCGGTCGCTCGCTTGCGGGCGAAATCCGCCTCCGTGAAGCCGAAGTGCGCCTGATCTTTCTTGGGGATGTAGATCCGCCCCCGCTCGTAGTCGCGCCGCACATCCTGCCAGAAGTTGGCGAGCTGCAGCCCGGTGCAGATCGAATCGGACAGCCGCGCCGTATCCGCCCGGTGGCAACCCCCCAGATGGAGAACCAATCGCCCGACCGGATTGGCGCTGTGCTGGCAATACTTGATCAGGTCCTCGTGCGTCTCGTAGCGCGTCTGCCACTGGTCCTGGCGGAAGGCGACCATCAGATCGAGAAAGCACCGCTGCGGCAGATCGAATTTTTCGATCGTCTCCCGCAAGGCCACGTACACCGGGTGAGTCGCCTGCCCGGTCGTATAAAGCTGGTTAAGCTGCGACTCCCACCACGCCAGCAGCTTCAGCGACCGGTTCGTATCGCCCATTTCGTCCGCCAGATCATCCGCCCAGCGGCACCAGGCATAAAGCGAACAGAAGTGCGGTCCGAGTTCTTTCGGAAGCAGCCACGAGACGACCGTAAAATTCTCGTAGTGATTGCGGGCCAACTGGTAGCAATAGCGCTGCGCCTCCTCCAGCGGCATTCCCTGCGCCAGCGGCGCGTCGGGGCCGAGGCGTGAAAGCTCGTCGAGGAAGGCGTGCTGCGGCATGGGGACAATATACAGCGGGTCGCGCGTCGAATGCCGACAGTGCCGCGTCAATCGACCCAGTTGACGAGGTTCAACCCCGGCACCAGGCGAAAATCGCGGAGATTGCGGGTGACGAGGGTCGCCTGGTGGGCCAGGACGATGCTGGCGATGAGCAAGTCGGCGCGGCCGCTCTTGCGGAGCTTCCCCGTGCTCCGAAGTTTGTCGAATATCCGCGCCGCTGCCGAATCAATGCCGATCACATCCAGCCCGCTCAAGAGCTGCTCCATCGTGTTCAACCATTGTTGGGCACGAAGCTACTCGGCGCCATCCTTTGCCTTGAGGACGAAGTCAAATCGGGGTTTGAGCAACTCGATCGCGGAGACGATCGTGGTGCCGATGTCGCCGTCATCCGCGGCGTGCAGCCGCTCCGCGACCTTGGGATGTCCCGCATGGACGTCAAGCAAGGTGTCCGTGTCCAGCAGGTACATTACTTTCGCTCCGCAGACCTGCGCCTACCCTTGGCAATTGCGGCGCGAACTCGCTGTAGATAGGGATCGTTCGCCAGCGCACCGACCTGAGAGAGCATTCGCTCCTGCCCCGTGCTGCTGCGCAGCCAGTCCTCTAGCGCCGACTTTAGAAAACGCCAATGACCCGCCACGCGACGGGCCGGCAGTCGGCGACCATCGGCCAGCTCTTCGATTGCTTGAGGTGACACCCGGAGAAACGCCGCTGCTTCTTCGAGGGTCAACACATCGGCAGTCTTCGTCGCCCGAATCATGATTTGTCTCCCGTTCGCAATGGGCGTATTGTGCAGTCTAGCTCACGCAATTTCCACCTTCACCACCACCTTCCGCACCGGCCCCAGCGGCTCGGCCGCCACGCCGGGCATGTGCACGTCGTGCGGCGAGAAGATCGTGAAGAATCCGGCCGGCACCAGCACGAATTGCCCATCGCCGCGATAGAACGCCACGTCGCGCGCCTCGTCGTGCGGCTCGCTGACCGTCATCTGGCTCAGGTGGGCCCAGCCCATCCGCTCGCTGCCGCTGACGACGACCTGCACGTCCCAGTACCGGCGATGAGCTTCGTACTTGAGCAGCTCCGGCTCTTTGGGCGTGTACTCCTGCACCAGCGCGAACAGGTGCTCGCCGTCGATCACCGTCTTGCCCAGCGGCAATGCCGCCAGGTCGGTCTTCTTCAGCCAATCCAGCGCGGCGGCGATGCGCGGATGAAGTGTTTTGTACTGATCGGCGCTGGTCAGCTTGTCGAGGATCATGTTTTAAGTCCAAGGTCCAAGGTCCGAAGTCGGGAGTCGGGAGTCGGTCTGTTCGCTGAGCATCAACCGACTTTGGACTTTGGACCTTGGACTTACGAATGGATCGTCCGCCCCCCATCCACCGGGAGACAGACGCCGGTCACAAAATCATTCTCCGCCAAAAACACGACAGCACTGGCCACATGCTCGGGCGTTCCTTCGCGCTTGAGGAGTGTGCCGGCAATCGACGCGGCCCGCTCGGCGGCCGATAGCGTCGGCGGCAGCATCACCGGCCCCGGCAGGATGCAGTTCACCCGCACCCGCGGGTTGCGGGCCGCCAACTCGACCGCCAGCGACCGCGTCAGCGCGGCGATCGCCCCCTTCGACGGGAAGTAGGCCGCGTAGTCCAGGTACGGCCGGGCAATCGCCCAGTCGCCAATGTTGATGATCGCCCCGCCACTGGTCTGGTTGATCATCGCCAGCCCCGCCTGCTGCGAACAAACGAACGTCGCGAGCGTGTTGATCTCAAAATTCCGCCGCACTTCCGCCGCCGTCACTTGCTCCAGCTTCACTGGCTTCCAAATGGCCGCGGCATTCACCAGCACATCCAGCCGGCCAAAATGAGCGTGTGCATCATCGACCAGCTTCCGCGCCGCCGTTTCGTCAGTCAGATCGGCGGTGAAAGCGGCAACGCGCTCTGCCCCCCTCTCCCCCTGGGAGAGGGTTGGGGTGAGGGTCTGGCTGGACGTGAGGGCCCGCAATTCCTCCACCGTCGCCGCCAGCTCGTCCCGGCTCATATTGGCGTGCAGAGCCACGCGATAGCCCCGCGCCGCCAGCGTCCGCGCGATGACATTCCCCACCCGCCTGGCCCCACTGCCGGTGACCAGTGCGACGGGATGGTGGGTGCCGAAGATATCTTCTAGTGTTGGCATGGCAAGCTGTTTGTATCATGCCCCGAGCCCCCCTAAAATGGCCGCTGTCGTCCGGGTCCTCCAAACGGGGTGTCTCCATGTGGCCGCGCTGGCTCGTCCCACGTTTCAGCATTCGCACGCTGATGCTCCTGGTGGCGGCAATTGCCGTCGGCCTGTGGTCGTATCTTTATCTGCCGGACATCCTCCACAATCGCCAGGACCGCCTTTCGCGTGCGGCCATCGATCCGTATGAGTTATCCATCTCCGGCGATGGCGACCCGGCCAAAGCACCGGCCGAACTGGTGGCGATCCTGGGGGACAGCCGGCTGAAGCATTGGGCGCCGGTGTGGGACGTGGCGTTTGTGGACAAGACGACTCTCTTTTCGCGCAGCCGTGATGAGACGATTCGCTTTTGGGATACGGCGAGCGGCCGCCAACTCCGCGTCCTGCCCGCAAAGGTCTGCGCGATCAGCGGCGACGGCGCGAGGCTCTTTGTCGTCAGTTCCAGCAAGGCCGACGTGATCGAGGTGTGGGATGCCGTGAACTGGAAACGGGAGGCCGCCTTGGACCTGAAACAAGGCAAGCCATGTCTGGGGCTGATGGTTAACAAGGACGGATCGCGATTCGGGGCCGTGTTTGTTGAAAGCCAGAGAGACTGCGAGGTGCAGGTGTGGGATGTCGAGCCGCCTGCCATGGTACGGAAGTTTGAGAAGGTGCGGTGGACCCGCGAAAGCTGCCGGCTCGACGACGCGGGCAAACGGCTGGCCCTCTACGACGGCGACCTGGTTCATATTTGGGACGTTGCCAACGGTGAGGAACTAGGAACAGCCGGCCCGTTTGTTCAAGATGGCAGCAAAGGCGTCCTCTTTCAGTGCCATTTCCTGTCTGCGGACTCGACGGAGGTCATTACTGGGGATGCGATGGGGCAAGTCGTCATCTGGAATTATGCGACGGGCATGGAATCGTCGCGGCTACCAGAGACTTTGGGCTCGACGCACACGATGACGTTCGACTCCCGGGGCTACTCCTTGTTCGTTGGGGGCGGCAGCAACCTGCATCGGTACGTGCCCTCTCGCTCCGGTTGGCGGCAATGGGAAGAGGTCAGCAACGACGCGGCCCGCCGTGGCAACGCGGGCGACGTCGCCGAGTGCCTGGGGACGCTGGCCTTCGCTTGCAGCGATCACTCGATCGTCCTCGTTCCGCCAATCCTTGCGTCCGATCGCTGGCCCGATGTCACACAACTGGCGTTCGATCCGCTGAGCCGGATTCTCGCCACCGCCAATCGCAGAGGTGAAATCTCGCTTTGGCAGATTGGGTCTTGGCAACATCTCCGCACTTGGCAGGCCGAGACCGGGAAAGCGCGGCAGCTACTCTTCACGCCCGACGGGACAAGTCTGGCGTCCATGGGAAACAACGAGTGCGCCGTTTGGGATTGTCAGACGGGTGGTGAACGGATTCGTTTTTATGTGAATGCCGTGGGGTACAACGGGGCCATCTCTCCGGACGGCAAGTTCCTGGCAGCCGCAACTACCGTCCAAGGGGGCGCGAGCCCCTACGTCATTCGCCTCTGGAAAATTGTCGACGGCACGATTCACAAAACGATCAATCACCCGTCCGCATCCAATCGCGGCCAACTCGCCTTTATCGGCAGTGACACGCTCGTCATGGGGGGCGGCAAGGGGATGACCGTCTGGGATTTGGCGAAAGGCACCCTGGTCGCCGACCTTGGCAATCGGACGATCCACGATGTGCCGCTCGCCGTTCATCCCGACGGGAAACGGGTGATCATGCAGCCGTGGTACAGCGCCATCGAAGTGTGGGACATCACGACGCAGAAGTTGCTGCTGGGAACGAACGTCCACGGCGGCAAATCCCTGGCCAGCAGCATCGCCATTCACCCCGGCGGCAAATGGGCCGCCTCAGCCGCCGACAACGGCACTGCCTGCCTGTGGGAAATCGACACGGGCGCGATCGTCAAGCAGTGGCAGCTCGGGCCGCCGGCCGGGTTCGTATCGCAGGTCGCCTTCAGCCCCGACGGACGCTATCTGGCCACGGTCAACGGCAATGGGACGGCGTATATCCTGCGGCTGGATTGGATTGCGGGGCAATAGTAACCCGACGCGTCAGCGAGGGAGTTCGCGAAGCGAGCCGATTCCCTCGCTGACGCATCGGGTTACTGTTTTCGGCCTTGTAGCCACCGCTCGATCGGCAACAGGTACAGCGCCGTGAACAGCGCGTTGAACTGAAAGCCGTAGTCGAACGTCAGCAGCACGCCCGCATAGAAGCCGAGCGTGGCGATGCCGATGAGCGTCCGCAGGCGGGGGAAGATGGCCAGAATGCCGGCGGTCTCGATGACCAGCGTGCCGATCTGCAAAAACTGCGTGAACGTGCGGCTGGCGAGGATCATCTGCGTCGTCGGCATCCAGGGCCGGCCCCACAGGTGAGTCCAGAGCTGGAGCGAAATACCATTGGCCCACTGGGGCCCACCGAACGACAGCTTCGACAGTCCGGCGGCCGTGTGAAACAGGCCAATGTAGGCGATGCAGCCCAGAGTCACCCACCGCGGGACGAGCGGCGTTTGCCAAAACCGCCTTTCTGCCATGGCGGCTTGGATTTCACGCGCATCGACGGTCGCCCAGATGGCGTAAATGACCAGCAGGTTGTTGGCCATGTGGAAGCAGTGGCTGGTGTTGGTCGTGTTCTCCACGTGCAGCGACCACAGGCCGGTGAGGCCGACGACCGTCATCCATGGCGACAGCGGTAGCAGCCGATTCAGCGCCCAAAAGAGCGCGCCGGCCCACAGCAGGCCGCGAAACGCCCAGAACGTTGCGTCGCTGGCGAGCACGTCCGAGGGCAGCCAGTACAACAGCGTCGCCGGCCCCTGCCGCGGACCGGGATTCACCGTGAACGGCACGCTGCCGGCGGCCAAGGCAGTTGCCAGCAGCAGCCAGAGGGCAAGTTGAGTGAAGTGGGGGCGGGAACGCGCGCCTATTCGACCCACCCACGTTCCAGTAGACACCTGTAGCGTCATCGAGTGCCGCATGAATGGGCGACGACCTATTCGGACAAAGGAGGCAAGATACGTGCCCCATGAATGAGCGTCACCAATTGAAAGGCGTCTCCTCCACGACAGCGGTAGATCAATCGGTAATTATAAATCAGTCGCTCGCGGACATCGTCGCGGGCATATTCCGGGACGATGCCGCCCGCCAGTGGAAACTGAGCGATCAGGTGAACAACCTCAAAGACTCGCTCTGCAAACAAGGCAGCATATCGCGGGGAATCACGGCCAATATAGTCGCAAATCTCCTCCAGATCCTGCGCGACTTGCAGCGACCATCTTACTTGAGCCATCGGCTCAGCCTCTGTCTGACTTCCTCCGTGGACAGGCTCTCGCCCGCATCGAGTTGAGCAATTCCCTTCTCAATTTTTTGGCGGACGTAGAGTTCTTCTACGATGTCGGTCAGCGTCGCATCGTCGGGAAGCTTGCGGATCAGATCAATGACTTCTTCCTTGAGCGTGGTTGACATTTCATGCTTCTCCCTGGTCGTTGGCATTTCTCGTATTGTAGTCGCCGCCGGTTAGTGATGAAATTGCTCGTGCTGCGTTCTATCACCCGTCATCGGCCTTCCGGCGACGCCAGCCGTTCGATCTTCCAACGAGTCGCCTTCGTGACGCCAACCGCTTGCCCGTCGATTGGCCCGATGACACGCTGCTCGACGACGACATATTCCAGTCCCGCGTTCTCCGGCCTCGCAAGCTGCTCTTGGATATGCCGCCGCACGGTCGCCTCATCGTGGATGACGCCGAACTCCTGCTCCAGCACCGGTGGCGGGGCAATGCCGACGCCGTAGCCGACCGGATTGCCGTCGTAGACGCGGCCGAGGAAAAGGGGATCGCCGGTTTTGTCCTTGTCGAGCGCGTAGTGCCGGCTGGGCAGTTCGTTTCCCTGAGGATCGAAGACGCGATACTCGGCATATTGCGTCGGCGAGTCGCGGAACATCGGGGCCGACGTGAAAGGATAGACGTCCCCCCACATCAGCGGCACGATGGCATTGGCGGCCAGGAGCGCGCCGACGGCGAGGGGGCCAATGAGCGAATTGTGCGGCAAACGGGCCACGAAGCTGATTCTCCGAGGACCAAACAGGAAGGGAACACTAATCGCCACTAATCTTCGCTGATCGATCAGTGCAGATTAGCGAAGATTAGTGTTCCACATTTTCAGGACAGGTTGGAAACCTGTCCTACTTGATTGGCCAGAAGCGGATGCAGACCGGGGCACCGACTTCAATTTTGTGTTCCGTCGGCGTCAGTGCACCGGTCTTCTGGTCGATGGCGAACACGATCACGCTGTCGCCCGCCTGATTGCCGACGAGCAGCCATTTGCCGGTCGGCTCGACGGCGAAGTTCCGCGGCGTCTTGATTCCCCCGCTCTGGTGGCTCGTCGACGTCAGCTTGCCCGTCTTCTCGTCAATGGCAAAGACGGCAATGCTCCCCAGCGCCGCGTTGCTTTCGTCGAAGCTCCGGTTCGAGCCATAGAGGAACTTGCCCGACGGATGGACGACCACCTCGGCCGTGTAGCTCCGGCCGTTAAAATCCCGCGGCAGTGTGCCGATCGATTGAATCTCGGTCAGCGACCCGTGATGCGGGTTGTACTCGAACGCCACGACTGTGTTGGCCAGCTCGTTGATTACGTACGCAAACTTACCGCTGGGGTGGAAGGCGAAATGCCGCGGGCCGCTGCCGGGAGCGACCTTGGCGTGCGGCGGGTCGTTCGGTGCGATCGTGCCGTGGGCGGCGTCGAGCTTATAGACCAGCACCTGGTCGAGGCCGAGGTCGGCCGCGAAGGCGTACTTGCCGTCCTTATCGACGTTGATCGAGTGGGCGTGCGGCTCCTTCTGCCGCTTTTCGTTAACGCTGCTCCCCTTGTGCTGAATGACGCTTCCTCCTTCTTTCAGGCTGCCGTCGTCGCCGATCGGAAACGAGCAGACGCTGCCGCCGCCGTAGTTTGCCGCCAGGACGCAATTGCCGCTGGGATCGACCGCGACGTGGCACGGCCCGCCGCCGCCAGACGGCTGCTGGTTGATCAGCTTCAGCTTGCCGCTGGCCGCATCAACCGCCAAGGCACTCACCGCTCCTGTCTTTTTCCCCTGAAACTCCGGCATCTCCCCGACGGCATAGACATACTTGCCGCTGGGATGAATCGCCAGGAACGACGGGCTGGTCGTTTCCGCGGCCAGCTCGGGCTTCGTCAGCGAGCCCGTGGCCAGATCGAGGGTCGAAAGATAAATCCCCTGGCTGTTCTGGCCGGTGTACGTGCCGAGGTAGACGCGCATTTTCGTGGGGGTTTGTGCGTGGACAGTTCGCAGACCGATTGAGGCGGCCAAGACGCCAAGCAGCGTGGCGATAAGGAGGCGGCGGCAATTCATGGCAGGATCTCCGGGGAGGGAGGAGGGGATTGCCGCTAATCTAACGCCCAAGGGGTCGGGAGTCGATTC
>DATKDU010000388.1:0-6716 GCA_035512595.1 Pirellulaceae bacterium
GCTCGGGGACAGGTTGAAAACCTGTCCTACGAGGAGCTCGCCGGACGCTCGATGATTGTGAGAAAGACCCAGGTCGTTCCCATCGAATGCGTCGTCCGCGGCTACCTCGACGGCTCCGGTTGGAAGGAATACCAGATGAGCGGCACGGTCTGCGGCATTCAATTGCCCGCGGGGCTGGTGCAGTGCTCGCAGCTCCCCGAGCCGATCTTCACGCCAGCCACGAAGGAAGAATCGGGGCACGACATCAACATCAGCTTCGAGCGGATGACGGAAATCGTCGGGCGCGAACTGGCAGAAGTCCTTCGCCGCCGCAGTCTGGACGTTTATAGCCGCGCCGCCGAGTACGCCCGCACCCGCGGCATCATTATCGCGGACACCAAGTTCGAGTGGGGCGTGGTTGGCGAGCGGGGAGGCGTCAGCTCCCCGGTTAACCGCCGCGTCCACGCGGCGTCCGACGTCATCTTGATCGACGAATTGTTGACCCCCGACAGCAGCCGCTTCTGGCCCGCCGATCAATACCAGCCCGGCCGGCCACAGCCGAGCTTCGACAAGCAATTCGTCCGGGACTGGCTGGAAACGACCGGCTGGGACAAGAACAGCCCGCCGCCGATGCTTCCCGGTGACGTCGTGAACAAGACGCGGGCGAAGTACGTGGAGGCGTATGAGAAGTTGACTGGACGCATGTTCGAGTAGCAGTCACCAGATTTTCGAGTAGCAGTCACCAGATTTAGGTGCCGCTTGTCCGAAATTGCTCCGGTTCGCGACCCAGCGCTACCTACGGCAACGGTCCAAGATTGATGGCCTGAGTGCTTTCGTCAGCCACGCGACGACCAGCATCCGCGAATGCATCATCGATGGCAGCGTTGTACGACTGAGCAATTGGATCATCGAGATCGAGCCTATAGCAGAACTGTGACAAGTCGAACCGATAGCGGCCCCAGCGACGAACGTCGTATTTGATAAAGAATAGATTTCCATCGTTCCCCAAGTAGACTGCGACGTTTTCCAAGCTTGGCTCCGCCATAGGTACTCGCTCGTGGATTCTGTTCCGTGCAAGGCTAATGAACCGATCCCGGTCAAACGAGCTGGCAAGGTCGCGTGCATGTTGTGGGCTCGTGCAATTGAGCGCGATGATCGGCGATGAACCAGTGCCGACTATGATCGCCCCGTCATTACCCTCGAGCTGGATGCGCCCGACTATCTGACTGCGCAACCATGCCGTCGACACCGCGACCACGAAGATCGCGATGAATAGGCTGCGCAAGCGATATTGGCAGCGATTCGCAGATGATGAATTCCGCATTCTTGGCGACTCACACATCCACTCACGAGTTTCCGATCGCCATCGAGTGCTCATCCAAGGTCCCGCCCGGCAGGCGGGACCTACTTTGCCGGATTCTCAAACCACACCACGCCCCAGCCGGTGCGCTCTTCGGTGGTCAGCACGTCCAGGTCGCCGTCGCCGTCGAGGTCGATCAGCTCCAGGCGGTCGAACTTGAGCCCCTTGGGGCCGGCAGTGCCGCTGATTTCGTGGACGTCGTAGGACAGGTTTTCAACCTGTCCTGAAACTGCTTTGACACTCAACCACACCAGCCCGGACGTCCCTTCATAGTTCTCCGTCGAGAGCACGATGTCGCGCTTCCCGTCGAGATCGAGGTCGGCAAACGCGGCCGACTTGCCTTTGCCGACCGCGTCGGGATACGGCAGTAGTTTCACGTCCCAGCGGACGCCACCGTCGCCGGTGCTGCGGGCCAGCCAGAGCCGCTTGTCGTAGGTAGGGACGATGATTTCGTGGGGCAGGTTTTCAACGTGTCCTGAATCTTTCTGGGACAGGTTGGAAACCTGTCCTACGTCGAGGAACATCACCTCCCCTTCGATCCCCGGCACGTCGTGCCGCTTCCAGGCGCCGGTCACATCCTTCGGCTCCGGCCGCTCGAGCCAATACACGCCGCGGTTGGCTCCCTTGCGGTCGGAGACGAGCACGTCCTCGTCGCCGTCGCCGTCCATGTCGCGAGCGACCAGCGACATGATCCAGCCCGCCTTCGTCAGCGGGTGCCAGGTCCACGAGGGCAAGTCGCGCGGATTCTTCGGCGAGCGCAGCCAGCCAACGTCGGCATCTTTCCCTTTGCTGCCGATGACCAGGTCGATGCCGTGTTCGCCGTCGATCTGCATCGGCAGGCAGTACATGGCCAGCCGCTGGCCGGCGAGTGCGGGAAAGGGCTCGGTCTCCCAATGTGGTCCACTCGCTCCGCGAGTGGACATGGGCACTCGCGGAGCGAGTGCCCTACTCTGTCCCCAGTGCACGAACACGCTCCTCGTGTTCCCCTCGCAGCAGCTCACGACGTCGAAGTTGCCGTCACCGTCCAGATCGACGGCGACCGCATCTTCAGGCGATTTGACCTCGCCGACGGTCACGGCCGGCCAGCGTTCCTTCGCCTTCGCCGGGCCGGGGTTGAGATAGAGCCGCACGAGGCCGGCCTCTTCCCAGCCGGTGGCAATGTCGAGATGCCCGTCGCCGTTGACGTCCGCCAGCCGCACGCCGTCGGCCCCGCGGGCCGAGTCGTCGATCGTATGCCGACGCCAAGGCTGGCCGCGGTCGGGCGGTTCATCGCCGGTGGCGGTTGCTAGCAGCCCGCTGATAGCGATGACCAAGCAGCTCAAGCGTGAACGCGCTTCACACATGCGTACTTTCCTATCCCGCCGCAATCCCTGACGCAAGCAGGAAATCCGCGTACATCCGCGTCATCCGCGGTTCATTCTCGTACGCCGATCCGCGTCCTCCGCGAAATCCGCGGTTCAAATCCTTAGACTTCGGGTCAGTCTGCTGGTCGCCATAAATCGATTGCCTAAGCCTCATTTGCCGGCGGTGCCGATAGTGACGAAGAGGGACTCTGTATTTCGGGGGGAAGATGGTGCGCCCGCGTAAAACGAAAGGTGCCGCTACGATCCTTGCGCTGGCCGCTGGCGTAATGCTCTCTGGCTGCGCGCTATCCCGCGGCAGTCGCAATCATCGGCCCGAAGCGCCAGTGGGCCAGTCGCGGCCGATTGCTTCTGTGTCGCAGATTCACAAGCCCGACGCGCAAGCGAGGGAAACCGTCGCCGAGCCTGTCGCTTATCCCGTGCGAACGGCCTCCCTCGCTGGCGCTTCGGGTTGGTATCAAGCTCAGCCCGAACCAGTGCCGGCGCCGTCCTCATCACCCTTGCCGCTGGCATTTGTCGAAGGGACCACGCTCGACGAGCTCCAGCGGCTTGCCGAAGAGCGCCATCCCAGGCTGATGGTGGCGATGCAGGAGATCGAAGCAGCCCACGGCCGCACCTGGCAGGCCGGCCGGATGCCGAACCCGTTGATCGGCGCGAGCTCGCCGCAGCTAGACGGCAGCGACTCGCAGTACAACGTCTTCGTCAGCCAGGACATTCCCACCGGCGGCAAACTGCGTCTCAACGAAGCTGCGGCGGCCGAGGAAATCGACCAGGCCGAGCTGACACTGTCGCGGACGCGGATTGACGTGCTGACCGCCGTCCGCCGGCAGTTCTACGCGGCCCTCATCGCCCAGGCGCGGGTCAAAGTGCTCGAAACGCAAGTCGCCGCGATAAGCCGGTCCGTCGAGCTGGTCCGCAAGCGGTTCGAACGGGCTGGGGAAGGAACTATGGCCGACGTGCTTCTCGTACAAGTCGAGTTACATAAGGCCGAGGCCGCGCTGGCCGGCGCGCAGACCGACCTCGAAACGCAGCGGCGGCAACTGGCCGCCGCCCTCGGCATTGCCGACTATCCGCTCGCTGACCTGGCCGGCGACCTTCAGGCGGAAATGCCGCTGCCGATGCTCGATCAGCTTGCCCAGCGGGTCGTGTCGGAGCACCCTCAAGCGGCCATCGCGGCCGTCGAAGTCCGCCGCCGGCAATGGCTCATCGACCGCGCAGTTGCCGAGCCCAAGCCGACGTTCAATTTCCAAGGGGGCTACCAGCGGCAGGTCGATCCGCCGCAGGATCAAGGGGTTCTGCAACTGACGATGTCGGTGCCGCTGTGGGACCGCAACCACGGCGGCATTCAAGCGGCCGAAGCGGAAGCGATGAAGGCGCAGGCGGAACTAGCGCGGATCGAAACGGAGCTGGCGTCGCAGGCGGCCACCGCAGCGAGACGATTCGCGGCGGCGGAACAACGTGTCGCCCGCTACCGCGATAAGGTTCTGCCGCAGGGCCGTGAGGCGCTCGACTGGGCGCTGCGGCTGTTCGACGCCGGCGAAATCGAGTTCCAGACGCTGCTCAACGCCCAGCGCGCGGCACAAGACGCGCAAATCCAGTACCTCGACGCCCTTTCGGCCCGCTGGGACGCGGCCATCGAAATTGCGGACTTGCTGCAACTGGAGCAGTTTCCGTAGCGAGCCGCGGAGTTTCATCCCCGCGGCCTGATCGGCGCGGTTGAGCATTCGACGCGGTACAATCGTTGGCGCAAGACAATCTTCGTCCCAGCCCGCTTGCGTCGATGAACCAGCGAAATCTCACGTCGCCCGAGCCCTCTGGTCGGTTTCAGTTCCGACTGGCGACGCTCTTTGTCTTCACGACGATACTTTGCCTGCACTTTGCGATGGCGGCATACGACCCGTCGCTGGTATTCATTGGTGCTGCCGTATCGGGTGCCGCGGGGGCGATCTACATTGCCCGGTGGTTTCGCATACAGCCTGCCGAGGCGGGGGCGTGTGCGATCTTCGTCCCTGGAATCGTTCTGGGACTGGTAGGACTGACGATTGCCTCCATTTCTTATCTCACGCCGCGTACGTCATCGGACCCGATCTATGGCCTGTTGACGCCGAAGTGGATATTTCGAGTGGCAGGTCTTTCCGCGTTATTTGGATCAGGGATCGGGTTCTGCATCGCCATCGCATACTGGGCGATTGCCGCATGTTTAAGACAACTCGAGGCTCTACGAACTATTGCGATTCACCGTAGAACCTCCACTCCGACCTTGAACCCTTCGTCAACTTCTGCCCGGTCAAGCTCGCCCGAATCAGCTCGATCGGAATCGACCCCTCCTTGAGCACCGCGTCGTGAAACTGGCGGTTCGTCATCTTGCCGCCGCCGACGAGATCCTTGTGCATGGCGCGGATTTGCAGGCCGCCAAGCATGTAGGCCGCCTGGTAGGTCGGGCCGTAGTCGCCGCTAATGCTGCGGCGGACTTCCCCCTCGGCATTGGCCCGCTCGTGGCCGACGCGATCGACGAGAAAATCGACGCACTCCTGGGGCGTCATCTGCCCCAGGTGGAACTTCATCGAGAAGATGATCCGCGCGCAGCGATGGCTGCGCCAGAAGAGCATGCCGACTCTGTTCTCCGGCGATTTGGCGAAGTTCTCATCCCACAGGAGCATTTCCCAGTACAGCGCCCAGCCTTCCATCCAGAACGGCGTGCGGAACATTTGACGATAGGGTCGGTGCCGGTCGAGCATGAACGCCTGGAGGTGATGGCCGGGGATCAGCTCGTGGTGGACGGTGGCCCGGGCGAAGTGCCTGTTATTGCCGCGTAGGGTCATCAGCTTCTGCTCATGGGACATGCCGGCAGTGGGAAAGGAGACGCTGATCACTTCGCCGCCGGTAAAGAAGGGCGTGACGAGCTGTCTTTGCGGCGACATCATCTCCATCCGCCACGTTTCCTTGGCCAGTGGCGGGATGGTCACCAGGTCGCGCTCTTCGAGGAAGTCGATCGCCTCCTGGGCCAACTCGCGGATGAGCTGCGGCTGCTCGCCCGGCGGGACGAAGTCGTTTTTCACTTTCTCGAGGGCTTCCTTCCAATCCTTACACCCCATCTCCTCGGCTGCCTTCTTCATTTCCGTTTCGCACCAGGCGAATTCCTTCTCGGCGATCTCGATCAGCTCCTCGGGGGTGTACGGAATCCACTCGTGCGCCAGCTCCGAGAGCATGGCGTCTTTGCCAATGGCGTCGCCGAAGATGGCCGTCTCGTCGCCGGACTTGATGCCGACGATTTTTTCGCGGAGCAGATTGGCGTATTTTTCGAGCGTGCTATCGGCCGCCTTGAACGGCTCGCCGGTCCACCAGGTGAAGAGCGGATCGTACTCGTGGTAGAAGCGGTGCCACGTTTTTAGCGTGTCGCGGAGCCGGTCAAGCGCTGCCGCAGCGCGGAACGCGGTGATCTTGCTCGGCATTCCCGGCGGCGGGTTCTTGCTGTCGCCAGAATCGGCCCTGATGGCCGCCTCCAGCCGTTTGTGGGCCAGCTCGACTTGCTTCTTCAGCGTGGCCAGCGTCTCGGCCGCCTGTTTGCCGTCGATAGGCGCCAGCCGCCGGCGATTCTCTTCCAGCTCAATGACCAGCGGCGCGAACGGAACGTGCTCGGCAAGTTCCTCGCGGCGTTTGGCCTGGATTTCGAGCTGCCGCTGCTCGTGCTCGAGATGGCTGCGGAGAAGCAGGTAGTCGATCTTCCCGGCCTGGCTGAAATCATCGAACTTGCCGCCGAGTTTTTTCAGCAGCGACAAGTACTGCGAATACAGTTCTCCGAGCCGCTGCTGCCGCGTCAGGGACATCCGCAGCGGATAGGTCCGCCCGAGGCTGCCTTCGTCGGCGTCGTACAACTCGATGAGCTGCCTGAGCTGCGCGTCCTCGGCGAGCGCCTGCTCATCGGCACTGATTGCCGCTCCTTCCTGCGGCGGCACTCCGGGGCGAATTTCCGACCTGGCGGCCGCTCCGCCGCCTTGCCCGCTGGCGATTCCCGC
>DATKDU010000389.1:0-3295 GCA_035512595.1 Pirellulaceae bacterium
TTCAACGTCGCTTTTATGGAAGCGACGGACGGGCGACCAAAAACATCGACTATGGTCATGATCACACTGGAGCGGGAGATCCTCACGCGCACGATTGGGATTGGACAAAGGTCCCGCCGCGTCAGCCGCCTCGCCCCATCCAATCTGGAGAACCGAAGTGAGTCACCCAGTTGAGTATGCCATCGGAACGATCGAGGGTAGCATCCATGAGTTTGTGCTTGGAATGCACGATCCGCCGGCGGCAATGACCTATGCCTTGGTTACGTGCCTCGATAGCTGCACCGAGCCAGCCAGCCTCATGGATTCCAGCGAGCCCCTGCGCGCTCTGAAGGACAAAATTGCGGTGATCGGCGAAGCGGTCTTGCTTCCCACCAAGCAATTGATTGTGGCGGAACAGGATCGACGACTGTTTTTCGGTTTCGACGAGGTCTGGTTTCTGAATCGCAAGAGGATTGCACCCAAACCAAAAGGACTCTCACTCATTTCGCCGATTCGTCCTCGGGAATCGGAAATCGCAGTGCATGAATCTTGGCTTAAGGCGAGCGGATGCGCTCTTGGCCTGGGCGACGGCGCCGGCATGTCATTCTGCGTCAAAGCTCGAGGAGCAACCAAGTTGCTCCTCGATGCGCTGAGCGAGAGTCAATCAGTCCACGCCTGACATTCATTGGGTTAGTAATGTCTAAACGCATCTCCGTCGTATTATCCCAGGGCCAGTCCCAAAACCCTGCCAAGCGGCAGTTGGAAGAGGACATCGTGGCCGGCCTCTTGATGGAGCCCGGCATCGACCTGGTCGTCGTGCCGCATCTCTATGACCTGCGGGCCGACGGCACCGGCATGCTCGCCCTCCAGGGGATCGGCGGCAACATGATCGTCCTCGGGTGGCTCTACGAGCGGGCCATCCGCTGGACCCTCGACCGCTTCGGCATTCGCGGCCAGGAAGGGCTGACGCTCCTCAAGTCGGCCGATGAAGACGAGGACGAGGATCAGGAAGAGGACGAAGCCGCCGCCGATGACGACGACAAGGAGCGGGTCATCGACACGCGGCCGATTCCGGTCCGCCGCCTTTACTGCCTGGACCTGCGCGTTTCGACCAAGGCCCAGGAGTACATCGACGAGATCAAGCGGATCGCCCGCGAGAATTCGATGAAGCTCGTCGGCATCGGCGACATGCTCGGCGGCGGACCGGCGCTCCGTCCGGAAACGATCCAGCGTTTCGAGCAGCCTACCAACGACACGTTCGTCGGCGCGCCCGCTCCCCAAGCAGCCAATGGCAACGGCGAACCGGCGACTGCCGGCCAGGTGATCCGCATCGAAGAATCCCCCGAGCGCCGCTGGTACCCCGTCATCGACTACAGCCGCTGCACGAATTGTATGGAGTGCATCGATTTCTGCCTGTTCGGCGTCTACGGCGTCGATAAGGTCGAGACGATCCTCGTCGAGCAACCCGACAATTGCCGCAAAGGTTGCCCGGCGTGCAGCCGCGTCTGTCCCGAGAACGCGATCATCTTCCCGCAGCACAAAGCGCCGGAGATTGCCGGGTCGGCCGCGCTCGTCGCCAGCCAGAAGATCGACCTATCGAAACTGTTCGGCGCACCGGAAACGGGCGAGACGGCCGAGCAGGCCGCCATCCGCGAGCGCGACGAGCAGCTTCTGCTAGCCGGCCGCCAAGCGGTCGGCGCATCCGTTGGCCTTCCCAAACGTCAGGCCGCGAAGAAGGAAGAACCCAGGGACGAACTGGATTCGCTTCTGGATGCGCTCGATAACGCGGATGTCTAACGCCCGTGTGGTTGATGCGGCAAGCTTCGCCATCGCCCACCCGCGCCAGCGCCGATGCTGCCAGCGCCGGCCGAAAGCTAGTGCTGCGAGCCGAGCTTTCGCGAGAGGAAACTGGTCGGTATCACAATCCAATGCCCATCGGCGATTCGCGCAATATTAACGTCTAGAATCTATCGTGCCTCGATAGCCCAAATCCTATGGCGCTCAACAGTAGCTCGGGCGTGCACTTATGAAGACGCAACACGCTGGGGTCTTGCGGAGGCTGACGCAGTTCAGCCTACGAACCCTGTTATTCGTAGTGCTCGCATTCTGTCTGGTGTTCGGATACGTGCATCTGTCTCAGCGCCAGAGAGATATCGTGGCCAAGGTACGGCAAATGGGCGGCATCGTCGAATACGATCACCAAACCGGCGGGAACTTCCTTCCCCCGTCCGAAAGTAGCAGGCTGACGACATTCCTAAGAGATCAACTCGGAGAGGACTATGTCCATCGAGTGGTATCGGTCGAGTTCGACCGCCTTCCGATGATCGAACAAGTGAAGCCGATCACCATCGAAACTCTGTCCCGCGACGTCACTCCGCCTGTATTCGAGATAGCCTGGCTTGAGGAATTGCACGTCGGCGTCGCCAACGATGAAGGTCTGAGGATCGCTGCGCGTTGTCCGTCTCTGAAGTTCTTGCGCGTCCATTATGCCGGAGGAATCAATCCGGATGGCTATCGCTACTTGGAAGGCATGCCCCGGTTAAGGCGGCTTCAATTGGGAAGCCCAAATTTAACGGACGACTCGCTGCGATCCTTTAGTGCACTCCCCGCCCTGGAAGCGCTGATCATCTGGCGTCAGAACCACGGAGGAGTTCCCAACGTCACCGACAAGGGCCTCGAGCATCTTGTAAAGCTTGAGAAACTGTGGTGGCTGGAAGTGGACACGGCACCCGGATCTATCACCGACGCCGCACTCGCTCACCTTAGGGACTTGCCAAATCTTCAGGTGCTGCGAATTCGCGGCGGCGATTTCTCCGCGGAAGGCTTGCTGCAACTGAAATCGGCGACGCGACTGCGAGAGGTGACGCTTGGCGGGCCCAATACGGTCGACACCTCCTTGCTCAAGAAAGCGCGTCCCGATTGCGAGATATACCCGTAACGCGGGGCGCGCAACGCCGTAGCCCAGTTACTGCGCGCGATACGCCATCTGCCCCCCGCTCCGCGGCGCTTGTGGAATGGGGCGCGGCACCGCGCCGACCTTGTGGTGGTGCGGTGAGTCGGCTTTGTGGAGCGTCTTGCCGGGGGCCGCCTTGGGAAGCGGCCGGGGGTCCCAGTTCTCTTGGAGCACGCTGCCGTGGGTGTGCCCTTGGATGACGTGCCCGTCCATCATCCCGTGGCCGCCGCACGTGTCGCAGCCGCTGCCGCCGCAATCGACGCAGCCGCACGGGCCGGGGCAGTAGCGATGGCCGCGAAACAGGTTGCCGAGACGGCAGAAGACGCGCGAGCCGCAGCCGCGATCGCAGCAGACGCCGGCGCC
>DATKDU010000390.1:0-3060 GCA_035512595.1 Pirellulaceae bacterium
CATCCCCTCGTGGCGATCGTTGAAGGTCGTCACGCCGTTGTAGCGGCTGTCGTTGAATTGCCCGTTGGCGGTGACGCCCGCATCCACCCAGCCGAACACGTTCCAGCAGCCCTCCCTCTGGGGGAACAGCCGCCATGGCTGACAAACCGGCTCGGACACGCCGTAGTAATCCTTCGTCGGCATTTGCGGCATCGGCAGCGGCTCGTCGCTCGGCGAGGGCTGCGCGGAGTCGATGAAGTAGCCGGGACCTTCCGCCGATGGGATTGCCGGGAGTTCGAAATCCTGGGCCCGGGAGATGCCAGCCGCACTCCAGGTGACCAATGCCGCCAGCGCAAAACGGGACAGTTTCATGAGAGACTCCCAATCCCTGAGAGACAGTGTGTATCCGTACTTGTGCCGTCCCGCACCTGCGGGGGGGACCGCAGCGGCGAAGGGTTCATCGCAGGCTGCGCCAGCGCGGCAGACCTGGAGATCGCCCGGCACTGTTAGCTATCGGACCGGCGATTTCCGGCAGTCCAAAGGAAAGGGGCGCCAAAGGCTGCACAAGCCGCCAGTTGCGGCGACGAAGGACGGCTTCTAGCGGTCGTGCGAATGGTGCGCGTGGGAAAGGCGGCCGCCCAGGTCGGTCCTAGGGAGGGGCAGCGTTCGTCCTGATGGATCGCTGTCCTTCGCTTGCGCTTCAGGCTTGTGGCGTGTCGGCAAACAAGGCGTCCACAAAGTCCGCCGGAGAGAAAATACCGATATCGCCGGCCTTCTCACCTAGACCGACAAACTTCACCGGGATGGAAAACCTTTCGCGGATCGGAATGACGACGCCCCCCTTGGCCGAGCCGTCGAGTTTGGCCAGGAAGATGCCGGTGCAGCGGGCGGCTTGCGAGAAGCCTTGCGCTTGGCTGAGCGCGTTCTGCCCGGCCGTCGCATCGACGACGAGCAGCACTTCGTGCGGCGCGTCGGGAATCAGCTTGCCGATCACGCGGTGAATCTTTTCGAGTTGCTGCATGAGGTTGGTCTGCGTTTGCAGCCGGCCGGCCGTGTCGATAATGCAGACATCCGCGCCGCTTTCGATGGCCTGGGCGACGGCGCGATGGGCGACTGCCGCCGGATCGCTGCCGGGTTGTGCCTTGACGATCTCCGCCCCTTCGTTGCCGGCCCAGATGGTGAGCTGATCGACCGCCGCGGCGCGAAACGTATCGCCGGCGCCGACCAGGACCTTTTTTTTCTGCTGGCGAAAGTAGTGGATCAGCTTGCCGATCGACGTCGTCTTGCCGGAGCCGTTCACGCCGACGACGAGTACGACGGTCGGCCCGGCGGCAGCCAGGCGGATCGGCGCTTCCGGCTGTGCGACGAGCACTTTCAGCTCCGCCTTAATGACCTTGAGCACGTCGTCCATGTGAACGACCCGGGCGCGAAAGTCAGTGGCGATTTTGTCGCGAATCTTGCCCGCCGGGCCAGTCCCCATGTCGGTCTTGACCAGCATGGCGAACAGGTCGCGCAGAAAATCGTCGTCCACCAGCCGCCCTTCCCGCTTGAACAGGTCGCGGATGTCGGTATTGAGGACGTCACTCGTCTTCTTGAGTGCGGTCTTGAAGGCGTCAAACAAACCCATGGGAGTCCGTCACGGTATCAGGATTGAGGTGTGCGGGGGTGATTGTTCAAGGTTCAAAGTTCAAGGTTCAAAGTTGGGGCTCCAATCGCGAACTTTGAACTTTGAACTGGGAACCTTGAACTCACTTTTTCCGCGGCGGCGTTCCTTCCCTTTTTCGAAGCAGTCGATCGAGAATGCCGTTGACGAACTGCGGCGATTGCTTGGCGCCGAACCGCTTGGCCAGCTCCACCGATTCGTCGATGGCGACGGGGCCGGGAATGTCCGTGTATAGGATCTCGTAGGCTCCCAGCCGCAGCACATTGCGGTCGGTCACCGCCATGCGGGCCAGCGGCCAGTTGTCCGCCACCTGCCCCAGCACGGCATCGAGCTCCCCCCGGTTGCGGCGCACGCCGGAGAGCAAACCGCCGGCAAATTGCAGCAGGTCCTCCTCCCGATTGAGGCGCGCAGCGAGAAACTCATCCGCGGCCGCCATGTTGCGGTCGGGATTTAGATCGTCCTCGTACAGAATCTGCAGGACGACTTCGCGGGCTCGGCTGCGGCGGGACATCGATTGGGCGGCGGCAATTCTGCCGTCAGAGGTGCTCCGTGGGGCTGCGGGTTGTTCGTCCGCTGGTGCTTACTGTTGGATTATACACGACGACCGGAAATCGACAGAGGATGGCACGCCAATTGACAAGCTTGGCGCGGCGAACGATCCTCACCGCCCCACGAATGCCGAAGCCAGACCCATGCACAGCACGATCAACAGGATCACCAGCAGCCCGATGCCGATGGCGGCGGCAATCTTGAAGTACGACGTCGGCGCGGTGCCGGTGTGGCGGCCGGTCTGGCCGTTGACCAAAAACCGGTAGACGTGTCCCTTGTAACGATAGGCCATGATGTAAACTGGCAGGAGCACCGGCTCGCCCGAGAGATTCTCCACGCGGACGTTGACCTTCAGGTTGCGACAATTGCCGGGGACATACTGCCGGCAGTCGCGGGCGATGAGTTGCTCAAAACCCCGCTGCGCCAGCGGCCGGGCATATTTCCGTTGCACCTGGAACGGTTCGTAGACGACGTTAGCCAGGTCCACCTGCTCCGGCGGCACTCCCTCCCGCAAGTCGAACGGGCACAGGGCGCTCGTTTCGCCGGGGGTAAGCGAGCCGCTGGCGCCGATCAACAGCCCCTGATAGTGGCCGTGGTGCTCGCCCGACATGGGAAACCAATTGCCGCGGGCTCCCAGCGGGGTCTGGCTCGTGTCAGCCGTCCAGTAGGTATAGGTCTGGGCGTCAAACACCCAGTACGGCACATAGACGGGCGTCATCTTCTCGATTACCGCCTGCTGGACGAGGTCGCTGGGCCGCCAGAAGCTGCTGGGGAGCCACTTTTGCAAAATGGCGTGAGCCTGGCGCTGGTCGATCTTGAGCGGCACCACTCGCTGGGGCGACAGGACCTTGACGTCCTTGACCTCGGTC
>DATKDU010000391.1:0-6246 GCA_035512595.1 Pirellulaceae bacterium
TCGCGCGCCGGCGGCGGACAAAGCGTCGAACAGCTCGTGCGGGTCTCGATTGCCGGCAAACGTGTTGTCGTCGGCCAGCTCCAATAGCGGCCGCGGCGTGCGGCTGGTGATTTGCGCCAGCTCGCGGCAAATGGCGGCGGCTGGCTTTTCGCGAAACTTGCCCAGCAAGCGACTGGCGCCGCAGAAGTCGCAAGCTAGCGGACAGCCGCGCTGCGGTTGTAGCGTGTACCGCGGCGGCCCTGCTCCCAGCAGGTCGAATCGCGGCAGCGGCCATTCCGGCGGACCGGACGCCGGCAAGGGGCGATAGATCGGCCGCAGCGCTGCGGCCGCTGCGTCCGCCAGAACCTGCGGCCAGACCGCCTCCCCTTCGCCAATCACCACCGCGTCCGCGTGCTGGCTCGCTTCGTCCGGACAAGCCGTGACATGCAAGCCGCCGAGTACGACCGGCAACTTGGATTGCCGCAGCCGCCGACCGAGGGCATATGCCTCCTGGATCGACGCGGTGAGGGCCGAAATGGCAACCAGCGTCGGCCGCTCGGCAATCACGCGGTCGATGAGTCCTTCGTCGCACCGCTCGGCGGGGAGGTAGCTGCACGTCCAGTCTGGCGGCAGCATGCCCGCCAGCGTGAGCAGCCCGAGAGCGGGGAGTTGACCGACTGCGGCCGCTCGCGGCGCAAGTCCCGGCAGGCTCATCCCCAGCGCGAGCAATTCCTCCTCGCGGACGCGGACGCCGACCAGCGGTATGAAAGTGACATGGGGCATGCCGGATTCCCAGGGCTGCTGCCTGCCAGTGTAGTCGAGCCCACCTCCGCGCACCGCGCCAGTGGCACGAGCAGAAAGGGTGCCACGGCCATCCTGGCCGTGCGGAAGCGGGTACACGCCCTCCATCACCGGCGAGCCGCAAGCGGCATTCTGACAGGACGTGGCATCGGCGGAACGGTTCCATTCCGGAGTCTCTCGTTCCCACGCTCCGCGCGCTCCGCGTGGGGACGCCAGCGGAGACGCTCTGGGTCCCGCAGACGACGCGGAGCGTGGGAACAAGCGGCCCCGACGGTTGAACACCCTCACCCGGCGGCTGCGCCGCCACCCTCTCCCAGGGGGAGAGGGATTTTCTCTCGTTCTTACGCGCTCCGCGTGGAGACGCCAGCGGAGACGCTCTGCGTCCCGCAGGCGACGCGGAGCGTCGGCGCTCGTGTTCCCACGCGGAACGTGGGAACAAGCGGTCGTCCGCGGAGCGGCGGGCGGGTAGAGCCTACATTTTGTTCGTTGCCGTGGTCTGGACAAAAAGCCACTGATGCGTAGAATGGCAGTACGGGCTTTTGCGCCCGCTTTGTTCTTTGACAAGTCGAAATCCCAAGGTGACCTTCCAGGGCGATCTCCCCGCGCGAAAGAGGGCCCGGACGGCGTCCGCACAGCGTCCGGCTCGCACCAGGACCCCCCGGTGGGGGGGTTGCATTCAGACGTTCTGTCTTAAGTCACTTGCGCCGATTCGGAGGACCTGGCGCGTGTACGCAACTCTTGATGCTGTGGAATGTTCCGCCGAGAGGGCCGGTTCGGCGGCGGAGCGCAAGTGACGAAATGCACCCCCCCCTCTGCCTATTGCCTGGAAGGGGCGTAACCGGACTGGATGCTCAATCGCGGCGGCCAGACGCCGCGCGCCACAGCCAGTCTGTGTACAAAAGGGTCTAGCGGCAGCCATGTTGCCCTTGAGCCATGCCAGCGCCGGTGCCATTCACCCCCCCATTCGGGGCGTTATCAACCGCGCGGCTGTTTTGGCCGTAACTGGTGATGTGGACAGACGTTCCGATGAATGGCACCGGCGCAAAAGCGATATCAGCTCGGGTTCAGGGGAGCTTGGGGCGGACCAAGGCTAAGGGGGATTGGACAGCCGTTCAGGAGGCTGACGCCCCCCGCTCGCCGAAACCGGCTCCTGGCTCCTGGCTCCTGGCCCCTGGCATCACTCATCAGGGGGCTAACGCCCCCCGCTCGCCGATTAACGCCCCCCGCTCGCCGATTGACGCCCCCCGCTCGCCGATTGACGCCCCCCGCTCGCCGATTAACGCCCCCAGCGCTGACTTCCGGACGTTGTCCTGGGGCGAGGATCGGCTATCCTGACGGGCGATCGGTTTCGTACTCGTGGATTCCCGTCGCTTCATGGAGCAGGCCCCCGATGCCGTCGCTGCCGTTCCGGCTGCCAGCAGGGCGCTGGCCGATGGGCCGCCGACTCCCCTGTTTCGCGACCGGTCGTTCTGGGGGATGACGGCGACGCAGTTTTTGGGGGCGTTCAACGACAACCTGGTCAAGCAGCTCGCCCTGCTGATTGCCGCCCCGGCGGCCGCGGGAATGGCCGTCGTGGGCGCGGCCGCCAAGGAGCCCGACGAGCAGCCGCTGGCGATGGCCCTGTTCTCGATCCCCTTTCTGCTCTTTTCCAGCGTCGCCGGCTTCCTCAGCGAGCGGTACAGCAAGCGGACGATCATCGTCCTGTGCAAGGTGGCGGAGATCGGCATCGTCGTGCTCGGGATGGCGGCCTTCGCCCTGTGGAACGTCACCGGCATGGCCGGGCTGCTGGTCGTCGTCTTTCTGATGGGGACGCACAGCGCGTTCTTCGGTCCCGGCAAGTACGGCATTCTCCCCGAGCTGTTCGCGGAGCGGGACCTGCCCAAAGCCAACGGCATTATCCTGATGACGACCTTTCTGGCGATCATCTTCGGAACGGCGCTGGCCGGGCTGCTCCGATTTCTGCTGGGCGAGGAGCGGCTGTGGCTGGCGTCGATGGCGTGCCTGTTGATCGCGGTCGCCGGGACGCAGACGGCCCTCATGGTCCGGCCGGTGCCGGCGGCCGATCCGAGCCTGCGGTTCACCTGGTCGGCATTCCTCGTTCCGCGGCCGATGCGAGAACTATTGGCTCGCGATCGAGCGCTGCTCGGGGTGATCCTGGTCAACTCGCTGTTCTGGCTGATCGGCGGGATCGTCCAGCCCACGGTGAATGCCGTCGGGCTGGATCAATTCGGCGTGGCGGACTGGCTGACCAGCCTGCTGGCGGCCTGCATGGGTGTGGGGATTGCCGCCGGGAGCTTGCTGGCGATCGGCCTGTCGCGCGGCAAGGTGAACTTCACGCTGGTCAAGACGGGGGCGTGGCTGATCGTCGTCGTCTTGCTGCTATTGTCGCTGCCGCGGGTGGAGGCGATTGATGTGGGCAAGAGCTCGTGGTTTTTGATCCTGTACGGCAGCGGGCTGGTGATGCTGGGAGTTTGCGCCGGACTGTTTGCCGTGCCGTTACAGGTCTTTCTTCAGGTGCGGCCGCCCGATTCGCTCAAGGGGCGAACCATCGCCACGAACAACCTCGCCAACTGGGTGGCGATTGTCGGCTCGGCGGGGGTCTACTGGCTCTTTGCCCGGACCGTCGAAGCATTCGATTGGCCGCGGACAACCGTGTTCGCCTTCACTGCGATGCTGATGCTGCCGGTGGCCATCTTTTATCGGCCTGCGAACGATCAGTCTTCGTCCAGCGCCGGCTCGATGTCCCGATAGCGATATCCGACGCCGCGGACCGTTTCGATGACGTCGGCGTGCTCTCCCAGCTTGCGTCTCAAGGCGCGAATGTGGACGTCGATCGTTCGCTCCATGACCATCGTGTCCTCGCCAAGTGCCGCGTCGATGAGTTCGCTGCGGTGAAAGACGCGGCCGGCCTGGCGAATGAGCGTGTCGAGCAGGCGGAACTCGCTGCGGGTCAGCGACAGCGGCTTGCCGTCGAGCAGCGCCTGGTGGCGGCGGCGATCGACGGTGACGCCGTAGCGCGACGTCGTCTCGTCGCTGGTCGGATCGGTCATCCGCCGCCTACGCAGGGCCTTGATCCGCTCCAGCACGACCTTCACGCTGAACGGCTTGGTCACGTAATCATCCGCGCCGAGCGAGAAGCCGATCAACTCGTCCGACTCTTCCGCCTTGGCGGTGAGCATCATGATCAGGGCGTCTTTGGTGGCGGCAGTGGCCCGCAGCTTGCGGCACACATCGAGCCCATCCACGACGGGCAACATCAAATCCAGAATGATGATCTCGGGGGTTTTCAATTCCGCCTGAAGCAAACCGTCCTGGCCGTCGGTGGCGACGATCACGTCGTAGCCGGCGTTCTTGAGGTTGTAGGCGAGGACTTCGACCAGCGAGCGGTCGTCTTCGATGATCAGCACCTTCGTTTTCGCCATCGGCGTGTCCTCAATCGTTACTTCGAGCTCGTTGTTGGATATCCCGTGTCCCGCCGGTGGCGAACGATCGCCCCTTCCACCAGATAGACCACATCCTCCGCAATGTTCGTCGCGTGGTCGGCAATCCGCTCGATATGCCGCACCGCGGAGAAGCAATGCACTGCCGCGGGCACCAGCTCGGGCCGGGTCTGCATGACCTGTTGCAGGTCCGTGATGATCTCCCGGTTGAGCTGATCGACCTGCTCGTCCATCGCCATGATTCGCCGGGCCGCGACGCTGTCCATGTTGACGAAGGCGTCCATCGCGCCGCGAACCATCTGGGTGGAAATGACCACCATTCGCGGCAATTGATCGGGAATTGGGAATGCCGGGTATTCGGCCATGGCCTGGGCTCGCTGGGCAATGCTCACCGCCAGGTCGGCAATCCGCTCCAGGTCGTTGTTGGCCTTCATCACCGTGGCGATCCGCCGCAGATCCACGGCGACGGGCTGATGCAACGCCAGCATCTTCAGGCACTCTTCCTCGACGTGGACCTCGTGCTCGTCCACAAAGCCGTCGGAGTTGACGACTTCGTCGGCCAGGGTGTATTTCCGCTCGTTGAGGGCTTGAGTGGCCTTGTCGATCATCTGCTCGACCATCGACGAAATGCTCAATAGCTCGTGGTTGATGGCTTCGATGTCGCGCTGGAGATGTCGGCTCATGAATGGTCGGCCCGTTGATTGGAATAGAACCTAAGTCCCGATTATGAATAAACGGCGAAGGTAGTGTGAAGAGGATGAAGGAAGAACTTGGGCTCGGAGAGCCCTGTGCGTCTAGACCTTCATCACCTTCCGCTGGTCCTCAATGTGCGTCAGCTCGTGAAGCTCCCCCTTGCCGCAGCCGGGGCAGGCGCGCTGGGCCGCCTGCCAGTGTTCGGGGGTCTTGAGATTGGAGTCCCAGAAGGGCCAGGTTTTGCACTGCCGCGGGCGGGCGGTGTAGACGGTGCAGCGGCGGGTTTTCCCATCGAGGAAGACGCAGTCGCCGCTGGGGAACTCCTTGAGGCTTTTGCGGGCACCGACGCGGCGGACGTACTGGTCCTCGAACGCTTCCACGTCGCCCCCGGTGACGAGATTGGCCAGGGCGGCAATCTCTTCCTCATTCACCCACACGAAACCGGGCGCGCCGGAGCAGCAATCGCCGCACTGGGTGCAGGAGAAACGAAGGCCGGCAGAGTACCAGGGGAGTTCGGACATGATCATAGTTTACCGAAATTCGTGCTGCTTGCGGGGCAGCGGGTCGGACAGGAAAATGGGGGACAGGAAAATGAATGACGGGAAAGGGTGCTCACTTCGTCCCGTATCTTCCTGTCGGATATTTTCCTGTCCAGCATTGCCCTGTCCCTTCCGATCACCGGCTAGAACTTTCCATCCTGAACCTGGAACTTCGTCGGTTTGCCGAGCGTTCGGCCGCCGCGCTTTAGCCAGTGGCAGGTCATGTCGAGCAGGTCGTCGGTGGTCAACTCGGGCGAACCGAAGAGCTCATGGCAGCGGGAAGCGTCGCTCAGGAGCGACCTTGTTCCTTCCGGCTCGCGAAAATTCGGCTCGATCCCCAGCCGTTTGGCAAGCTCGGTCGCCAGCTCGCGTACGCGGAGCGTTTCCAGGCCGGTCAAATTGAGGATCGCGGCGGGCGAGGAGCAGAGTGAAAATGCCGCCAGTGCGACCGCATTGGCATGCCCCTGCCAGACGATGTTCACCAGCGGCGTCGTCAGGTCGACAGGCTGTCCCGCGAGAATCTTCTGGGCGATATCGACCAGCACGCCGTACCGCGGCTCGACGGCATAGTTCAGCCGTAGGAGGCAAGCGAGCGTGCCGCGCTGGAGGCTGTTCCACTGGATCATCCGCTCGCGGCCCAATGCAGTGACCGCATATTCGCCGATCGGGGCCGTCTGCGTATCCTCCGTTGGCAGCGGCTCATCCACGGTCGTGAACGGATAGACGTTCCCCGTGCTGAAGCAGACGATTTTCGATTGGCGGAATTGCTCGGCCAGGAGTGCCGGCAGGAGCAC
>DATKDU010000392.1:0-2823 GCA_035512595.1 Pirellulaceae bacterium
GCCGACGGCAAGATCAAGCTGCTGACCCTCTCGCCGGAATACGACGGGGCGGCGGAATTCATCGCCAAGGTCGCCAAGACGGGCGTGCTGGTCGCGATCGGCCACACGCAGGCCAATTCCGACCAGATCAAAGCGGCAGTCGATGCCGGGGCGCGGATGAGCACCCACCTGGGCAATGGGGCCCACCCGATCATCCGGCGGCATCCCAACTACATCTGGGATCAATTGGCCGAGGACCGGCTCACCGCCAGCCTGATTGCCGACGGGCATCATCTGCCGCCGGCGGTGGTCAAGGCGATGGTGCGTGCCAAGACGCCGGCGCGGTGCGTGCTGGTCAGCGACATCACCGGCATGGGGGGAATGCCGCCGGGGCGGTATCAGACGGGGCTTGGCGAGCTGGAGGTCCTGGAAAATGGCAAGCTGGTCCCGGCCGGACAGCCCGACATTCTCGCCGGCGCCTCGCAGCCGCTGGACCTGTGCGTGGCCAACGCCATCCGCTTCGCCGGCCTCGATCTGAAGACGGCAATCGAAATGGCCAGCCAAACTCCCGCCCGGCTGATCGGCGAACCGGCCGATGGCCTTGAAGCGGGCGCGGCCGCGAACTTGTTCCTGTTCAAGCCGCCGGCAGATGACAGTGGGCCGCTGAAGGTCGTGCAGACGGTGTTGCAGGGAGAACCGGTCTTCTCAATAGCGGGAGGAAGGCAGGAACGCTAATCAGCACTGATCGACGCTAATCGGCCGCCGCCTGCTTGGCCGCCGGAGGACGTTTCCTTTGTCCCAATACCCCTGGCTGCTGCTGGCCGTCTACGTCGTGACCATTGGCGTCGTGCAGCTTCTGGCGCTGTGGGCGGCAACGAGCACCAGGCCGTGGCTGCTGCGGGCGCTGGCAGTGTGGGCGCCGATCGCGCTGCTGGCGACGATCCGCGTCTATGAACCGGCGCTCGTGTTACTCGTGAGTGCCGCTCTGACCATCGGCATTCACTGGGCGGTGCAGCGAATTGGCCAGCCGCGCGATCCAGCCATCCATCCTCGGCGGCAAATTTGGCGATTCCGCCTGGCCGACTTGCTGGTACTGATGCTGTTCCTGGCGACCTGGCTGGGGATCACCACGCCGAACGTGCCGCCTGACGGCCAATTCCAACTCCCGCTGCCGGTGGTGTTGGCCGCGACGCCGCTAGTGCTCCTAACCCTCTTTGTGCATCGCGCGGTCACCGGCCCGCAGCGAGTCAGGGCGACGCTGCTGGCCTTGAGCGTGATCTGGATTTGTGCATTGCTGCTGCGGGTGTTTCAAGTCGGCCTGTACTTGGGCGAAGGTCGCGGCTCGCTGAGCGTGGTGTGGTCGCGGGGCGACGGTTATGTCGTGGGGTCGCAAGGCGCGGTCCTCACCGGTCTGGCCGTTTGCCTGGCGATGGCCATCGGCGTTTGGAACGCGACCAAGAGCAAGCCAGAGAGCAAGCGCCGTCGCTACGTGCGTCTGGCTGCGATCATCGTCGCGTCGCTTGGGGGCATGTCGCTGGCGTGGATGACGCTCGACTTCCTCCGCGCCGAACCGCTGAAACAACTGCTGCTCCGATTCCTGGATATTGGCATCCATTCGATTTCCTTCTTTGCACTGGCGGGATTCATCGTCCTGGGAATCTGGATGGCGAACAGCGGCTGGGGCGAAAACCGCGGATGGCAGCGGCACGCAGCCCGTACACTGGCATGGTCGCTGGCGGCAATCGTTCTGCCTTTTGCCGCCTGGCTCTACTGGCCGATGCTGTGGTACGCCCCGTATCCACCGGCGAAGAACAACGCCCCGAATCAGTACGACCGGATTGCGGCCATCGCCAAAAGCGTGCAACCATACAGGAACGCGCGCGGTCCGCTGCCGCCGGACGTGAATGCCGCTTTAGATGAGGCGGTGCTTTTGCTACGGTCCCGGAACCAGACTCCGCTCCACGTGCGGCGAGATTCTTTTCGCCGGGGCGATGCGCCGGATAGGCTCAGCGGACGCGAAAGCTATGACCTTTCCATGTGGCTCCGAATCGCCGCCGAGACGGCCGCGAATAATCGACAATTTGATCTCGCAGCCGATTATGCGATGGCGGTCATTCGATTCGATGCTATGTTCGACCGAGTGGGAGGGCATGGGAGCGGCTACTGGGGATATCGCTTGCTCATCAACCACAGCGAAGAACTTTCTCCCGCCAAGGCACGCGAAATGATCGACTTGCTCGCCCAGACGCTTGCGGAGCGAGATACTCCCGAGTTTCTCGCTGCTTGGGACGTGGCGCAACAGGAACGAATCGGAGGCTGGCATTCCAAGTTGAAGTTGAGCTTGGCTCGTCTGACGATCAGCGACGGCTTCGACTATGGGAGGAGCCTCGAGCGAATCCATGAACAGCGTCGGCCGCTGGAAGCGAAGAACCGCCTTCTCCAGGCCGATTTGGCCATTCACATCTACCAGCGCGAGCAGGGGCGATTGCCGCAAACGTTGGCGGAACTAACGCCCGGCATTCTTCCGGAAGTGCCGATTGACCCTTACTCGGGGTTGCCCCTGATTTACCGGCCGCATGAGAAGCGGTTTCAACTGTACAGCGTGGGCCCCAATGGCGAGGACGACGGCGGTACACTTCTAAGTCCTGCCATCGGAGCCAATGAGGGCGATCTTGGTCTCCAATGACCGCCAAACTGGACTACACCCCTTCGCTATCCACCCCCACAAAGTCATAATTCCGGCTCGTGCCGTCGCTGACGAACCGGCCGCCGGAGGACGTTTCCTTTGTCCCAATACCCCTGGCCGCTGCTGGCCGTCTACGTCGTGACCATCGGCGTCGTGCA
>DATKDU010000393.1:0-16804 GCA_035512595.1 Pirellulaceae bacterium
TGGAATAAACTCGTAGGGTGGGACCAGCCCGCCTCGGCGGGCGCCGGCCCACCAGAACGGCGCCGGCGTCACCGGCTATGGTGGGCTGGCGCTCACTGCGCGACGTTTCCACCCTACAATCTACAATTCGTCAATTCGTCAATTCGTCAGATACTCTTCTCTGGTCAGGAGGTCTGCATCGGCAATGGGCCGTCGACACGTACTACGAACAGGTAAAATGAGTAGAGCCGCGAAGGTCATTACGGCCGCAATACTGACTGTAGTATGGTTCATAGCGGCGAGTGCGTACCTGAGTGCGCCATTTACGTCCCATCGCAAGCGCCTATTTGATGCGGAGGTGCTAGTCGGTTCTGAACAAACCTTCGTCAGCCTAGTCGTACAGCATGAGAGGATCAGGACGACTCGATGGACTGCATTGGTGAACCAAGTTCGAGTATGGCCCAAGTACGACGAACGTACAACGCGATCAACAGTGTCCGTCATTGTGATCGGCCCAAATGGGCCTCATGTTCATGAAATAAAGGACTTGGAAGCACCGGGGCCGGCTGTTCCAATTGAGGGAACGATCTATGTCCCAGAGCGACGGGGTTTCCGCACGGGCAATGTGATAATGCGCATGTTTGAAGTGTCACCGGGCGAGGTATGCGAGGTTGATACGGCGGAGTCGGAGAGGCTTTGGGCGCGTGTGCCGCGGCCGCTCGGCAACTATATCGAGTCGTTGGGGATGACTCGGCATAGCTATGGTCAGATTACGGCGAGCCCTGGGGTGCCGAAATGTGTTAGGTGTGCAAAGGGTGGAACTACCGTCGACGTGTGTTTTCAGTGGGATCGCGCTACCGTGACCGGGAGGAACGATATTGCCCGCGTGTGTGTCGTGGAGAACGGCAAGGAGACGGAACTGTGGTCTTTAGAGTCGAGCGAGAACGACTAATAAGTTGCTGTCGGAAATCGGTCGCCGTAGTTCTACCGGCGTCCATGGTGTTACTTATTCACTAGTGGCCCGTTAAAAATTGCCGTCAAAGGCCGGCGCTACCTGCGCGAGCTCGTCCCACCCTACGATTAGGCTCGATACCTCCGTAGCTGCTCCTCATCGAGTTCCACCCCCAGGCCAGGCCCATCCGGCACGCGGGAGACCACCGGGCCAAGCGACAGCGGCTCCTTGAGCAGATCCGCCTCGTGATACAGCGGCCCGATCAGGTCGGCGGGGCACCGTTCGCTGTCGATCTCGGGAAATGCGGCAGCGACGTGCAGCATGGCGGCAGTGCCGATGCCCAGCTCCAGGTTGCTGCCGATGGCGCACGCCAGGCCGGCGGCCTTGGCGACGTGGACGATCTCGGCCGCGGCTGCAATGCCGCCGTGCTTGCCGGGATAGATGCTGAGGATGTCGCAGGCCCGGTGGAGCGTGAGCTGCCAGGCATCCAGCAGCGTGAAGACGCTTTCGTCGGCCATGATCGGGATCGTCGTGTCCTTGCGGACCTCGGCCATCGCCGCCGGGTCGCTGGCCGGAATCGGCTGCTCGGCGACGGTCACGCCCAGATCGGCCAGCCGCCGGAGCGTCTGCTTGGCGCTGGTCACGCTCCAGCCGCAATTGGAATCGATCGTGATCGGCATATCGGGTCCGGCGACTTCGCGGACCGCCTTCACCCGCGCGACGTCCTCCTCCGGCACCAGCCCCGTCTTCACCTTGATGCAGCTTACGCCCCACTCGAGAAACTGCTGGGCCAGGCTCTGGCAGCGGGGGATGTCGAACGCCCCGACGACCATCTTGATCCGGGCCGCGTCCCGGACTTTGCCACCAAGAAGTTGATAGACCGGCTGATTGGCCGCCTTGCCGGCGATGTCCCACAGGGCGATCTCAATGCCGCACTTGGTGAACGGGTTATTCTTGCAGACAACGTCCATGGTCTGGCGGGCCTGCGTGATATTCCGCGGGTCGCTGCCGACGAGTGCCGGGGCAAACAGCGTCTCGATGGCCGCCATCGCGCTTTGCCACGTCTCGCCAGTCCATCGCGGAGCGACCGTCGCTTCCCCCAGGCCGACGCTCCCCTCATCGGTATGGATGCGGACGATGACGATCTCGGTCACGACGTGCTCGCCGTGGGCCGTCTTGGTCGTCATCCCCTTCTTCAGCGGGACGCGGACGGGGATTGGTTCGATGCGGATGATTTTCATAATAAGTAGTAGGCACACTCCGTGTGCCGTCATGGTGTCGTAATCGGTAGTGGATTGTTCCAGATTCCCCAAAGAGTCAAACAACCGAACATCAGAACGATGATCAGGATGACGATGACCTCGTAGATGAACGGAATACGCCGGCGTGAAGGCTGTTGCATTGTTTCTGATCGCACGTGTCACGCGGGCAACGGCACACGGAGTGTGCCTACTACGTGACATACTCCGGTAGCGCCCGCTTCCAATTCTCGTAAATGATGTTGTGGATCACCTCGTCGCTGACGCGCGGGAAGTTGGTGCCGGCGACAACGTCGTTCACCTTCCACTGGCCGGCAATCACCTGCTCGGGGGTCGCGGAGGGGAAGTCGGAGCCGAAAATCAGCTTGTGCTCGACGCCGTATTCGATGGCGGTCATGAAGGCCTGCCAGTGCCGCCAGGGGCGATAGTGCAGGGCCGAGATGTTGGCGTAGAGGTTCGGGTGCTTGCGGATCAGCACGACGCACTCGGTTTCCCACGGGTGCCCCATATGGGCGATGATGATCCGCAGGTCGGGGCAGGCGATGGCGATGTCTTCCAGCAGGATCGGGTTGGCGTATTTCAGCGGCCCCGGGCGGACGAAGCTCGTCCCCTGATGGATGTTGACCGGAATGCCGAGCTGCTCGGCGCGCCTAAAGAGTGGCAAATGCCGCGGGTCCTGCGGATCCCAGTTCTGGTAGATCGGCGAACACTTCAGGCCGCGAAAGCCGAGGTTGTTGACGTAATGCGTAAGCTGCTCGACGCACGCCGGATCATTCGGATCGACCGAGCACCAGCCGATGAACCTTCGCTCGTGCTCCTTCACGAACCGCGCGATCAGCTCCTGATCGGCCCGAATGCCGCAGAAGGGGGCGACGATGCCGAAGACGATCACCTTGTCGCAGCCCTTGGTCGCTTCGAGCAGTTGCTCCGGCCGCGAGTCAAAGGCATTGCTCTCCTTCGTCGCCGCGCCGGCGAAGTACACATCTTTCGACAGCTTCATCTTGGCCCGCTTGGCCTCCCAGGCGAACTGGACGAACTCGTCCGAGAGGTGGTCGGGGTGCCACATCAGGTTGGTGTGGGTGTCAAACAGCATGACGCCGCCATAAGGGTTACTGGGTCCCGCGATTGTATCTGCCATGCCGAGCGAATACAGTCAGGCTCGCCTCTCATTAATGCCCGCCTTCCCAATTGCTTGATGAAGCCCAATCCCTACGAAACCCCGCAGGCCACCGATGTCGCCACCCACGAGACGCCGCTGGAGTCTGCGACCCGACCATCGTGGACCCGCTTCGTCGCGCTGGCCTTCCTCTGCTCGCTTGCCGCGGTCCTCTATCTCGACCGCATTTGCATTTCCAAAGCCATCCCCTCGATGCAGCGGGAAATTCCTGGTCTCTCCGACTGGTACGTGACATTGGTCTTGATGGCCTTCACCTTCTCCTATGGCATTTTCGAGATTCCCGCCGGCCACTGGGGGGACACAATCGGCGCACGGCGGGTTTTGACGCGAATCTGCCTGTGCTGGTCGCTGTTCACGGCGCTCACCGGCGCGGCGACCGGCTTCGCTTCGCTGTTCATCGTCCGGTTCTTGTTTGGCGCGGGGGAAGCGGGGGCCTATCCCAACGCCGCCCGCGTGCTGTCGCGGTGGATTCCCGACCACGAGCGCGGCCGGGCGCAGGGGCTGCTGCTCACGTCCGGACAACTCGGCGGCGTCGCTGCGCCGACGATTACCGCCTACCTGATCGAATACTTCGGCTGGCGTTGGTCGTTTGTCGTCTTCGGCGCGGTCGGTGTAGTTTGGGCGGCCGCCTTCTGGCTCTGGTTCCGGGATGATCCGGGGGAGCATCCAGCCGTGAATGCCGCCGAGCTCGAGCTGATCCGCCGCGGGACGCGTCCCAAGTCGCTGGTCCACGAGTCAATCCCCTGGCGTCTGGTCGCCACCAACGGCAGCATCTGGCTGCTGGGGACGATCATTACCTTCTCGGCATTCAACTCCTACTTCTACTTTTCGTGGTTTCCCAAATACCTGGAAGAAGCCCGCCACGTGAGCAATGTGACCGCGGGCTGGCTGACTTCGCTGGCGCTGGCCGGCTCGGCAGTCGGCACGCTGGCCGGCGGCGTCATTGCCGACTGGATCGTCAAGCACAGCCTCGATGCCGACCGGGGCCGCCGCTGGTTCGGCGCAATCTGTTTTTCGGTCGCGGCAGTGGCGCTGTGGTTCGGCGTGCGGCTCGAGTCTCCGCTGGCGATGGCGTCCTTTGCCGCGGTAAGCTGCCTGGCGGCATTCATGACGACGCCCGTCTGGTGGTCGTGCGCGATTCACGTCAGCGGCAAGCACGTCGGGGCGCTGTTCGGCCTGATGAACATGATGGGGATTGTCGGTGCGCTCGCGTCGCAGTTCCTCGTCGGCGCCTTCATTACCTGGCGGGCCAACAGCGGCTATACCGGCGCGGCAAAGTGGGAAGGGGTTTTCATCGTTTATGTTGTCATCCTGTCGCTGGCGGCGGCCGGGTGGCTGCTCTACAAATCGCGCGTGGTGGAAGAGGACGTGGGGCAGGCGTCCCGCCTGCCTTAAAAGAGGAGACGTTAGCCATGCGTGGCCTGATCGCGGTTCTCGCGGCGTTGATGCTCGTCCCGCAGGTGATTGCGGAGGACATTCCCCAGTACGAGTGGACCCAAGTCACCGCGAAAGCCGCCTTCGCCCCGCGGGACGGCGCTGGGGCGCTGACGTTTCAGGGCAAGATGTGGTTCCTCGGCGGCTGGAATCCGGGGGACAAGAAAAACTTCCCGCGGATCTGCAACAACGAGGTCTGGAGCAGTGCCGACGGGGCGAACTGGACGCTGGTGAAGCCAAATACGTTTCTCGACCGCACGTTCGATCCGACGAAGGACTGGGAAGGCCGCCACACAGCCGGCTACGTTGTCTTCAAGGACAAGCTGTGGATCATCGGCGGCGACGTGAACCAGGGGCATTATCACTTCGACGTCTGGAACTCGGCCGACGGCAAAACGTGGACGCACGTGAACAAGGACAAACCGGTGCCGTGGGGTCCGCGGGCCCTGCATTACACGGTCGTCCACGACGGCAAGATCTGGGTCCTCGGCGGCCAGACGGTGCCGCAGATCGCCAAGAGCGACGAAATCTTCTACCGCGATGTCTGGACGACGACCGACGGCATCGAGTGGACCGAGGTCAAGCCGAAAGAGCCCTACTGGTCGCAGCGGGGCATGATCGGCGGCAGTGCCGTCTTCAAAGGGCGGATCTGGATTCTCGGCGGCGGCACCTACGACACGCCGAAGATTCCCACTCGCAAGTATTTCAATGACGTCTGGAGCAGTGCCGACGGCATTACCTGGGAGCAGCACACGGCGGCCGCCCCCTGGGCGCCGCGACAATACCACGACGTGGCCGTGTGGGACGACCGGCTGTGGGTGCTCGAAGGATTCTCCGGCGCCAATCGCAATGACGTCTGGCACTCCGCCGACGGCGTCACGTGGCACGAAGTGAAGAACACTCCCTGGGCTCCGCGCCACGCCGCCAGCGTCTTCGTCTACGACGGCTCGCTGTGGATGGTGGCGGGAAACAACATGCAGAGTGATGTGTGGAGGCTCGACAAGAAGTAAGGCTCGATCAAGCGTCGCCAAGTCCGACAGACTTCATTGGGGCGCGCCCTCATCCAGAAGTCGGCATTTTGCCTCGTTGGGGTGAACGGGTAGGTGCCGCGTTCATTCGTCAACCTTGCTTGCCCTCTAGCACTCCGCGCCAATACGCCGGCATCCCGCGAAACGCCTCCAGGTACGTTGCTTCCAGCGGCACGTTGACGTACCAGGCGGGATTCAAAAACAGCGGCATTTCCGGCAGCGGCGAGCCGAACGCGACATGTTCGAGATACGCCTCGGGACACGGACCGGCGACGTAGGACGCCAGCGTTAGCGGTTCGCCGGCAGGCAATGCATACGGCTCGTCGTCGAAGCGTTCCCAAATCGCCGCATGCACTCCCTGCGGGTCGTAAGTTCCCGGCAGGAGAATATCGGCCAGCAGCACGTGAATGCCGCTGCAGAGCGCAGTTTCCGCTTTGTCCGCAAATTCGGCGACGTGAGAAGCACGGTCCTTATTCGCGGGCGACACAATCTCAATCAACGCAATGATCCGGTGACCGCTGACGTGCCGAATTGCCAGCGTGCGGCGCGTGCCGCGGGCCGACGGCGACGGCGACAGCTTGCGCCGCACGCGCGGAGGCGCGTCGGCCAACGCCACACCCCCTGGCGGTTCCGCAGGTGGTTGGCTGCCCGGCTGCGGAACTTGCAGCGTCAGCACGTCGGCGATGAGCCGCCCGCCATGCTGCTCCGGCAGCGCGTAGTAACCGCTGGGCAAGATGCCACCGTTTAGCGACTCGCTGAGGTGCGTGATCCACGCGGTATGAAAGGCGTGAAATGTCCCCGCGTCAACTTTGGTCCAATCGTGAATCGGCATACTGCTCGCTCCGTGGCCGTACCTCCGATTGTACTCCAACGGAATGTCTCGCGATTCTCAGCCCAGTCCCAAGATCGCCAGACTATCCCGCTCAATCATCCGCTCGATCGCCTCCATGTTCAGCCTGGGAAAACTCGTCCCCTCGACCATCCGGTTGAGGTTTCGCAGGCCGTCGAGCGTGGCCTGGACGGTGGTGAACGGGTAGTCGGTGCCGAACAGGACCTTGTCCCACACGCCGTATTCCTGCACCAGCATCAGGCTGTGGAAGAACTGGAACGGCCGGTAGTGCAGGGCGCTGATGTCGGCATAGACGTTCGGATGCTTGCGGATCGTGACGACGCACTCCCCTTCGTACGGGTGCCCCAGGTGCGCCATGATGATCTTCACCTCGGGAAACCGCGTGGCGACGACGTCCAAATGCCGCGGGAGCGTGCATTCCAGCGGGGCCTGCGCGATGAACGTGGTGCCCGTGTGCAACAGCACCGGAAGGCGATGGTCGGTCGCGTACTGCCAAAGCGGATTGAGCCGCGGCTCGTCGGGGCGGAAGCCGGCATACATGGAGAGGAGCTTGATGCCGCGGAGGCCGAGCTCCTCGTGCCCGACTTTCAGCTCGCGCTCCCAGCCGGCTTGCGTCGGATCGACCGAGAGAAAGCCGATCAGCCGGTCAGGCGCCTGGGCGACGTATTTGGCGACGTAGACGTCATCGACCCACAGGCCGCTGAGCCGCGCCTTGCCGCCGAAGACGATCGTCTTGACGCCGGGAACGCTGGCCCGATCGTAATCCTCCAGCCGCACCGACAAATCGACTTCCATGCCGGCCTTGGCCCGCTTAGCCTGGCGGATGAAATCGGCGGAGAAGTCGGTCGGAAACTGCCAGGCGTGGGAATGGACGTCGATGATGGGCATAGCCAACTCCCTCTCCCCGTGGGAGAGGGCTGGGGTGAGGGTGTCGATCGCGAGCCTATGTTACACAATCTCCGATCATAAAGACCCTCACCCGGCCGCGGAGCGGCCACCCTCTCCCAGGGGGGAGAGGGTTTCGTTAGGCGCCAACCTCATCCTCCGCCGCCAGGATCGGTTTCACCAAAGCGATAATCTCCTGCTCCTCTGCCGCAGCGATCGGCCGCTGAGGCAGCCGCGCCGGTCCGAAGTCGCGGCCGGTCGCTTTCATGGCAACTTTCAGCATGCTGATGTTGTACGAGTCGCCCGCGCGGGCGCGGTAGTCCTCGATCGGCCGCAGGATCGCCTGGATGCGCATGGCTTCCGCAAAGTCGCCGCCCACCAGCGCCCGGTGCATGGCGAGCGTCAGCTTGGGACACAGGTTGCCGGCACCCGACGTGTAACCGATCGCTCCGGCCAGGTGAAAGTACGGTGCGTGCCGCTCGGCAGTGCCGCAGGAGACGACCGCCCGGCCGCCGAGTTTGGCGATGAGCTGCGCGGCCGCATCGAGGTTGTTCTCGCCGTATTTGATGCCGGCGAGCTTGCCGGCGATTCCCAGTTCTGCCAGCAGCGCGTCGCTGGGGACCAGGCCCTTCTTGTAGGTCAAAAGCGGCCGCGGCAATTCGCTGGCCAAAGCGGTCAGGTACTCCTTCATCCCCGCGTCACACAGATACGGATGAACCGGCGGCATCACAAGAAAACCGTCCGCCCCCGCTTCGACCGCCCGCTTGCCGATCGCCAGTGCGTGACCGAGCCCATAGCCGACCGGCGCGATCACCGTCCCCTCAGGACCCGCGCCGGCTCTCGTTGCCGCCACGCACTCGACAATCTCATCGGCCGACAGCGAATGAAACTCACCGGTGCCCGCGGCGGGCAGGAAGACGCGAATGCCGGCTTTGGCGAGATCGCGGATGAACGCGGTCATGACGTCCGGGAGAATCCGCTTGCCGTCGGCCGACATCGGCGTGAGCGGCACAAGCTGGACGGTGTTCAAGCGGTCGGCATCGAGAGCGTGGGGCATGGCGCGGTCCGTAGGTGGGACAAGCTCGCCTTGGCGAGCGCCGGCCTACCGGAATGAATCACGCACCGTGGTGGGCCGGCGGCCGCCGAGGCGGCCTGGTCCCACCCCACGCGGCTTGTGATGCGCAAAGCACGTCGGCGGGCTGGAATTCACCGCCCAGGATAGCCGCTGACGGCCAGTTTCGCCACTGCAAGCGAAGGGGCTTCCCTCGCTCGACGATTCGACGGCGTGCGGATGGTCGCTGCGTTGAGGCCGGTGACCCCCGCACCAATCCGCTCTTGCCGCCGCCAGGAAGCCGGTTATTTTGGAGCGTATGAAGACCGTCGAGCACCTATTTGAAGAAACCGGCCTGGCGATCGAGGAGATCAGCGAGCGGAGCGGGCTGGAAGTGGCCCGCGTGGCGGCGATCGCCGAAGGCCGCTGGACCCCCAGCCCGCAGGAGCGGGAGCTGATTGCCGCGGCATTCGGCGTGGCGGTGGCGGATGTGAGTTGGGGTCACACCATGAACCCGCGGAACATTCGTTACCGGAGGCACGGGCTGAAGGAGAATTTTTGATGGGTTTGCCGGTCACTATTCGATAATCTTGCCGCACCAGAGAATTTCCGCGAACACCCGCCAACTTGGGTCCGAAATCGGCTGGTGGTACCGTCCCGGCTCGAAATAGTCCAGGGCTGCGTACAAGAAGTCCTCGATGGTTCCATTCTTCCAATTGTGCGCCCCGTCTACTGAATAGGCCTTTGGATTGGCGCGCTCAATCTCGGCGGCCACTTCTCGTTCCTCCGCCAGCGCCCGGACGAACGCGATGAATGAGTCGCGGTCCGTAACACGCTCCAGTAGTTCCTCGGGTGTCGCCATTAATCCTTCACAACTTCGGCGGGACGGTGACATTGTGACAGAATAACTGGACCAGCGCCGCGACTGCTACGCGTGAACGATCAGCCCCGCCTTGGCCCCTTCCTTGAGGTTGTCGAGGCTGGTCTTGATGATCGTGCTGTCTTCCAGCTTGACGACGGCCGGCTCCAGCGACTCGATCACACCGGTGATCCAGGCGCTGCCGTCGTTGTACTTGATCCGCATGCCGACGGAAAAATCGCCGTTGGGCTTCGCGGCGGGCGCCGGTTTGGCGGCAGCAGCCTTGGCCGCGGCCGCGGTGGCAGTGGGCGCTGCCGGCTTGGCCGCCGCTTTTTTGCCGCGCACGCCGGCCAGATCCTGCAGCACGTGCCAGTTCTCCAGCCGGTCCTGCTTGGCATACAGGAGCGTCGGGCTGGGATTGCCGTCTTTGTCGAAGTGTTTTCCAAAGCGGCCTTCGCTGCGGCAGAAGTCTAGAAAATCGACTTGCTGTCCGGTCTTGGGATTGGTCCACCAGTCCTCGTTGACCGCGGGGTTCCCTTGGAGCGAAAGCCGCTCGGCAATCGTGTCCCCCTTGCGCGGATCGTAAATCAGCAGCGGGAATGCGCGGGTATCGACCGCCAGCCGCGCCTGGTCGGTGGCCATGTTATCGGCCACGCCGTGCTCGGGCTGGCATGTCGTATAGCAGCAGACGATGGCCGGACCGTCGAACTCCAGCGCGTCGAGCACGCTGCGATAGAAGTGATTGACGTGGGCACAGGTCGTCTGCGCCACGAACGTCCGGGGGTGCATCATGGCGATCTGGGCGATCTCCTTGCGGCGCTCCTGCTTGCCGGAGATCGCTTTGCCGTGAACGCTCATCTTCGTGTTCTGGCCGGTGTAGCTCGACGTGCTGGCCTGGCCCCCCGTGTTGGAGTAAACCTGCGTGTCGAGCACAAAGACCTTGATGTTCATCCCGCTGGCGAACATGCGGGACAGCGACTGAAAGCCGATGTCGAACATGGCCCCGTCGCCGCCCAGGCACCACAGCGGCCGGTCCTGCCACCCCAGTTGGTCCCAGCGGCTGCGCACCCCCATGGCCATCGCCGGCGCGTTCTCGAACAGCGAGTTGGTCCACGGCACCAGGTACGGGTTATACGGATAGGTCGAGGTATAAACCGTGTTGCAGCCGGTGGCGGCGATGATCCCCCACTGGTCGCCGTGCTTCGCCCCGGTGGCGGCACACATCATCCGCAGCGCGGTCCCTTCGCCGCAGCCGGCGCAGGAGCCAGCGCCGCCGACGTAAACGTGCGTCTTCTCCTTGAGCATCATGTCGATCAGCAGGTTGTCGCTGACGTACTTTTCATTCGACGGTCCGAATTCCTTGAAGAATCTGTGGCTCTTGCGGACCGAGGTCATCACCTCCTCGGTCTTGGGAATCATCTTCAGCGCCAGGTCGTCGCAAACGGTGACGCACTCCGCGCAGCCCTTGCACTTGCTGGGGTCGATGATGATGTTGAACATCCCCCCTTCGCCCATTTTCTTTTGCGGCCCTTCGTAATACTTCCGCGTCTTGGCCCACTGAGCCTGGAACATCTCGCGGTCGGCCGGATCTTTGATCGTCTCCAGCTTCGCTTTGAATTCGCTCTCGCTCAAAACCTTGCCCAGGATGGCCGTATCGGGGCAGAGCGTCACGCAATCCATGCAGCCCGTGCAGTTGCTGGGGATGTACTCCGGCAGGTCGGGCGCGATGTAGCTGAAATCCCGCAGCGTCGCCGTGCCGGCCGGGATCAGCGACCGGGAGACCGACAGATCGGCCGGCAGCGATTTTTCCGCGCTGCCGTCCTCATACGCCCGAATGATCCGGTCGTTGAAGTCGATGACGTTGAGCACCGGCAGTTCGACGGGCTTATAGGGTGCGTCAACCAGCGTGCCATACGAGCTGTTGTTGTAAGGATCACGCTCGTTGGCTTCGTTGAGCGAAGGCAACTTCGTTTCCACACTCATCTCGGGTATCTCCTGTCGCGGCTTTCGGCCGCGTTGAAACTCTTTATTGCATCGGTTATCGGCGACTCCATCAGGGGGCTTACGCCCCCCGCTCGCCTTAGCCCTGAATCATGCTCTGCGGCACTTCCTGCATCTCTTTGTACCCCCGCTTCACGCACGTCATGTTGTCCTGCACCACGCGCTCGCCGCGTTTGCCGAAGTATTTTCGCAGCGCCTTCTCGACCCCAGCATACACCTGCTCGTCGGTCATTCCGCTTTGCTCGCCGTAGGGGGTGAGCTTCAAAAACGCGCCCAGCAGCACGATCCCTTGCATCCGCATCTGGAGGTCGGCGACCGAGGCCACTTCGCGGGCGATCTGCACCATGTCGGCAAAGTAGACGCGGATCTTCTTCTCGCGAATGAATCGCTTGTGATGCGCGGGGATGCGCTCCCACACCTCCTTGGGATCGGAGTACGACGACTGCATGACCATGGCCCCTCCCGGGAGCAATCCCACCAGCGGATTGCCGCTGAACAGGGCGGTCGTGTCGTTGCACACCACCAGATCGACGAACTCCAGTTCGCTGTGCAAGTAAATGTGCTGGTCGGCAATCGTCAGGTAATACGTCGTCGGCAGCCCCTTCTTCTCGGAGCCGTACTTGGGATAGGCCTGCACGTCCTTGCCGAACACGTCGCCGGCAATCGTGGCGATGACCTTATTGGTCGTCACGCTGCCGAAACCGCCGACGCTGTGTCCCCGCATGGAGAACGAACCGGGCTCGCGCAGGTCCGGATCTTCCTTCACCTTTAGCGCCAGCGGATGGTCGATCCCGATGCAGAAGTAATCGGGGCCGTCTTCGATCATGTTGTCCACGACCGCGAACAAGTCGCCGGGACGCACGTCGCGGCTGCCGAGCCCCGCCGAACAGGAATAAATCCGCGGCACCCGGTCAATCTTCTCCACGCCATTGCCGCCGGTGATGGCGTCACAGAATGCCGCCTTGATTTCGCGGGTCAGGTGATTGCCGGTGGTCGAGAGGGGATCATCCATCCGCTCCAGCACGGTAAACGCCTCGCAGTCCTTGAGGGCTTCGACCAACTGCCGGCTGGGGAACGGCCGAAAGCAGCAGACATTGAGGCAGCCGACTTCGATCCCCTTGGTGTCGCGGAGGTAATCGACCGTGGCCTGGGCCGTCTCCATGTAACAGCCCATGCCGACGATGATGTACTTGGCGTCCTCGCAGCGGTACGGCATTACAAAGTCGTACCTGCGGCCAGTTTTGTCGCCAAAGAGCTGGAAGGCTTCTTCCAAGGCCGGCCCGACGCGGTCGTAATACCACCGCTGGGCGATCTTGCCCTTCATGTACGAATCTTGATTCTGGACGACCCCCGACATGATCGGACTGGCCGGGTCCATCAAGTTCATCAGGTGGTCTTCCGGCTTGCCGATATACTCCTTCATGAACTCGAGTTCGGGGAGCCGCACCCTTTCGACCGTGTGCGTGGTGAGGAAGCCGTCCTGGACGTTGAAAAACGGCGTTTGCGACGCCTCGGCAGCCCGCCGCGATATCAGGCACAGGTCCCCCGACTCCTGGGCATTGCGGCCAAACAGCATCCCCCAGCCGACATCCGCGACGCTCATCAAGTCGTCGTGACCGGCGTGTACGTTGAGCGAATGGCTGGTCAGCGCGCGGGCGCCGATGTTCATCACCACCGGCAACCGCTTGCCGCTGATCGTGTACAGCACTTCCTTCATCAGGACCAGCCCCTGGCCTGATGTAAAATTGGTGACTCGACCGCCGGACGCAGCAAAGCCCTCGCAGAACGTGGCCGCCGAGTGCTCGCTTTCAGGCTCGACGAAGATGAGCGTGTCGCCCCACAGATTCTTGTAGCCGGCACTGACGGCCGCGTTGTACCCGCCCCCCATGTTGGTCGAGCTGGTGATGGGGAAAGCCCCCGACGCCTGGGTGACGTTGATCTCGACGTGGACGACCGTTTCGGAACCGTCGCACGTCGTGGGGATGCCGGGGTACTGGAACTTCTTTTCGTCCGGCTGCTCGGCAACGTCGGGAACGTCCCGGCCACTTGTGGTGGGACGGGTGGCAACTCCAACACCTTCCATCATGACAGCACTCCCTGGTAACAAAGCGACCCAGATTGCCGGAATTGGCAACCGGGCCTTGAGTGGCGCTTGGCTGTCCTGACCGGACAGGTCAGTCCTGCGGGACTGCGCGACTGGCGAAGTCAACCTCCGCTTCCGTCAAGATACCCCTTTCGCAGCGGCAAGTCAAAACGAATCGCAGGGCACTCTCCAGGATTACTTCACCTGGAGGCTGCCGAGCATCTCCTGAAATGCCTTCTCATTCTCGGCGACCGTGGCCTTTGGGCCGTAGAACTTGAGGAAGTAGTTCCCCGCCTCCTTCGTCTCGACGATGGCCGCCAGCATGCGGTAATCCTCGCGCTTGATCGTCTTTCCGCCGGCAAACGGCCCCGACGGAGAATCCTTGTAGGTTCCGGCCACATCGACGTAATGGACCGTCTTGCCGGCAATGGTCTTCTTCTCGACTTTCGCCTTGTCTTTGGAGTCGCTGCCGTCAGATTGCTCAAACTGCCCATACCAGCGGTCGATATTGGCCTGCACGTCGCCGCCGGCCCCCATCATGGTGAAACGGCCGGCATTCTCGTCCCCTTTGGCGGCGGGGATCTCGAACTCGACCTCGATGATCCGCGAGCGGGGCTGTTTCTTGGTCCAGCCCTTGGGAGCGGTGAACGCCAATTTGCCGTCGGCCACGGTGAATGCGGCTCCCTCGGCGGCCTTCTCGTCGGCCCGTCCCCAGGAAGGGCTCCCAACAACCAGCGACAACATGCAAGCAATGGAAAGCAGGCGGGACATGAGATGGATCCTTGGTAGGCGGTAGGAGTTGGTTCGCATCCCTGCGGCAGGAATTTTTCCGGCGATCAGACGTTGCTGGTCGCGCGCACGGCTTGTGCCGAACGGGCTGGCGATTTGGTCTTGGGGGGCGTTCCGCCAGAACTGGAAAACACGAACACGTACACCAGGATAGCCAGCACTACGCACAATAGCCCCAAGATCACTATGACGGCAATCCCCAGGCCGCTCCCTTGCTTGCGGCGGCTCTCGTAGCGGTTGGTCAGGCGGGCGGACCGCGCCGGCAGGGTCGGTTCGGCCGCAGCGCTGGCCGGCGAGTCACTCTTGGTTGGTGCGATTGCCGCCGACGGCGGAGCGGGAGGCTGCACCTGCGCCGATTTGAGCGAGGGGAAGACGTCGCTGGCGGTCAGCCAATCGGCCCACCCTTCGCGCCACACCAGCGAGTCCGTGCTGACCCGCCCTTCGCCGATCCAGCGGCGCATCACGTCGCCGCGGGCCGGCCCGTATTGATCGCCGCCAGGCGGGCGAACGTACCACACGGCGGCCGGGGCCTCGGCAATCGGGTCGGCTGCCGCAGCGACGGGCATTGTTGCGGGAGCGGCAATCGCGACTGCGGCAGCCGGTGACTTAGATTCAGCGGCAGCCGTGGCGCGGGCCAGCGCAGCGGGACGACCGGGAGCCGGGAATTTTGCCTCGTCGAGCAGATCGTCCCCTTCTCCCTCGTCGGCGGCGGAATCTGGATCCTGGCCCCGCGTCGATTCCAGCGGAATCCGCATCGAGGTGCCGCACTTGGGGCAAACTCCCCTCTTCCCTGCCAGGAAGGATTTCACGTTCAGCTTATGCCCGTTGGGGCAGCGAAACTTGATACCCATGAGCGGTCTGGCGGTGAGGAATGGAGAGGGGGCGCGAGCCCAGACAAGGCCCACAATCACGATCCATTATACATGCGCCAAAGCGGCGACTGAAAGCGTTTTGGCGGCTCATCCACAAGTCCGCCGTGGCCGAACTCATAAGAGTTCGGATTGGGATGAGGCAAAAATCCGCCAGAAGTCGGGCGACTTCGGCTGCCATCACGCCTGCGGACGCAGCAAGGCGGCAACGGCTGCCACGATGGCTTCCGGCGCTGCCATCCGCCCCGCCCCCACCTGGCGGCAAGAGAGCCAGCCCGATTCCGGTTCGACGAACTGCACGCCGTCGGAGCGAAGCTGCGCGACGTTCCGTTGGACGGCCGGTTTTTCCCACATGGCAGTGTTCATCGCCGGCGCCATCAGCACCGGCCCGCTGAAGGCCAGGTACAGGGTCGTCAGCAAGTCATCGGCCTGACCGCTGGCCGCTTTCGCCAGAAAGTCGGCCGATGCCGGTGCCACGATGAGCAGGTCTTTGTTTTCGGCCAGTTGAATGTGCGCGCCGAGCGGATAGTGCGCTTCGTCAAAGATCTTCGTCGCGACCGGGCGGCCGGTGAGTGCGGCGAAGGTCGCTTGGCCGACGAACTGCTCGGCCGCTTTGGTCATCACCACGGTAATGCCCGCACCGTTTTGGACGAGCTGGCTGACCAGCATGGCGGTTTTATAGGCCGCAATGCCGCCGGTGACGCCGACGATGATTTCGCGCCCGGTCATAAATGAAGTCCAAAGTCGCGAGTCCAAAGTCCAAAGTCGATCCCGCTTCAGTGGCATTGGACTTTAGACATTGGACATTGGACGGGGCGGTGCCTACAGATCCCCGAGGTCCAATTCCATCGATTCGCCCGTCCCCTGGAAGTCGTGCGATTTCACCTGATTCGACGTGTCGAGGAAGATTTTGTCCTGGAGGATTTCCTGGATGGCGATCTGCATCAGGTCCTGGGTGCTGGTTTCCACCAGCGGCCGGCTCCCTTGCTTGAGCTGCACCAGCCGCTTCTGAATCAGCGTGGAGAGCTTGAAGCGGCCGCCAACCTTGTTGACAATTCCTTCTTCCTTCAGATCGTCGATCATGCGTGGGCTCCGTGACGGGCAAGGATTTCGCAAATCTCGCGAACCGCTTGCTGAACGTCGTTATTGATGATGCTGTGCTGGTAACGGTCGAGGTAGGTCAATTCCCGCCGCGCCACTTCCAGGCGGCGCGCAATCTGCGCCTCGCTGTCGGTGCCGCGCTGCCGGAGCCGCCGCTCCAGCTCCTCCTGGGAACCGCAGTGAATGAAGATGGTGACCGTTTCGGGGTGGGACTCCAGGACGGACAAAGCCCCCTGGACGTCGATCTCTAAGATTACCCATTTTCCGTCGGCAAGTCCAGCCGCCACTTCGCTTTGCAGCGTGCCATACCAGTGCCCCAGGCCGTAGACTTCCTTGCATTCCAGGAATTCCCCCGCCTGCCGGCGGCGGGCAAACTCCTCATGCGACAGGAAGTGGTAATGAATCCCGTCAACTTCTCCCGGACGCGGGGGGCGCGTCGTCGCGGAGACGCTCAGAACCAGCGGCAATGAGCATTCGGTCAGAAGTT
>DATKDU010000394.1:0-14695 GCA_035512595.1 Pirellulaceae bacterium
ACCCTTCCGCCGCACGCGATAGATGGCCCCGCGAATGTCTGGTTTCCACAATTGCGACGACGGACAGCAGAGCTTGTACCAGCCGCCGGTGTCCACGATCAGCAAACTGCCGTCGGCATCTTCCAGGACGTCGGTCGGATGAAAGTCGAGGTTGCTCGACACGACGAACTCGGAATCCTTCGATTCATACGAGCCTCCTTTCTTCGTCAGGATATGCCGAGTCACCCGGTGGAGGTTGAAGTTGCAGGCGAACAGATTTTGCTCGAACTCTTTGCCGAAGACCTGCGACTCGTAGATCGCCAGGCCGCACGGGGCCGCGGGGCCGAGGTGCGACAGGACCGGCATCAACTCGCCGGTCCGCGGATGACCTTCGAGAACCCCGTGCTCCTTGCCGTAGACACCGCCGTAAACAGCGTGGATCAGCCCGTCGCGCAGGCCCCCGCCCGGATGGACGAAAAACGTCGTGGTGAAAAATCGGTCGCCATCGGCGTTGAAGACCACGTCAACCGGGTTGTCCATGCCGCCGGTCATTACCGGCTCCAGGCCCGAGCCGTCGGGCCGGCAGCGAAAGATGTGTGACGCCTTGGTCTTCCACTCTTTGCCGTTCACCCTGTGCGTCTGCTCGGCGAACGCCCCCTTGGCCCAGTAGATCCAGCCGTCGGGACCGAGGTACGGACCGTGCAGGTCGTTGGCACAGCCCGTCAGCGTCTTCCCCTGGAACCACTCCACCCGCTTGTCCGCCGTTCCGTCGCCATCCGTGTCGGTCAACTTCCAGATGCTCGGCGGGGCAGCAACGTAGAGCGAGCCGTCGTACCACATGGTCCCTTCAGGAAACATCAGCTTGTCGGCGAAGACGACGCTCTTGTCGAACTTGCCGTCGCCGTCGGTGTCTTCCAGCCGCAGGATGCGATGCGGCTTGTCCTCGAGCTGCTGCTGCACCTTGTCGTTGGTCCCCGACGAGTCCGACACGTACAGCCGCCCCTGTTCGTCAAAGTCGGCCGTGATTGGCCGCTCGACCAGCGGCGGCCCGGCGGCCAGCTCGATCGTAAAGCCCTCGGGGAGCGTGAAGGTCGGGAGCAACTCGGAGCCGTCGTCGAGGGAGCCCCCTTGTGCATCGAGGGCGCTAGGGAAGCAAGCGACGGCGGCGATCAGGATCAAAGCGGCTGAAAACCAGCAGCGCATGGCGGAAACTCCTGAGCAACAATACGAGATCAACGTCGTCGATTATAAATGCCCGCCGGGCGTCCATCAGCCGTGCGGCTCATGCGATTCGCCGTTGCTTGCGGTCTGCCGCCTGGTTGGGATTCGCGACCGAATCGGGCTACAATGCGGCATCTCGGAGTGCAGCCATGAATCGACCACGAATTGCCGCCGTATCAGTCGTTGTTGTTTCCTGTCTGGGCATCGCCACTGTTCTTGCGGCCCAGCCCGACGCACAGCAACCGCGCCAGGCCGGCGGCGTGAAGGTTGGCGAGGTCACCGACACCACGGCCATCGTCTGGACGCGGCTGACGGCCGAAGCGACACGGAACGACAAGGGGGTGGCCATCACCGGCCGCGTGGGGAAAACAGGGCCGCGGCCGGTGACGGTAAGCGTGGATGATTTACAAGGGGCTTGTCGCGGCGCAGAGGGGCGGATTCGCGTCCGGTACGCAGCCAATGAGGATCTCACTGATGCAGCGGAAACCGAGTGGGCCGACGTGAATGCCGAGACTGATTTCAGCCACCAGTTTCACCTGAAAAATCTGCGGCCGGCGACGACGTATCACTATGCGGTCGAAACGACTGGCCCAGGGGGCAAGCCGGAGCATGGCGCGGTCCGTGGAGAATTCACGACCGCGCCGCCGGCGAGTGCTGACGAAGCGATTCGCTTATGCGTGATGACCTGCCAGGCGTATCACGACCGGGACCATGCCGACGGGCACCATATCTACGTTTCGATGCTGAGGCTCCAGCCTCGGTTCGTCGCCTTTACCGGGGACAACGTCTATTACGACAGCGAGGAGCCGCGGGCCACGACGCCGCGGCTGGCCCGCTACCACTGGGAGCGGATGTTCAGCCTGCCGCGGCAGCGGGAGCTGACCCGCAGCGTCGCGACGTACTGGGAGAAGGACGATCACGACACGGTGGACGACGATTCGTGGCCCGGCCGCAAGCGCGGCGAGCTGACGTTCGCAAAAGGCCAGAAGATCTTTCGCCAGCAAGTGCCGATGTCCGAATCGATCTACCGCACGTTCCGCTGGGGGAGGCACCTGCAAATCTGGCTGACCGACGGCCGCGACTTCCGCTCGGCGAACAACACGCCCGACGGGCCGGAGAAGACGATCTGGGGGCCGGAGCAGAAGGAGTGGCTGAAGCGAACGCTGGCCGAGAGCGACGCCACGTGGAAGGTGCTCATCACCCCCACACCGATCGTCGGCCCCGACCGCACGAACAAGGCCGACAACCATGCCAACCGGACGTTCCAGCACGAAGGGGACGAGATCCGCGACTGGTTTGCGAAAAACGTCCCCGACAACTTCTTCACGATCTGCGGCGATCGGCACTGGCAGTATCACTCGGTCCATCCGCAAACAGGGCTGAACGAGTTTTCCGTTGGCGCGGCCAGCGACGCCCACGCTGGCGGCTCACCCGGGCTGGACGAGGAGTATCACCGCTTCCACCGCGTGAAAGGGGGATTCCTGTCGGTCGAGGCGGCCGGCGAGGCAATCGTCTTCCGCCATCACGACGTCGAGGGGCAAGTGGTCAATGAATTCCGCAAGTCTGCTAAGGGGGAATGACATGCAATCTCATCGCACGTTATTGGCACTGCTGTCGGCCGTGTTGTTTGGGACTGCGGCGCTTAATTCCGTTGCCGCCGAGCGCCCCAACATCGTCCTGGTCCTGGCCGATGACCTCGGCTACGGCGACCTGGCCTGCTTTGGCGCGCAGGATATCAAATCGCCGAACCTCGATCAATTCGCCAAACAGGGACTGCGGCTGACGAGCTGCTATGCGGGGCACGCCAACTGCTCGCCGTCGCGGACGGCACTGATGACTGGGCGGACTCCGACGCGCGTCGGAGTCCGCAACTGGATCCCACACGGCTCGCCGGTACACGTGCGGAAGGAGGAAGTCACGATCGCCACGCTGCTGAAAGGGGCCGGCTACAGCACGTGCCACGTCGGCAAGTGGCACATGACCGGCCAGTTCAACGAACCGGGAGTGCCGCAGCCGGGGGAGCACGGCTTCGATCACTGGTTCAGCACGCAGAACAACGCCCTGCCGAATCACAGAAATCCCGACAACTTCGTCCGCAACGGAGAGGCCGTGGGGCAGACGAGCGGCTATTCGGCCCACGTCGTGGTCGATGAGGCGATCTCGTGGCTGCGGGTCGGCCGCGACAAGAGCAAGCCGTTTTTCCTGTATTGCTGCTTCCACGAGCCGCACGAGCCGATTGCTTCGAGCCCCAATTACACCCGGCTCTATCCGCACGATGATCCGTCCTACTCCGCCCACCACGGCAACGTCACGCAGATGGACGACGCCTTTGGCCGGCTGATGCGCTCCCTGGCCGAGCAGAAGCTGGACGGCAACACCTTGGTGTTCTTCACCAGCGACAACGGCCCGGCCATCACCAACCAGCATCCACACGGCTCGGCGGGGCCGCTGCGCGACAAGAAAGGGTTCCTTACCGAAGGGGGCATTCGCGTCCCCGGCATGATCCGCTGGCCGGGGAAGGTCAAGCCCGGGACCGAAAGCGACACGCCGGTCTGCGGCGTCGATTTCCTGCCGACGGTCTGCCAGATCGTCGGCATTGAGCCGCCGAAGGACCGGACGCTCGACGGCACGAGCATCGTGCCGGTTTTCTCAGGAGAGTAGATCACCCGCAGTGAGCCGCTGTACTGGCACTTCAACCGGGCCGCCGGCAATTACCAGGTTGCTCTTCGCGATGGCGACTGGAAGATTCTCGCGATGCTCGACCAGCGGCCAATGGCCCGCACCAACGACGTCACCGACGAGGAAGAAAAACAGTTCAAAGCGGCCGAGCCGGTGAGCTTCGTCCTTTACAATCTCAAAGACGACATCGGCGAGACAAAGGACTTGTCGGCGGCCGAGCCGGACAAGTTCGCCGACATGAAGGACAAGCTCCTCAAGAAGTACCACGCCGTGCGCGAGGAAAGCCCGACCTGGCCAGCCTGGACGTTCGACAACCGCGAAGGGCAGCGGATCGTCTGGCCGGAGTATGTGAAGAACCGGGGGAAGGGGAAGGGGAAAGGTAAGAAGGGGGCGAAGTAAAGCAACTGCCATGACGTCGCGCGGCTATGGACGTTGGATTCTCTTAGGAACCGCAGTGGTGGTAGGTACGGTGCTGTTTCTCGTCAGCGGGGTATTCCAATGGTCCCCGCTGAACTGCTGGATCGATGAAGTGGACATCCAATCGGGGCGCGTTCGGCACACGTGGCTGTTGCTGTATTGCCAGGTCAGCCAGCGCGAGGAGGAAACGTGGTTATCTCGAGCTGCTGACTCGAACGAGAGGCCCCCTGAATGGCGGAGGGTCAATACCTTTTCACCCGGCAGCGCTATTTCCCCGCATCACATGTACCACGGCGCAATTCACCAGATCGAGATGCTCAGCAAGGTGGATGATTTCATTCCATTTGAACCGGAAGCGCGGCGGCAAGTGGCCAACGAGGTGATCTTGCTGTGGCAGAAGGGATCGTATTTTGAGGCAGGCACGTATGTGGAGAAAGTGTTCAACGCTGCTTTCGATCTTGCGGACAGCGGGGCGTCACGCGTAACGGCGGCGGACCTACCGTAGTCACGCCGGCAATACCAACGGACCCATTTTTTCACAGGAGTCTGCCCATGCTTTCCTGGAGCCGCGCCCGATGGGTATGTGCTGTTGTGCTCTTGGTCCTGTTCGGCGGCCTGGAATCCGCCCGTGCCGACTCGGTGCCGAACCAAAACCCGCCGGAGCCGCTGCCGCCGCCAATGCAGGTGGCTGAGGCACGCATCGGGTTCACGCGCGATCCGCTTACCGATCGCATCAACGTTCACTTTAACGGGCGGTTCGTGGCCGAGCACGTCAAGCTGCTCAAGGAGCAGAAGCGGCTAGGGACTGTCTTCTTCAGCTCGGCGGGTACGGTGGCCGATGACGATCTGGTGCTGCTGGCCGACGTGCCGGGCGTGAAGGTTCTTCTGCAGGATGCCGCCCATTGGCGGGGACCATAAGCACATGGCGAATTTGAAGCTCCTCCACACGCTGACCCATCCCAATGCCGTCTATGCGGCGGCATTTGCGCCCAATGGCCAGACGCTGGCGACGGCGAGCTTGGACAACACGATCAAGCTGTGGAACGTGGCCGATGGGAAGGAGATAGCGCGGCTGAAGGGGCACGGCGACGGCGTCTGCGGCGTGGCGTTTTCGGCGGATGGCACGCGGCTCTTTTCCGCCAGCCTCGACAAAAGCGTAAAAACCTGGGATGCCGCGTCGGGCACGGCGATCGCGACCCTAACTGGCCATCAGAACTACATCGAGTGCTTCGCCGCATCGTTCGACGGCAAGACGCTGGCCACGGGCAGTCACGACAACGACGTGCGGGTGTGGAGCAGCGAGGGGTCGTCGATTGCGGTCCTCCAGGGGCACACCGACGCGGTGTACTGCGTCGCTCTTTCCCCCGACGGCAAGCTGGCCGCTTCCGGCAGCCTCGACAACAAGCTGCTCTTGTGGGACGTCGCCGGCGGGAAGTCGCGTCCGCTGGCCGGGCATGATGGCACGGTGCAGTCGGTCGCCTTCTCCCCCGATGGAAAGACCCTCGCCTCCGGCGGCAGCGACACGACGATCAAGTGGTGGGACGTAGCGAAGGGGGAGATGAAGACGACCCTCGACGGCCACGCCCAGCTCGTCAAGTGCCTGGCCTGGCCGGCCGATGGCCGCCAGCTTGCGTCTGGTAGTGCCGACGGGCAGGTGATCGTGTGGGACGGGAAGATCGGCAACAAGCTGGCGACGCAGGCGGCCCACGAGAACAGCGTCTACGGCGTCGTTTTCTCACCCGATGGCCGGCTGCTGGCAACGGCCAGCTTCGACCGGACGATCAAGTTGTGGCGGATCGAGGGGCTGTAAGGCCCGCGAGAATCAATCTCGCCGAATTTCTGTTCCGCGGCGTGAATAAATCGCCCCTGCCGCGCGTCTATCTTGTGGCGGCCAGAAAAAACCCGCGAACCAATTTCGCCCGGTGCCGTCTCATACTGTAGGACCTTTCCAGGCCGTCCAGGAGCGACGGCCCGGAAGGACCGTCCTACACGGGAAAAGGAGCTATGTTGGTCCAGCGAAAACGACTCAGCGTTTACAGCCCGTGCGGCCGCTTTGCCGATCCGGCGAATAATCGGCCCGCGCCGACGCTGCGCTTGTGACCCGCGGTGGATTCCAAGTGAAGCACCACAACCCGGTGTCGCACGCGGCACTGGGTTTTTTCGTGGAGTTTGCCAGAGGGGCTGGTAGCTGAGACGGCATAGCGCCTGCCTGAAGAGCAGGAGAGGAGGATTCGAGCGCCTCCCAGCCCACTTTTCGGGAGTCAGAGATCAGGGGTCAGGAGTCAGGAGTCAGAGGATGAACAAGGCAGCCCGCTACAAACGAATTTCACACGGTTTCACGCGAGGTCGTGGTGTAGCGGCAGCATCCCTGGCTTTTAACCAGGCGGGCGAGGGTTCAAATCCTTCCGGCCTCATGGTGAGCGGAGGTCGGATGTCGGAGGTCCGCAGAAGGCAACTGCTGAACCCTGAACCCTGAACCCTGACACTGCGGTGGAGCCCGTGCTGGTACGGGCAGGCGCCTGTTAAGCGCTCTGACGCAGGTTCGATTCCTGCCGCCGCAGCTTTCGATTGGGGATTGCAGATTGCAGGTTGCAGGTTGCAGAATCAGCGAACCGGCCAGCGGATCGCTTGTCGGTATTTCACACCCTCCGGGGCAGTTGCTGCTGGTAGTGACGCCTGGCTCTGAACCAGGAGGGCGTTGGTTCGATTCCAACCCCCGGAACTTGAAATGTAGCCGAAGTCGCAAGACTTCGGAGCGTCCGAACTCTTGCGAGTTCGGCTGCGGCGTTCATTCGGTCCCGTGGTCTAGCGGCTTGGGCCCCTGGCCTACAACCAGGTGACGGTGGTTCAACTCCATCCGGGACTACTTTTGGATTTGCAGCTCGGTAGGCAACTGGACGACCACTCTGTCTCAGACACGAAGGAGACAGGAGTCAGGAGACACAATTGGTCCTCGTGGAGCAGCCCGGAGTGCTCGCTACCCTGTCACGGTAGAGATCGTGGGTTCAAATCCCATCGGGGACGCTTGCGATTGCGGATTTGGGATTTCGGATATTTCGGATTTGAATCATCGCGGGTGGGCCAGCGCCCATCGAGGCCTCATAAGCCTTGCCTGCCGGGCGCGACCCCCGGACCCGCTACTTGGTCTGTAGGTGCTCTCGGCTGCACGCCGCCGTGGTAGGGCGGAAGACCGGGTTCGACTCCCGGACGGACCTCTCGCAATGGGCTGGCATGCCAAGGGGGCGACTGATCCTTGCAAGATCGGTGCGGTGGGTTCGATTCCCACACGGTCCACTTGTAGGGCACTCGCTCCGCGAGTGCCCATCGGGTCGCCCGAATCGGATTGCGGCGGTCGTCGCGGTGTGACCGGCGGCCCCGCGCGTACTTGTCCACTCGCGGAGCGAGTGGACTACATTCGGAAGGTAGCCGGATACGGCTGGCCGGACCGCGGTGCTAACGCGGCTCCCAACTTTGGGATCAGGGTTCGAATCCCTGGCCTTCCGCTGTGATTGGGTCCCAGCCGTAGCGGGCACGTGTGCCGTCGCCGCTGACGGCACACGGAGTGTGCCTACTACTTATGGTGTCCGTAGTGTAGCGGCTTCTGCACGCCTGGCTGTGAACCAGGAGATATGGGTTCGAGTCCCGTCGGATACCCTTTCCACTCGCGGAGCGAGTGGACCACGTTACGAGCGTGCTCCCGGGAGAGCCGGCAGCCTCCAAAACTGCTTGGGCGGGGTTCGACTCCTCGCGCTCGTGCTTGTCTCGATGGTGTAACGGATCGCACGCGACCCTCCGAAGGTCGAGGATCTGGTTCGAATCCAGGTCGAGACGCTATCCATTGCGGATTGCAAATTGCGGATTGCGGATTGCGGATTTCTTTCAATCCGCAATCCCAAATCCGCAATGAATCCGCCCCCGGAGTGTGCCGGATTTCGCACGCGACTTTGCGAAGGTCGTAGACCAGGTTCGATTCCTGGCGAGGGCACTGCAAAAGTTCAAGGTTCAAGGTTCCAAGTTGATCGAACAGGAATGACAACCTTGAACTTTGAACTCTCACTCACCTTGAACTCTCACTCATAGTGCAGCGCCGTCGCCAGATCGACGTTCGCTGCCCGATGCGCCGGCACCCACGCGGAAATCAGCGTGATCAAGAGTGCCACGGAGAACGTGATCGCCACCATGAGCGGCCGGTGGTGAAACTGGATGTCGCGGCCGAAGCTCGGCTCCATCGCCAGGTTCATGATGTAGGCTACGCCATAGCCGAACAGCACCCCCGGTAAGAGCCCCACTGCTCCAATGATCACCGCCTGCGCCACGATCGTCCGCCGCACCTGTTCCTTCGTCATCGCCACGATTCGTAGTAAGCCCAGCTCTCGCGTCTGCTCCAGGACGTTCATCGACAGCGTGTTCACCACGCCGAATGCTGCCACCACGAAGCCGAGTCCCACCAGCCCCCAGTTCAGCCCCGAAATGCCGTTGCTCATGCGGCTGATGCTGCGGCTGATATCGGCCTTGGAACTGAGCAGCACGCCATATTTCCGGCACAATGCCGCCAGCGACTTCTCGACCTCGGCTTGCTTTCCCTCCTCGACGCGGACGGCATACCCATCGACGCCGGTGATCCCCAGCTCCCGCACTGCTACCTGCCAGTCGAAGTAGACCGCCAGGCCGCCGACCATATACTCGTTGACGGTGCCGCAGATGCGAAACTTCTTTGTGCCCGTGTCGGTTCCCAGCTCGATCTCGTCGCCGACGTTGAGCCCCAGCTTCTGCACCAGCACCGAGCTGATCAGTGCCTCGCCGGCGGCCAACTGCTGGCGCACCGTGTTGGGGTCCCCCTGCCGCAGCGCCAACGGCAGCCTTCCCCGGTCGCGAAAATCGCGGGCGATGATCATCACGTTCTGGTCGCCGATCTGCCCGTCGGTGAATTTGACCCGGTCGAGGTGGGCGATGTTGGGCACTTTTTCCAGCTCCGGCCCCAGTTCCTCCGGCAGGTCGGCCGATTTGCCGGTGGCCATGTCGGGGATCATCGCCCGGACGTAGTAGTCGCCGATGATCACCGAGTCTCGCCAGTCGTTGAGATCCTGCACGTTGTCGAGGATCGCACTGGCCATCGCCACGCCGATGCTGCCGGCAATGAACAGCACGCCGACGGTCAGGCTCGTCCGGCCCCGATGCCGCAAAAGCTGCTTGAGGGCCAGCGAGCGTTCGGCCTTGCTGAGCAGGATCAACATGCGGTCTACCATTGCCGACAGCGGCGCCAGCACGAGCGGAAAGAGGAGCACGATTCCCAGGTGCAGGCTCAACGCAGCAAACGTGGGGACGATGATCGGCAAATAGCCGACGGTGCCGCCGTAGATCAGCACCCCACTGACCACCGCCACGACCGCCCCGATCACCATGTGAAAGGCCGGCGGTCGCGAGAAGTCGCGCGTCGAAGCGCGGCTCATCCCTTCCAGCGGCGAGACCTTGATCACCCGCAGCGCCGGCACCAGGGCCCCTACGATGGAGACCACGAATCCAAAGACCACCGCCCACAAAAAGGGCCAGACCGAAAGTTGCATCGCCGGCAGCGACACATCCAAGAGCCGCGACAGACCCATGTTCAGGTAATGGGCAGTCAACATTCCCATCCCGATGCCGAGGACCGTGCCGATGAGTCCCAGCAAGAACGCTTCGCCGATGAGCATGCTGCCGAGCTGCCAGCGCGTGGCGCCGATGGCCCGCGTGATCGCCAGGTGCCTGCGCCGCTCGCCGACGTTCATCAAAAACGTGTTAAGGATGATGAAGCCCGACAGGAGCAGAGAAAATCCGGTTGTCAGCCGCAGCCCTTGATTGGTGGAAAGGAGCGTTTGCTGCAGCATCTGGGCACTGTCGCTAGGCGGCTGCACCTCCAGCCCGGCCGGCAGCAGTGCCGCCACCGCCGTGCGAACGGCTTCCTCATCCGCCCCCTTCTCGGTCACGATCTGCACCGCGTTGATCTTGCCGCTGCCCAAGAATCGCAACTGCGCCCGCTCCAACGGCATAAACACGATCCCCGTTTGGAGCAGGGCCTCGGCCCCTTTGGATTTCACCAGCCCCACCAGCTTCATCGGCTTGGGGCCCCACTCGTCATCGGGGAGCGACTTGGGGGTCGTCATGCCGATCGTGTCGCCAACCTTGAGGTTCATCTGGGCGGCGAAGTCGGCCTCGAGCATGACCTCGTCCCCTTCCTTGACGAATCGCCCTGCGACGACGTCCAAGTCGCGAATCAGGTGATCCTTCGCCGGATCGACCCCTAGCGCCTGAAGCCGCACGCGCGTCGCCTCATCTCCTTCGCCAATCGTCGTGGCACTTTCCCGTTTGACCGTGGCGACCGCGGCACTTACCCCCTTCACGGCGGCGATCTTGTCAACAATCTCCTCCGCGAACGGTCCCGAGTTGCTCGCTCGGACTTCCAGCGAGGCGTGCCCCCGCACGGTGGCCAACATCGTCTTGTACGCTTCCCGCGTCGTATCGGCCACGATCGTAACGGAAACCACGCTCGACACGCCGATGACGATCGACAGCAAGGTCAGAATAGTCCGCCCGGGGCGCGACAAGAGTGCCCGGCGGCTGTAGCGGCGAAGACTCATGGGAGGCTAATGCGGATTGCGGATTGCGGATTGCGGAATCCCAGGCTGCTTCTCCCACTCCGCACTCCGCATTCCGAATTCCGCATTCGATGTCACTTTCGGCCGCAGCACTTCCTCCCGCTCGATCTGGCCGTCGGACAAGTGAATCACCCGATCAGCAAGCGCGGCCACCGCCGGATCGTGCGTCACCAGCACCATCGTCTGCTGGTGGGTGTCCACCAGCTTGCGAAGCAGCGCCATCACCCGCTGGCTGTTGGCCGTGTCGAGATTGCCGGTCGGCTCGTCGGCGAGCAGAAATGTCGGCTCGATCGCCAGCGCCCGGGCGATCGCCACCCGCTGCTGCTCCCCGCCCGACAACTTGCCGGGGATGTGATGCTTGCGAGCCGACAGCCCCACCAGGTCGAGCTTCTCGATGGCCGCCTGCCGCGCTTTGGGCCCCGATACGCCGTCGAGCTCCAGCGGCAGCGAAACATTTTCCTCGGCGGTGAGGATAGGAAGCAAATTGAACGACTGGAAGATGAAACCGATCCGCTTGCGGCGGACGATCGTCCGCTCATCGTCGGTCATGGAGGCCACATCCCGTCCTTCCAGCAGCACCTGCCCCGACGTCGGCACATCGACCCCGCCGAGCAGCGTCAGCAGCGTACTCTTTCCGGAGCCGCTGCGACCCATGATCGCCAGCATCTCGCCGGCAACCACCCCCAGATCGACGCCGCGCAAGGCTTCGACGGCCGCTTCCCCCTCGCCGAAGGTCTTCCGTAGATTTCGCGTTTCGAGCACGTACATGGAATCGATGATTGGTCCCTCCTGGCCTTTTCTTGTTCCAGCCCCTTTATCCCCGATGGGGCCAGAATTGAAAAGGGTCTGATAGCATGGGGGACTTGATCAAAAAAGGGAGTTTGGGTCGTTTGCGAAAGTTCGGCAGAGCTGGACCAGGGGCAGGACGGCGCAATCCGCAATCCGGCTATCACTTGTCGTCGTCGCACGTCGAAACGGGGACTTGCCTCCGCTACTCCGCAATCGCTAAATCGGCACTCCATTCCACCGCACGAACGCCTCCATCGCAAAATACTCCGGCAGGCCGACCTTGTTGTAGGCGTCGGCAGTCCCCGTATTGCGGTCTTCGGCGCGCTGCCAGAATTCGCGCGGATCGGAGCCGGGGAAGAGGGCCTCGTCCTTCTGGCTCTGGTGCATGAAGATCGCTTTCCGCTTGATCAGAATGTCGCTCGGCGACAGCGGCACGGCCAACTCGATCTCGTGCAGGTCGTACTCCTGCCATGCCCCGCGGTAGAGGAGCGTCTCGGGGCGAGTGCCACCAGCGGATTCGATGTCGAGCAGCGCCCGGAAAATCGCCTGGGCACAGACGCGGTGAGTGCCGTGCGGATCGGACAGGTCGCCGGCCATGTAGATCTGCTGCGGCTGCACCTGCTCGATAAGTTGCCGGATGATCGCGACGTCTTCCTGGCTGATCGGCTTCTTTTCGATCGTGCCGGTGCGATAGAACGGCAGGTCGAGAAAGTGGCAGTTCTCCTCGCGTACGCCGACCTTGCTCGCCCCAGCCCGTGCCTCCCCCCAGCGGATCAGCCCCTTGATGTTCCGCACGCACTCGATGTCGGGCTGACCCGGCTGCTTGCTGGAGAGCGAATCGAGCACCGCCTCCTCGACGTGCTTGCTCCGCTCCTGGTCGATGCCGAACAGCCGGTTGTACTCGGTGACGATGTCGGCAATTCTCGCCGCGTCGTGGTCGAAGACGGCGATGTTGCCGCTGGTCATGTAGGCGATATGCACCTCGTGGCCGTCCTCAGCCAGGCGGATCAGCGTCCCTCCCATGCTGATCACGTCGTCGTCGGGGTGCGGGCTGAAGCAAATGATCCGCTTTCGGTCCTTGCCGGCCGGGTGGTACTGGATCGTCTCCATCAGCCAGCGGAAAACGCGGTGGGCGATTGTCTGCGCCGGGCCGTGGTGCCGCAGGAGCTGATGGAGGTTGTGCTGGCGAAAGTCGTCGTCGGTCAACTTGAGAAGGGCCTTGTTGGTCCGCTCGCAGAGCCAGATGCAGGCCCGTTTGATGAGCGCGTCGGTGAACTCGGCGGTTCCGAGGAGCCACGGCGTCTCCATCGCCGTCAGCCGCGCGCCGGCCGCCGAATCGACCAGCACCGTCGCGTCGGCATGTTCCTGGAGGAAGCTGGCGGGCACGCGCGGCGTGACCTGACCCTCGCACGTCTCGCGGATGATCTCCGCCTTGTGCTCCCCCAGGGCTAAGAGCAGGATCTTGCGAGCCTCGAAGATGGTCCCTAGCCCCATCGTGATCGCCTGGCTGGGAACGTTCCATTCACCGAAAAATTCGCTAGCTGCGCCCCGCCGCGTCATCGGATCGAGGGTGCAAAGCCGCGTGCGACCATTGCGAATGCTGAACGGCTCGTTGAAGCCGATGTGTCCATTGCGGCCGATTCCCAGCAATAGCAGGTCAATGCCGCCGGCCCGCTCGATCTCCAGCTCAAACTCGCGGCAGTAGGCATCGACCCGGTCGGCGGGGACGGTGCCGTCGGGGATGTGGATGTTCTCCGGGCGGATATTGACGTGGCGGAAGAACTGCTCGTGCATCTGCCGGGCGAAGCTTTGCGGGGCGTCCTTGGCCAGGCCGAAGTATTCGTCCAGGTTGAAGGTGATGACGTGCGAGAAATCGAGCCCTTCTTCGCGGTGCATCCGGGCCAGCTCGCGATAGACGCCGACGGGGGATGAACCAGTCGGCAGTCCCAGGACCGCATGCTGCGACAGGGCACTCCGCTCCCGGATCACGCCGGCCACCAGACGGGCGACGTGGCGGGCCAGTTCGTCGGGGGTGTCGAAGACGCAGGTGGGTAGGCTGGTGCCAGCGGCGCGGCGGGCTTTGGCGGCAGGGGTGGCAATCGTGGCGGTCATTAGCTTGGGCGGAGGCTGACTTGAGAAAGAACGGACTGCATCTAGTATCGTCGGAGCAGGGGCATCCTTTCAACCTGTCCGTGGGGCAGGGACGGGGCCGGGGTCGGAGGTTCACAAGCCCGACGCGCCAGCGAGGGGAACGGCCGTTCGGCGAGTGGATACCTGTCTCTCGCTTGCGCGTCGGGCTTGTGAAATCTCAGGCCCTCCTTCCTGGCTCCTGATCCCCTGGCCCCCCTCCACACAACGGGCAAAGGGGGGGATGAGTTTTCGCACTTACGTCGCGGCAATTGGTCGCAGCCGGAACGTAATCTCTTGTATACAGTGCACTTCGACCCGCGCCGCGGAGCACCTCCGCGCCGTAAGTCGCTCCAGACAGAATGTCTGAATACAACGCCCCCACCGGGGGGTCGAGCCAGGGAGTCCAGCATCTGTCCCCAGATCGCTCGCATCAAACTGTGGCCCCCAATGCGGACTTACGGCAATCCGGTGGTCGGCGGTCGCGATGTAACCTTTTGCATGCATTCGATTTGCGAGCGGACGGTTTCTCCCGCGATTGCCGTAAGTCACTCCCGAGGCCTCGCCCGCGCTAGCGCGTTAACAAGGGACCACAATAGCTACACAGGGGGGGCATTGGCACCGTCTCCTGTCGCCGCGAAAGATCGCAGCCGGGATTTGAACCGCAAGTAGAGTCGAGAACTGGCGCGGTGTTTTAGGTGGCAGTTTGGATTCCCTGGTGCTCGCTCTTTCGTTTGCGAGTGTCACAGTATCGCCACCATGCTCCGTTTCCACTTCCCGCTCATCGAACCGGACAGGCGGATTTCCCGCATCCGGCTCTCGGACATGGGTTCTCACGCGTTTCGCCCACG
>DATKDU010000395.1:0-36501 GCA_035512595.1 Pirellulaceae bacterium
TCGTGCGGCTTGCCGAAGCTGGGGTAATAGCCGCCGCGGATGAGCTGCGTCAACGGCTTGCTGTGGCAATCGGCGGTAAAGATGTTGAACAGCTCATCCATGCACATGCCGAACGGGTTCACCTGGCCGTGGGTGAACTGCTCGATTCGCGAGCCGTCGAGCTGGAAGCGGAACGTGTTGCCGCTTTGCATGTGGACCTCGTGTCCATCGGCCCCTTTGACGCGGCTGTCGTTGTTAAAGCCGTGGCAGGCGTAGACCCAGCCGTCGAACCCGCGGCGCATGGCGTTGATCATTCCGTGCGTGTCGCGGGTGTGGTCGAACGGCCCGTAGAGCTTCGTCCGCTTGTCGCACTTGCCGTCGCCGTCGGTATCCTCGAAGTGGGTGATGTCGGGAATGCTGTAGGCGACGCAGCCCCCTTTCCAGGGGTAGATTCCCATCGGAATGTTGAGGCCATCGGCAAAGACCGTCACCTTCTCGAACCGGCCGTCGCCGTCGGTGTCTTCCAGGACGCGAATCGAGTCGCGCCCCGGCTTATCGAGCGGAGCGGCATACGGGTACTCAACCGTGCAGGTGAGCCAGATCCGCCCCTTCTCGTCGAACGCCATATTGAGCGGCTTCTGAATGTCCGGCTCGGCGGCGACGAGCTGAATCTCAAAGCCTTCCGGCAGCTTGAACAGCTTCTGCTCCTCCTCCGGCTTGAGCCACGGCGTGGGGCGCACACCGGCGGCGAAGGGATCGTCTTGGGCGCGCGTGGTACTCACCGCTGACAAGATGGCCAGGGTCGCAAGCAGCGCGATTGCAAATTGCCGGGCACCCGCGTCAGCGGGTCGGCGGATTGCGGAGTGGGGGCAATGGAGCATCGGTGTTCAGTTCGCGGATGGTGGTTCGGCTGGCGAAGCCTTCCATGATAGCCGGCGCTGGTGGAAGTGACCAATCGAGGAACAACCAGGATCGGGCGGATTACAATGGCCGGATGGACTCTGCCCAGCTCATGCATCATATCGACACCCAGCTCTCCCACGTCTGGATGGTCCGCGCGTTCCTCAAGCACAGCGAGGAAGCGGCCGAGGATGACGAATTGGCGGAGGTCCATCGCGAGCTGTACGACTTCATGCTAGCCCTCGGCGGGCCGTTCAAGGAGGGGGATGCCGAGGAGTATCTGCGTCTGGCGCGGAAGAAGTTCAGCAAGCTCAAGAAGGCGACCGAGCTGTTCGTCGAGATTCAGCCCGAGGTGTCGCAGCACACGAATTTCTTCATGGCGGCGGCGAGCTTGCGCGCGGCCGTGGGGGAGGTGGAGAGGCTGTTGGTGGGGAAGGGCCAAATCGCGAGCATGGCAAAGGGGGAGAGAGGGCGAGAGGGCGAGAGGGAGAGCAGTTGAGCGGTTTCGCTTCATTCTCCCCCGCTCCCTTTCTCCCACTCACTTGGCTTTCTTCGCCTTGCCCCCTTTCGCGGCGCCCGCCGCTGGAAACTTCCACTCCTCGCTCGGCCGGTACGCTTCCTTCATCGCCGCCGTCGCTTTGGCGACGACCTCGGGATGCTCGGCGGCCGCGTCGCGCTCCTCGCCGATGTCGGTGGACAAGTCATACAGCCGCAGCGGCGTGCTGATCGGCTGCTGCACGGCCTTCCATTTGCCCATCCGCACCGCCTGGCCGCCGCTCCGCTCGTAAAAGGCCCAGTAGAGATAGTCGTGCTGCTTTTGCTGATCCGGCTTTCCCACCAGCGTCGGCGTCAGCGACACGCCATCCATGTCCGTTGGGACTTTTTCGATCACGCCGGCTAGTTCCGCCAGCGTCGGCAGGATGTCGGCAAAGTAGCCCACGTGATCGCTCGTGCCGCCCGCCGCAATCTTTCCCGGCCAGCGGGCGATCGTCGGCACGCGAATGCCGCCGTCGGTCAGGTCGCGTTTGATCCCCTTCAGCAGCCCATTGGAATCGTTGAATTGCGGGTCGTTTCCTCCCTCGGCGTGCGGACCGTTGTCCGAAGAGAAGAAGACGAGCGTGTTGTCATCGACGCCGAGTTCCTTGAGCCTGGCCATCACGCGGCCGATGTCCCTATCCATCCGCGTGATCATCGCCGCGTGAGCTTTTTGCGGCTCGGGCCAATCCTTGTCGGCATAGGGGCCGAGATCCGGGACTTCCATCCCTTTCTGGCGGGCCTCGTTGTTGGCGTGTGGAATCGTAAGGGCCAGGTACAAAAAGAACGGCTTGTCCTTTTGGCTCTCAATCCACCGAATCGCCTCGCCGGCAATCAGATCGTGACTGTACTGTGCTTTGGTCGTCGCGACGCCGCCGCCAAAGTCGCCGTCGCCGGGGACGACGTTCTGGAGCGCAAACCGCTCCTCGTTCTTCATCAGGAACGCCGGGTAGTAGTTGTGAGCGTGGTGCTGGTCGAGGTAGCCGAAGAAAGCATCGAAGCCCTGCCGCGTCGGGACGCCGCTGGAACCTTCGTGCCCTAGCCCCCATTTGCCGAACAGAGCGGTCGCGTAACCGGCACTCTTGAGCACTTCCGCCACCGTCACCTCCTCTGGCCGCAGGTTCTGCTTGGAATTGCCCCGGATCGAGCAGTGCCCAGTGTGGTACCCGGTCATCAGCACGCAGCGCGATGGGGCGCAGACCGTGCTGCCGGCATAAAAATCGGTGAAGCGCATCCCCTCGCGCGCCAGCCGGTCGAGGTTCGGCGTCTGAATTTGCTTCTGTCCGAAGCAGCCGACGTCGCCATAGCCGAGGTCGTCCGCCAGGATGAGGACGACGTTAGGCCGCGGCGGTTCGGCGGCAGACACGTGCCATACCACGACATGGAGCGTGAAAAGCGAACAGACCAATGCGAGCCCGTGGTGCGGCCAGGTCCGCAGACTCGCGACTCGATTTGGCAGGACGCCTATGGCAGGGCGGGCAATATGGCCAAGCATGGTCGATCGGACTCCGGAAGAAACGAAAGGATGCCGACGAATTCTGCGCCGTCGCGCGGCGACGGTCAAACGGCTTGTCTCGAAACTCTCGGGCAAGCGGTCCTCCTAACCAACATTCCACTTCTCCCGCGGCTCGCGAGTGAGCAGCCCATTGGCCTCGTCGTCGCCGGCAAATCGCTCCTTCACCGGGTCCCACTTCAGCGGCCGGCGGAGTCGGTAACCGAGATTGCCGAGGTGACAGATCGTGGCCGAGCGGTGCCCCGTTTCGGCCATGCAGATGCAGTCCTTCTTGTCGCGGATGCAATCCAGCCAGTTGCCGCGGTGATCGGTCGAGGGATAGACGCGGCGGGCGTTTTCAGGGAGCGGCTCGGACAGGATCGAATCGGGCTGGCTCGAAATGCCGCTGCGGCTGACGAGGATTTTTCCATCCGATCCTTCGAAGACGCAGTCGGCCCGCACGTCCCCCTCGAACTCGTTGTGGATCATGGTAATGCCGCTGGCGTAGATGAACTTGAGCCCCGACTCCTTGGCGGAATCTTCCGGCGGGATGATTTCGACCGGGCCGCTATTGTCCATTTCCATGGCCCACTGCGCGATGTCGAAGTGGTGCGCCCCCATGTCGGCCATCGCGCCGCCGGCATACTCGCGGTAGTTCCGCCAGGCGGGGAAGTGCTTGTGGACCCCCTTGGGGCAGAGGATCTCGTTGTACCCTCGCTCAGGGGCCGGCCCGAGCCACGCGTCCCAGTCAGTGCCGGCGGGGATCTCTTCCGTCGGCAGGTCGCACGGCTTGGACGGCCCGCCGACGCCGATGCGGATCGTGTGCAGCTTGCCGATTCGCCCATTCCAAACGTACTCGACCGCTTTGCGAAAATGGCCGCCAAACTCGCTCCGCTGCTGACTGCCGGTCTGAAAGACGACGCCCGCCTTCTTCACAACGCTTGCGATCTGCCGACCTTCCGCTACGTTTTGCGTCAGCGGCTTCTCGCAGTAGATGTGCTTTCCCGCGCGGGCCGCCAGGATGCAGGAAATCGCGTGCCAGTGGTCCGGCGTGGCGATCACAACCGCATCGAGCCCCGGCAGCGCCAGCAGCTCGCGAAAGTCGGCCAGTGCCATGACCCCCTTGTAAGTGCCGCTCTTGGTCGGCTCGGCATACCGCTTCTCGACTGTTTCGACCGCGTCGTCGAGCCGCTCCTTGACCACGTCGCAGACGGCGACGACCTCGACGTTATCGCGACCGAGCAGATTCCCCAGGTGCCCGCGTCCCATCGTCCCTACGCCGATGAAGCCGACATTGAGCCGCTCGCTGGGAGCCTGAGCCCTTGCTAACGGCGACCAGATCCAGGGAGCAAGCGACGCGGCGACAGCCGTTTGGACGAACGAGCGACGGGTGAGCATGGGGGTGGACCCTTTCAGGATTCTTTGCGATGACTTAGCCTGCCTTTTCCACTGGCGGCTCTCTTTCGGCGCTGCGATGGGCAGCCAGCGCACGGCTATAAAGCTCCGGCAAGTAATTGGCCAGCGGCCAGAACTCCGCGAGTAGCTCGCGCCGGGCGATCGCGGGCATCTTGACGAACTGGGCCAGGATCTCGTCCGCCCGCTCCTGAGGCGTCGCCCCTTCGGCAGCATAGGCCGACGACAAAGCGTGCAGCTCCAGCCAGAACTCATTCGGCGTTTTCATACATACCCCCGTTCAGCCGCTGCATCTTCCCGCGCCACGATGGCGAATCAAGCACGGACGCGGCGATTTCAGAGGTGGCTGGCCCGGAATGTGGCTATCGACTGGGTTGGGTCCCCTTGGTCCCCTTGTCCCGCCGGACCCCATTTGACAAGATAAGGGGCTTCACCAAAACGACTTAGGCCGACGTGGCGCGACGAGTGTCCGCCTGCGGCCAGTCTGCTGGCCGGCAATGCCGGCACTCGGTCCCCGCTGGTGCGAGGCGGCCGAACAGTATTCCCCCGAGGAGTTTTCGATCGATGGCTCGTTATCACGGTCCCAAAGCCCGCATCAACCGCCGCCTGGGCGCACTCATTTACGAGACGCACGGCGCCTCCAAGGCCCTGGAACGCCGTGAGAATCCGCCGGGCATGCACGTCAAGGGCGGACGCAAGCTCTCCAACTGGGGAAAAGCATCCGCCGAGAAGCAGAAGATCAAGCACTTTTACGGCCTGGGGGAGCGGCAGCTTCGCCGCTACTACCACATGGTCCGGTCGAAGAAGGGGAACACGGGCGAGCAGCTTCTGTCGCTGTGCGAGCGGCGGCTCGATAACGTCGTTCGCCGCGCCGGCTACACCAAGACCCGCCCGCAGGCCCGCCAGGGAATCGTCCACGGCCACTTCTACGTCAACGGCGTCAAGGTCACCAGCCCTTCGTATCTGCTCCGCCCCGGCGACGTGATCACCGTCAGGCCCAAAGAGCCGATTTACAACCTCTACAAGGAAGCCAACGAGGGGAGCAGCACCAACACGCCGGACTGGATCACGTTTGATTCCGAGACCCTGCGAGCGACCATGCAGGGGCTGCCAGGCCCCAGCGACGTCAGCCTGCCGGTCGAAGTCAACATCGTGGTCGAGTTCCTGGCGCGGTAGGCCACCTTGTAAAACCGCGACCAGTGGTCGCGGCTTTACAGCGAGGATGCTATGCACACCCCACTCCTTGTCCTCGGCGGTGGTCCCGGCGGTTACGCGGCGGCGTTCTACGCGGCCGATGAAGGGATGGAGGTGACGCTGGTCGAGGCCGAGCCGCGGCTGGGCGGCACGTGCCTGCTGCGCGGCTGCATTCCTTCCAAAGCCCTCCTCCACGTCGCCCGCGTCATTTCCGAGGTCGATGAGCTGAAGCAAGGCTGGGGGGTCGATTTCGGTGCGGCGAAAATCGACGTTCGCAAGGTCGCCGAACGCAAGGAAGCGATCATCACCAAGCTCTCCGGCGGACTTAAGGCTATCGCCAAGAGCCGCAAGGTGAAGGTGATCCACGCCCGCGGCACGTTCGAGGACTCGACGACGCTCAGACTCGAAGGGAGCGACGCGTCGATCCCCGAAGGGGGCAAGCTGACCTTTGACCATTGCATCCTGGCCACCGGCTCGACGCCGGCAATGCCGGAGGCGTTCAACGTCGGCTCCGACCGGGTGATGGACTCGACCGGCGCTCTCAACCTGGCGGACGTCCCCGAGAAGCTGCTCGTCATCGGCGGCGGATACATCGGCCTGGAAATGGGGACCGTCTACGCCCAGCTTGGCTCGCAAGTGAGCGTCGTCGAGGCGCTCAGCGGCATTCTCATCAACGCCGATCGCGATCTGGTCAAGCCACTGCACAAGCACCTGGACAAGCTCTTTGGGGGCCGCATCTTTCTCGACACCAAGGTCGGCTCGCTCGGCATTCGCGGCGACAAAGTCGAAGTCGCCTACGAAGGCCCCGGCAAGTACGGCACCGAGCAGTACGACCGCGTGCTGGTCGCCGTCGGCCGCCGGCCCAACAGCGGCGGCCTGGGCCTGGAAAACACGCAGGTGCAGGTGAGCGACAAGGGCTTCGTCGTCATCGACAAGGCGCAGCGGACGAGCGACGAGCACATCCTGGCGATCGGCGACGTGGCGGGCGAGCCGATGCTGGCCCACAAGGCGTCGCACGAAGCGCGCGTCGCCGTGGAAGCGGTCCTGGGCAAGCCGGCCGAGTTCGACAAGCTGTGCATTCCGGCCGTCGTGTTCACCGATCCGGAGCTGGCCTGGGCCGGCCTGACCGAGCAGGACGCCAAGCGCGACGGCCGCAACATCGAGATCGCCCTGTACCCCTGGGCCGCCAGCGGCAAAGCCATCGCCATCGGCCGCACCGAGGGGCTGACCAAGTGGATCATCGATCCGGAAACCGAGCGCGTCATCGGCTGCGGCATTGTCGGTCCCGGCGCGGGGGACCTGATCTCCGAGGCCGCCCTGGCGATCGAGATGGGCTGCGTCGTCCGCGACCTGACGGAAACCGTCCACCCGCATCCCACGCTCAGCGAAACGCTGATGAATGCCGGCGAGGTTTTTTTTGGCACGGCGACCGAGATCTACAAGCCGAAGCGGAAGCCGGCGAGCGGGGGGGCGTGAGCCCCCTGATGGGCCGGTTCACAACAGAAAAACGGCCGGCCGCCGGTCCCGTCCCGAGCGGGCGCTTTGCCGGGCTACAGTTCAATCACTGCTGCGACAATCTTGTAACACAGCTCAGGCTTCGATCCATCGCGAGGAGCCCAAGGTTTTGCCAGACTGACCGTAAGAAGGCTCTTGCTACTAACTTGGTCTCCACTTTCCAGTCGGCGCGTAATCGTGGCGTCGGTAATTTTGAGGTAATATTCATTTCCAGCGGCGTCTTCCAATCGCGCGCGCCAGCGACGTTCGTCCCAATAGTCGTGTTCAAATCTCAGTTTTCGAGGTTTGACTAGTTGAAGCGACGCCCACTCCAACGGCGACAGCCTTTCAAGCACGCGCGGCGATACCCGGTCGTCGGTGCTATGAAGGATTGGTGTGGAATTGTCGCAGTAACTTGCCAGGTCAGATTTGCGGAACCGTCCGACGATGGACCAGTCCCACGTCTTAATGATCCGATTCTCGCGTTGAAACCGTGGTGTGTCACGGGGCCGCACGAGATCGACTTCAATGATGTCAAGGAGCGTGAGGAACTTGCCCCCAATCAGGCATCTTGCCGTTGGAATGGCGTCCACGTCGCGGGGGATTGGTCGAATCCACTCGCCGGAATCCAAGTCGATGCCTGCGACACACTGCCCGCCCGGCCTCTCCGAATTCGCCAGACAAACGAGGCGTGTCATGCAGCCGTCTCTTCCCTATAGATGTTGAATATCTACGTTGCCCCAATGGGCCTGGAGATGCTCGGCAACCAGTCGTCGATGGCAGTGTTCGGCTGTCGGCTCGCTGCAAAGCAGGCAAGCATGGTCAAGTTCCTCAGCACTCAACGCCGTGTCTGGCCGACGCTCGTTCATCAAATCCTGAAACCGCCGCTCGTATTCCGCCCAGTCGATCCGATGTTTCTTGTACGCGTCGAGAATATCCTTAGTGGGAGCCAGGTTGGGGTCGTGAACATACTCGATTCCCGCGATAGTCCGGAGAAAATACTGCAAGTCGCGCTTCTTTGTGAATCCGGCAAGCTGAGATACGTTGTTCAGCCGCGTATCGACCAGTCGCCGCACTCCAGCTCGCTGGAGCCTCTCGAAAAATTCCTTGGCCGATTTGCCCGTGAAACCGATCGTGAATAGCGTAACAGTGTTGCTTTGTTCGATTGTCGCCGTATCGTTCATGCGGATGCTCCTTCGTCCGTCAGTTGGTACGCGATTTCTAGGGCGCGCTCATCGTAGGCCCGCAAGATTAACTCCTCGTCGGTCAAGTTTGGTTCGAAAAGTGTCCGCGACACGCCCATTTGTTGCACCAATCGCCTTTCAAGGTCCTCATGACGTTCGATGCTTCCGTCCGCATGGATGTGCTTAATTGAAAACTTGTCACGTATGTGACGACAAATAAGGATCGTGCGATGGCAATCGATCGGCTCTTTTTCGGCACACATCAGGGCAATCCGGAACTGCTTCGCGCCGTACCGTAGCCGAGCGAGCCCGTCGCGGAATGCCGGGAGCACGGCAATCCGATGATATTCGGCGCGGTCGCCGTCATAGCACTGCGATTCTTCTCGGCGCGCCCCCAATTCCTTGCCGAGGAACACGTATTTGATACCAACTGTCACGAGTTGCTGTGACAACTCTTCGCGATTGAAATGAGGAGTGTAGCTGCTGTACGGATGGGAGCGAACGTCGGCCAGCGCAGTAATGCCGTGCTGATGGAGCCGGCTCAGGAATTCATCGATCGTCTGCGTTGAATGCCCAATCGTGAACAGTTCGGGAAGTTCGTCCGCCATCACTTGATCTCCGTAGCTGTTCATTCCAACTGCACCGACATCGTAAACGCAAATTAACTACGCGGACGACTGTCAAACGAGACGCGGGAAAGCGAACGACAAGTGATTATCAACCGGCATCATTTTAGTGTTTGGCGCCCACTTCACCACCCCTTCGTCCGTCGCGGAATGGCAAGTGGCGGCGAAGGAACGCAAGTGCAGGTTCAAAGTCGACGGGGAACCCGCGCCCGGCCCCCGGAGGCAGGTTTGCCTCCGGCTAGGAACAGGCCTTTCCCCCGGCCCTGGATGAAACGGGCTCAATTTGCTATCCTCACAGCTCAAATCCGCTGTCAGGAGTGCCCGCATGTCTGCAACCAGCGCCCCGCTGCCAACCATGATTCAGGCGATTGCCGGCGTTTCCCCCGCCGAGACGAAGGAAATGACCGTCATGACGGTCTGGCCGTCGGTGGCCATGTTCGGCCTGGGCCGGACCCTGGGGAAGCTGTACGCCATCCGCTGGCCCGACGTCTACATCTTCCGCCTGGGGCACCTCATCGCCCTGGCGGCTATTCCCCTGTCGCTGGTCCTGTTCTTCATGCGGATCGCCCCCGGCATCGGCCGCCGCTACCGGCTGACCAATCGCCGCATCATCGTCGAGCGGGGAATCACCGGCGTGGAGGAGGGGCACGTCGATCTCGACCGGTTCGACTCGATCACGATCGACGTGCTGCCGGGACAGGCGTGGTACGACGCGGGGGACCTGGTCTTCCGGCACGGCAACGTCGAGACGTTCCGCCTGGCCGGCGTGTCGCGCCCGGAAGCCTTTCGCCAGACGTGCGTGAAGGCGCACATGGCCTACGTCGGGGTCAAGAGGTCGCAGGGGAAGGGTTCATCGGATTCTCGGCGCACCTAGTTCCCATTTGTCCCACTCGTCCCATTCGTCTTATGATGGGACGAATGGGACTGATGGGACCTATGGACTGGGCGAGAGGGTAAAAGCTTCCTGGGAGAAAGTGCGCCTATGTCCGACTTCCGCGAAATGGCACAGGACCCGAAGTTCAAGCGGCGGTTTGAATGGCTGCTGCGGAACGCCTGCCGCAAGGGGGATGCCGAGCAAGTGCAGGAGCGGCTCGATTGGGGGATCGACCCCAACTGCACGACGAAGAAAGGGCGAGCGCCGCTGACGGTCAACGTCCGCAGTTCCACGCCCAGTGCCGCCGTGGTCCAGGCGCTGCTCAAGGCGGGGGCCGATCCGACGATGATCGACCATGTGGGGCTAACCGCACTCGACTACGCCCGCCGCAAGCTGACCCGGCTCACGGCCAAGCCGCGCAAGCCGCCGGAAAAATCGCCGTCGCTGGATGAGAACGACCAGCTCATCCTGGCCGATTACGAGCAGGAGATGCTCGACGACGTCCGCAAGAATCACCCCGACATCGCCAAGGAATTCGTGAACGACTACATCCGGGAGCGGATCAAGGTTGCCAAACGCGTGTTCAATGATCCCGCCGAAGTGGAGAAGATCGTCGAACTGCTGGAGGCGGCGACGGAGGGACACTAATTGCCGGCACTCCGCAATCCCCAATCCCCAATCCGCAATCAAAACAGCCATCCCGGCCGTGCGAGCTGCGCCAGAATAATCCGGACGGCCTGCGCGGCGTCGTGGCTGGTCATGCTCGGCAGGTCTTGCCGCTGGCCGAGGACTTGCGACGGGCAGAGAGGCAGGTGGATGAACGTCGTCCGCGTCTTCAACCGCTGTTGTTCGGCATAGAAGTGCGCCAGGTAAAGCACGGCGTTGCACAGGTACGTGCCGGCGTGGTACGAGACCTGGCAGGGAATGCCGGCCTGGCGGACGGCGGCGGCCCACTGGTCGAGCGGCAGGCTGCTCTTGTAGGCGGCAGGACCGCCTTCGACAAGCGGCCGGAATTCATCGGGCGATTGCGAGGAGTGGCCGCCGATGTTGATGCCGACCGCTTCCAGGTGAACGCGTCCGATTCCCGGCGATTGCCCCAGCAAGAGGGCGTAGTCGTAGTTGGCCGACAAGTCTTCCTGAAGCTTCGCCTGGGCCGCGGCAAAATCGACCGGATAGCGTCGCGTGACAACTTTGGGCGACTCAGGCAGCTCCGTTGTCAGCGCCACGAGCGCCTGCCAACTGGAGTTTTCGCTCCAGCGGTCGTACGGCACGAAGGCGGTGATCAGGACGCGGGGGACAGACATGGCGGGCGGCGCGGCTCCAGCGAGCTTGATATAATCGTAAACTGAGTGCAAGCCTATCGTAACACGAAACGGCAAGAGGGGACTTTGACGATGCAGAAGTACCTGGGGGGAGTGGTTCTGGCGCTGGCGTTTTCCCTGCTGCTGCCGTCGGCCTGGGCGGGGAAGTACAACAAGACGCTCGATATCGGCGATCCAGCACCGGCTTGGAACGACCTGCCGGGGGTCGATGGCAAGCAGCACTCGCTGGTTGACCTGAAGGAGAAGGAGGTCGTCGTCGTCGTCTTCACGTGCAACAGTTGCCCCTATGCCGTCGATGTGGAAGCGCGGCTAACCGCGCTGAACAAGCAACTCTCGGCGGATGGCAAAGGAGCGCTGGTGGCCGTGTGCTCCAATGTGTTCAAGGACGACACGCTGGAGAAGATTTCCGCCCGCGCCAAGGAGCAGAAGTTCGGCTTCGCGTATTTGCACGATGACGAGAAGTCGTCGCTGGCCAATGCGTTCGGCGCGCGGCGGACGCCGGAGTTCTTCGTACTCGACAAGGAGCGGAAGATCGTCTACATGGGGGCGCTCGACGACAGCCCCGACGGCAAGAAAGTTCAAAAGACGTATGTCGCGGATGCCGTCGCCGCCGTGCTGGCGGGCAACACACCGGAAGTCGAGGAAACGCCGCCGGTGGGGTGTTTGATCCGGTTTGCGAAGGCGCGGCGGGGGAAGAAATCCCAATGACCAGGCCCCAATGACCAATGTTCCAGATTGGCCGCCAATTGGTCATTGGGGCTTGGTCATTGGTCATTCCCCGTTAGATCGCCAAAAACTCCTCGAGCGCCTCCCGCATCACGGCCGCGTCCGGCTCGCTGCCGGTCCAGATCCGGTAGCTGATCACCGCCTGGTTGACGAGCATCCCCAAGCCGTCCAGGACGTGGCAGCCGTTGTCTTTGGCTTCCGCGAGCAGCCGCGTCTCGGCCGGGTTGAAGACGACGTCGGCCACGATCAGCCCCGGACGCAGCGTATCGCGGACCACCGGCACTCGGGCCGATTCATCATTCAGCCCGATCGACGTGGCGTTGATGAAGATGTCCGTTTGCAGCGGAATGGCGAGCTGGCCGTTGAGGGGCGCGTAAGTCGCCTGAGCCTTCGACCGCTCGCGCAGCAACTCGGCCAGTTCTTCGCCGCGGGGCGCGCCGCGGTTGACGACGGTGATGTTCGTCGCGCCGGCCAGCGCCAACTCGACGCCAATCGCCCGGGCAGCGCCGCCGGCGCCAAGGATCATGACCCGCTTTCCCGCCGGATCGACGAGCCCCTTCAGCGACTGCACAAATCCCTTGCCGTCGGTATTCTCCCCCAGCAGCTTGTCCCCTTCGCGGTGGGCGCAGTTGACCGCCCCCATCATTGCCGCCGCCTCGCTCAGCCCGTCCAGCAGCGGGATCACCGCCACCTTGTGCGGGATCGTGAAATTGCCGCCGCGAAAGCCCATCGCCTTCATGCCGCGGACGGCATCCGCCAGATTCGCGGAAGAAACTTCGAGCGTCAGATAACGCCAGTCGAGCCCCGCGGCCAGGAACGCCTTCTCGAACATGTACTGCGTCGGGTTGCCGCCGACCGGCTGGCCCATGCAGCAGACGATTTCTTGAAGAGCAGGGGCGGACATGGGGCGGGGTTCAGGGTTCAGAATTCAGGAGTTGTTTCATTTCACGCACCGCGCGCTCCATGCCGACGAGGACGGCGCGGCTGATGATGGCGTGGCCGATGTTCAACTCGAACATCTGATCGATGGTAGCTACCGGGCGCACGTTTTGATAGTTCAGGCCATGGCCGGCGTGCAGCCGCATCCCAGCTTGGACGATCTGCTCGCCGGCTGCGACGAGTGCCGCCAACTCCTTACGCCGGGCTTTTCCCTTGGCCAGGGCGTACCGGCCGGTGTGCAATTCGACGGCCGTGGCCCCCAATTTGGCGGCCGTTTCGATTTGCTTGGAATCGGGGTCGAGAAACAGGCTGACTTCGATGCCGGCGTCCTGAAGCTTTGCCACCGCCTTGGCGGTAGCCGCTCGATGGGCGACTGCGTCGAGCCCCCCCTCGGTCGTCACTTCCTCGCGGCGTTCGGGAACGATCGTCGCCTGGTCGGGCTTGAGCTGGCAGGCAATGCCGACGATTTCCTTAGCGACCGACAGCTCGAGGTTCAACTTGACGGTGACCGTCTCGCGGAGGATGCGGACGTCCCGGTCCTGGATATGGCGGCGGTCCTCGCGGAGGTGGACGGTGATGGCATCCGCGCCCCCCAACTCGGCCAGCACGGCGGCAGCCACGGGGTCCGGCTCATAGGTCCGCCGCGCCTGGCGGACCGTGGCCACGTGATCGATGTTGACGCCTAGCTCGGGCATGAAACAATGGTTGCGTGAGATCGAACTATGGAATCGTTTCCGGCAGACCGTTATCACTTCCGCATGGTGCTCACCAACGTGTTGATGATGCCATGCGCCGTCGTTTCGCTAATTGCACTATATCCGCTCATCCAGTCCCCCTACGTCTATTGGTTTCTCTCACTTTCACTCGGTTTCGCAATGGCCTATGCGATGGGTTGGTTGCTCCATCTATCGGGGATCGCCATGTTTCGTTTCCTCGACCGAGTTTTGGGTGGCAAAAAGGGGGATTAATAGGTTTGGAATCTTGTTCCGACCAGACGCGACAGGTCTTGAAAATACGCTGGATACGTCTTGGCCGTGCAGCCCGGATCGCGAATCGTCACTCCGGGGAGCTTAAGGCCCGCCAAGGAAAAGCTCATCGCCATGCGGTGGTCATTGTAGGTGTCGATAGCCGCGCCGCGCAGCGGCCCGGGCGTGATCGTCAGGCCGTCCGCGCGCTCCTCGACCGTCGCGCCCAGCTTTCTTAGCTCGCGGGCCAGGTCCCCGATCCGGTCGGTCTCTTTGTGGCGGATGTGGGCGACGTTGCGAATCGTCGTCGGCCCCTCGGCAAACAGGGCCACCACCGCCAGCGTCTGCACCGTGTCGCTGATCGCGTTCATATCGATGTCGATGCCGCGGAGACGCCGGCCCTCGACCGTGATGCTTTCATGATCCTTTGAGACCGAGCATCCCATCAGCTCCAGGCAGTCCACAAACTTCACATCCCCCTGAATATTCTTCCAGGACAAACCTTCAACCGTCACGCGGCCACCGGTGATTGCCGCCGCACCCCAGAAGTAGCTGGCCGCCGAGGCATCCGGCTCGATCGTGTAATTCGTCCCACGATATGGCTGGGGCGCGTGCATGTAGAAGCCCGACGGTTTATATGCGCCGCCGACACCAAACGCCGCCATGACTTCGCTGGTCATGACAACGTATGGAACTGAGACGAGCTTACCTTCGATCGCCATCGAAACCGGCTGTGCTGCCAGAGGCGCAGCCATCAACACCGCGCTGAGAAATTGGCTGGAAATATCTCCGCGAATGCCGGCAGTCCCGCCCCGCAGGCCACTGGCCCGCACGACCACCGGCGGGCAGCCGTTTGGACTCTCGCAGAAAACGTCGGCGCCGAGTTGCCGCAGCGCCTCGGCCAGATCGCCGATTGGCCGCTGGTGCATTCTGGGAATGCCGCTCAGGCGGTAGGTGCCGTGTCCCAAGGCGACCATCGCTGTGAGAAAGCGGATCGTCGTGCCGCTGTTGCCGACGAACAGGTCGGCTTTCTCGGCCGGAATCTTGCCGCCGCAGCCATCGACCTCCAGCCGCGTGCCCCCATCGAAAGATTGAGCGGCAATCCCCAGCCGCCCCAGGCTCTCGATCATCACCCGCGTGTCTTCGCTGTCGAGCGCGCCGGTGAGCGTCGAGCGTCCCTCGGCCAGTGCCGCACAAACGAGGGCCCGGTTGGTGATGCTCTTGGAGCCCGGGGGCCGGATCGAGCCGTGAATGGGTCCGCAGGGGGTGATGGCGATTTCGTCGGACACGGAAACGCGTATCGCGTAATGACCAATGACCAAGTCCCAATAACCAATGACGGGAATCGTCATTGATCGTCAACCCTTCGTCATTGGTGCTTGGTCATTGGTCGTTAAACTGGTCTCGTCCGGCAGACGAGACCTACTTCTTGGCCACCTTGATCAAGTGCTTCTCGCCACGGATGTATAGCGCGTCGCCGGCAACGGCCGGGGAGCCGAGCACCGACTCGCCGATCTCGTTGGTCGCCACGATCTGGCCCTCCTCATCCAACTTGACGACAAAGCATTGCCCTTCCTGGTTCACGCAGTAGATGTGGCCGCCGGCCACGACCGGCGTGGCCCAGAACGCTCCTTTGAGCCGCTTCTCCCACAGCGATTCCCCGTCCTGGGCCTTGCCGCAGGCCAACACGCTGCCGCGGAGGCCATACACCTTCTCCCCATCGACCACCGGGCTGGCGTTTCCAGGGGCGACCTTGTTCGACTCCCACGCCACGGCGGGAGCCGAACCCTCGCTATCGAGCACCGTCAGGCCATTGGCCGGCAGGTAAATCCGGCTCCCTTTCGTCGTCACCGAGGAAATGCCCGCACAGCCGACATCGTAGTTCCATTGTTGTTCGCCGGTGAGCGGATCGTGTGCGGTCAGCCCTTTGCCGCAGGTGAGCAGCACCAGCTCCTTGCCGTCTTTCGTCTGCAAGGCGCCAGGCGAGGCCCAATTGGCGGCATTGGGACGCTGGATGCGCCAGCGCGTTTCGCCGGTTTCGACGTCCAGCCCGGCGGCGAACGAATCCCCCTGGCTCTCCACCTGGACAACGACCGTACTGCCCACGACGACCGGCGAGCTCGACATGCCGACATCGTTGCCGGCCTTGGGATAATCGTGCCCCAGGCCGCGGTACCAGAGCAGATTGCCGTCGAGGTCGAGGCAGACCAGGTCACTCGACGAATAGAAGGCAAAAATTCGCTGGCCGTCGCTGGCCGGGGTCGGTGCCGCATTGGCGCTCATCGGATGATGAAAGCAGCGGCCGGTGGCCCAGAAGTCCCTCTTCCAGACCTGCTCGCCGCTCGCCGTGTCAAAGGCCAGGACGTGCAGCCGATTCTGCGTGACCGCTCCGCTACTGGCGGTCACGAAAACGCGGTCGCCGACGACGATCGGTCCGGAGGCCCCTTTGCCGACCAGCGGCGCTTTCCAGGCGATGTTTTCGCCGGTTTTCGCGTCGAACGTCGTTGGGATCTGGCCGTCGGCACTGACGCTCGTCTGGTCGGTGCCGCGGAATTGTCGCCAGTCGGCGGCGGAGAAGTGGGTGAGGAGCATGATGCTGGCGACAATGGCAAGTATACGATTCATGGTGTCCTGAGCGTGAGAAATTAGTCCCGCCTGCCGGGCGGGACCTTTGCCTGCGGTCCGCGTGTCGCCCAGGTCCCGTCCGGCAGACGGGACCTACTTTACCGCACGGTTCGCGGCACTGCCGCCGACGTTGCGCTCGGCCGATCCTGCGAGAGAACGGCAGTGCCGACGGCGTCGCAGACGCGGAGGTGAAAACTCCAGGTCTGGGCCCACATTTCCGTCTGCTCGTTCTGGGCGATCTTCAGCAGGATTGAGTTCTTCCCCTTGCGAAGCGTGCCGCGGCCGACGTACTGATCGAAGGGCATATTGGCGTGGTAGATGTGGTTAGCGGTCAGCAACTCACCGTTGAGCCAGAGCTTGTTTGCATTCCACGTCGCGAAGCGGAACTCGACCTCCTGATCCTTGTCGGAGATGAACTCGGCATAGGCATAGGCAATCGCCCCTTTGTGTTTGTCGAGCACTTTGGTCAGATCGACAATGCCGCTCTCGTCGCTGGTGGTCGTTTCGATCCAGCCCACTTCCCCCTTCTGTCCGGCGTATTTTGCTTTCAGATCGATTGTTTCTTCGGGCGGATAGGCGACGTCCCAGCCCTTGTCGTCGATGTTGTCAAACGGACCGATGATCTTCCACGTTTGCAGGAAGCCGTAGTGCAGCGGCAGATCGACGGTTCCTCCCAGCTTCTTGATGGCGTCGCTCGCCGTCTTGATCTGGTCCTGATCGCGGGCGGCACGCAAGGCCGCGCGATAGGACACCACCTGGTCTTCTTTCGCTTCGGCTTTCGCGGCATTGGCCAGCGCCAGGGCCACCGCGTCGCGCCGCAGTTCCAGGCTCGGATCATTCAGCAGCTTGGGGATCAGCCGCGATTCGGCCGTTTGGTCCACATTGGCGATCAACTCATACGCCAATCGGCGGCCGCGTGGCGAGTGTTTGGTATCTGCCAGGAACGACTCGAGCTGCTGCACGGGAACCGCCTTCGGTCCCGGTGCTCGCTGGGCCACTGCTTCGGCCACGCCGGCAAGCCAATTCAGGGCGATGGGATTGGCGCCGTCCATAGCCGCCAGGATTTGCGGGAGCTGCGCCGGCGCCGCCTGCGCTGCGGCCCTGGCGGCTTGTGCAGCCTCACGATGCCCGGCACCTTGCGGCCCCACCGCCTGGAGTGTCTTGAGGTGCAAACCCAAGTCCGCGTCGGCACCCCAGGCGACCAGCCCTCCAGGGATGAGCAGAAGGCCAATGGCGAAGGCCCATCGAAATGTCATGGGGTATCTCCAGTGATGTCGCTGTTTTGTAGAGAGGTTGGCCAAGGATTTTACCCGACGAGGCGGCTCCGCTGTAGGTCCCGCTTGCCGAGCGGGACCTGAGCCGGCGGTGACGGCCGCCGCATCCAGGTCCCGTCCGGCAGACGGGACCTACGGCCGGCGGAATTCGGCCCCGCGCTTCTGAAAATTCTCCAGCCACGCCAGCAGCAGCGCATCCACGAAGGTCTTCCCCTCGGCGAGCTCCGCCGGCGTCTTTCCCCAATAGAAGCCGATCCATCCGCCGGCATCCTTCTTCGACCCGTCGAGAAACTTGTTGAAGTCCGCGAGCGAGCACTTGAGGGCGAACGTCTCCTCAATCACGACCGGTTTGCCGACGGCGGCAAACCCAGCCAGCGTCTGGAGCTGCTCGTCCAGCTTCCCCGTTTCGGGATAGAGGTGAATGCACAGGAAGTCGAGCTTTCCGGCGACCTCGCTGGGGACAAAGCCGGAGGTCAGCCCTGGCCGATCGAGGCTCCAGTCCACCAGGCCGACGGTGATCAGATGCCGCTGATCGTGCTTGCGGATCGCCTTGACGAGGTGTTCGATCCAGGCCTTGGCGACATCGGGTCGCTGGCGGCCGGCCTGATCGAGCGTGATCACCTGAACGAAGTGCTTGCCGCCGAAGGGGGGGCCGAGCCAGTCCTTTTCCTTCCGTTTGCCGCCGGGAACGACCGGCTCGTTCATCAGGTCGTAGCAAAAAACGGCAGGACTCTCCTGGCACGTCTTGGCGACCGCCTCCCAGAACGCCGCCTGGGCATTCCAGCGGCCCGTTTCATCCAGTTCGTCGTACCACGCCGGCACGTCCGACTTGTGATAGCATCCCAGACCCGTCAGATCGAGATAAAGTCCCGTTCTTTCCGCCAACTTCACAAGGTCGGCCAGCTTCGCCAGTGCCGCGGCATTGGCTCTGTCCGGCGCATCCATGAATTTGCCGACTTGAAGATGGACGCGAACGACGTTCGCGCCGAGTTCTTTCATCTCGGCAAAGTCCTCCTCGACCTTGTTCCACTCGTCGTGCCAGTAATCCTCGAGCAGCCGGCCCGTTTCATCGTGATCGTAATTAAAGCCCCAGGGGACAAATGACTCGTTCGTCTCGCCCAGCACAAAACCTTTCTGGTCTGAGGCGACGCAAATCCAGGGCAGTGGACCTTGTGCCGCGGCTAGTTGGTTCAAAAGGCAGATGGCTACCAGCACGATCCCCGGCACATATTGCATGGGTTGACTCCTGGGAGTCGATTGTACCCACGAAAGCCGTGCGCAGCGCGCGCCTCCCCGGCATCGCTCAGGCGAAGTCGTGGAACTGCGTCACTTCTGGTGCGCGCGGTACGTGCCGCCGCGCGCACTTGGCCGCTGAATGTCAGGCTACGGCACCCGCGTCCCGGGCGTGCTCCGGCTCGACAAATAGAGGCTGACCCAGACGACGATCAGTGCGCCGAGAATCGACATGATCCACCCTGCGCCGCGGAACGCCCCCTCCTCGGGGCGAAATCCCAAGCCCCAGGAAATGAACCCGCCGACGAGCGAACCGACGATCCCCAGGACCATCGTCGTGAGCAGCCCCATCGGCTGTCGGCCTGGGTACAAAAAACGGGCGATCAGCCCGATCACCAGGCCGAAGACAACCCACGAAATAATTGACCCGATCGTTCCCATGGCGCTTCTCCATAACAATGTTGGACGGTCACGGGCGGCGAATTAAGCAAACGGTGTGCCGGTGACGCGCCAGTCTTGCCGCGTCACCGGATTAAGTTACGCCCGCAGATCGCCAATTCGACTCTAGCAACCCTTGTAGCTAATGAGTGGCCGCAGCTCCCGCTCGATGCGAGTCAGCTCGCGCTGGGCCCGCATGACGGCATGCACGTCCTTGTACGCCGACGGCGCTTCGTCGCAAAGCTGTCGCGACAAGCGCCGGTCAAACCACACGCTGTGCATCTCGCGGGCCAGTTGCCGCGGGGTGATCCGCTCGGCCGCCTCGCCGCGGCTCAGCGCGCGGCCGGCCCCGTGCGAGCTGGAGCAGAGGGCCTGCTCGCAGCCGCGGCCGGTGACATGGAAGCTGGCCGAGCCCATCGAGCCGGGTATGACGCCGGCTTGGCCGTCGGCTGCCGGCAGCGCTCCTTTCCGATGGACGAGCAGCTCGCGACCGAAGTGCGTTTCGCGGCGCACGTGGTTGTGGTTGGCATGGATCAGCGAGTCCCAGTCGAAGCGAATGCCGAACAGCTCATGAAGCAGCGATTCCGACGCACGAAGCATCGCCAGGCGGCTGTGCTCGGCGTAAGTCACGGCCCACTCGACATCGGCCAGGTAAGCCTGCCCCTCGTTCGACTGGCTGTCGAGCCAAGGGAGCTTCCGTCGCTGCGACTGCCGCTCGGCAATCGCCACCTGATGGCCGGTGATCGCCTGCCCCATCGCCCGTGAGCCGCTGTGGAGCATGATCCACAGTCGGTCTTCCTGGTCGGCTTGCAACTCCAGGAAGTGATTGCCACGGCCGAGCGTGCCGAATTGCACGCGGCCGTCGCGCGACGCGATTTTCTCCAGCCGCGGAGCGGAGAGCGGCAGCTCGCGCAAGACCGGCGGCAATTCGGACGGCATCGTCTGACGCGAGTGACGATTTGCGGGGACGCAGTGCCGCAGTCCATTGAGGATTGCGGTTGCGGCACTCTCGCTGGAAAGCATATCCGCGTCTGCGTCGGTGGCGATTGCCGCCATGCCGCAGCCGATGTCCCCGCCGACGGCAGCCGGATAGATCAAACTTTCCGTCGCGACGGCCAGTCCCACACATACGTCGCCGGACAAATGCACGTCGGGCATCACCGCCACGTGATGCACATCCTCAGCGTTGGTAAGTCGGTCGATCGACTGGGCGACGGCCTTGGGAAGCGGCCCTGCGAGCCACCTGGCTACGGTTAGACCTTGTTGGCGCGTCATGACTGCACCTCCTTTGCCGGCGCTGCCGGAACAAAGCGGAACGACAGCCGCGGCGCACGCTTGCGGGTGATGGCCGCGGCAATCTCGCTTCGCAGCCAGCCCACGGCACGCGCCAGTGCGTCGTACACCTGCGCTTCGTCCAGCGGAGGCGCACCGGCAGCCGGCGCGACGGTGACCAAGAGCTGCGCGGCATTTGGCACCGGCGCAACATCGACAACCTCCAGCGACTGGAGAACGTCGTCTGACGTTTCACCGGCCAGGAGCTGGCTCATGGTGTCAGCGACCTGGGCGCAAAGCTGCATCGCCTTGCGTCCGGCCTGGGTTGGTTGGGAATCCTTTCGAAAGAAATAGCGAGGATCCTGGCCGTCGTCCTCATGGACTTCGGCTCGGTAGCGGTCGAGCGAAGAATGGTTCTTGCGAAACTTGCGGTTCATGATTTCTCTCACATGGTTTTGGAAGCGCGCAGCACGAGCCGCGGCGCGATGGAAGCGATCAGGGGCGTAGTACGGATTTCAATCCGTTCCACTGGCAACGCAGAGTAATCCGCGCGAACGGAATGAATTCCGTTCTACGGACGAATGTGAGAGTGAGCCTGGCCCAGCGGGGGCGAGAGACGGCTCCGCCGCGTTAGCGCAGCAGGCTCAACGAAACCAGGTTCGACGTGGGTCGCATGGCTGAGCCTCCGAGAAGAGAGTGAAATGCGACGGCGTTGCGGCCACTAATAGAATTGTGCGTTAAAAGTCCTTGGCGTCAAGCTAAATCAGCGGCGCCAAGTAACAATCTCCACTCAGGACGGCGAAGTTCACTCCAGGGTTCGCGCTGGGTTCCCCTACGGCCGGCCGAGCCAAGGCCGCCGAGCGGGAATCGCTCCCAGCGGCGGCTCTTCCTCGACTTCGAACACTTCGTGCTCCCCTGGCAGCGGCTCCATGAAGGTCGATTGCTTGACGCCGGTTCCCAGCGGGCGGCGGTCGAGGGCCCCTTTGACGCCGAGCTGCCGCGGGTCGCGGGCGATCTTGTCGGTGAAGATGCGGACGTCCTCCATGATCGGACGCAGGCGGAAGGTGATCTCCTCGACGTTGGCCAGCGAGCGGTCGAGCCGGTCGTAAATGGTCTGGTCGCGCAGCAGCCGGCCGATCGTGCCGTTCTGTTCCGAGAAGCCGCGGGCCAGATCGTCGAGTTGCTCGGTCAGGCTGTTGACGTTCCCCAGAATGCCGTCAATGTTGTCCACCAGCACGGGACCGCGCTCGGAAAGGGGCTTGGTGAACCGCTCCAGGTTTTCCAGGTTCATTTCCGCCCGCTGGCTCATCCGCTGGAAGCCGTCGAACGTGTCGTTGGCTTTGGAGAGCGTGCCGCGGGCGTCGTCAAAGAACCGCGGCAGATCCTGGAGCGACCGCTTGAGGTTTTCCTGCATCTGCGGATCGCCGAAGACGTTGTCCACGGTGAGGAGCGACTTGTTGAGCTGGTCGAGGGCCCGCTCTGTTTTCTGGAGGATGCGGGGGAGCTGGTCGTCTTCGCCCGCCAGCGCGCCGCGCAAGCCTTGGGCGGTCTGCCGCACTTCATCCCCCGCGCCGCGGATGGAAATGAGTGCCGCCTTGATGTCCTGCTCCAGGTTGCCGATCACTTCGAGGGGATTGCCGGCGACGATGCCGTCGATCTCCGCGCCGTCGGGCAGGGGCTCGCCGGGGATGTTCGTGTCGGCAAGCACGAATTCCAGCACGGGGTCGCCGAGGACCGACGACGATGCGATCTTGCAGATTTCGCTGGTGAGGACCTTCTCGCTGGCGTCGATGTCGGCGGTGATGCGGACGGTGGCGTCGTCAAGGATGTCGATCTCGCTGACGCGGCCGATGGAAATGCCGCTTTTGCGCACGGGGGTTCCGACCGCGACGCCGGGGGCCCGCGGGAAGCGGATGTAGAGCGTGTACTTCCGCGTCCCCGGCAACTGGAGGTCGCCGAACAGCATGACGAGGAGCACGGTCATGATGACCGCGACCACCACGACAATGCCGACGCGAAGTCTTAGTAAGCGTTCGTCCACAAATTCCAGGGTTCAGGGTTCAGAGTGGGAGTGCGGGAGAGTGGGAGTGGGGGAGAGGGGGGCGATTGAGAATTCGCCGTCTCCCACTCTCCCTCTCTCCCCCTCCATTTCATGGTTGACTCAAGCCGAGTTTCTATGGTTTTGCAGTTCAAGTAAACGTTCGCCCGCTTCGCCGCGGACGAATTGCCGCACGCGGCGGTCGGGATAGTCATCCAGGTCGCTGGGCGGGCCGTCAAACACGATTTGATTCTCGCCGGCATTCAGCCGCGCCGTCGGGTAAAGCATGACGACCCGGTCGGAGACCTTGCGGGCCGTGTGCATGTCGTGCGTGACGACGATGCTGGTGACCGGATGGTTGCGGCGGGTGGTCAGGATCAGCTCGTTGATCACGTCGCTCATGATCGGATCGAGGCCGGTCGTCGGCTCGTCGTACAGCACCAGCTCGGGATTGAGGATCAGCGCCCGCGCCAGGCCGACGCGCTTCCGCATTCCGCCGGAGAGCTCGGCCGGCTTTTTCGCGACGACGGTCTCGGGCAGCCCCACTTCCGCCAGCCGCGCCAGCACCAGCTCCTGCAATTCGCGCTCCGGAAGTTGCCGGTGCTGCCGCAGTGGAAAGGAGACGTTCTGGCCGACGGTCATGCTGTCGAACAGAGCCGCGTTTTGGAAGACGTAGCCGAAGCGAATCCGCTGGAGCGTCAGCTCTTTGTCGTTGAGTGCCGACAGGTCGTGATTGTCGAAGCGGATTTGGCCGCTGGTGGGGCGGATGAGCCCGATGATCGACTTCATGAGGACGGTCTTGCCGCAGCCGCTTTCGCCGATGATCGCCACCGTCTGCCCGCGGGGAATGGTGAGCGTGATGTCGCGCAGCACTTCCTGCCGGCCGAAGCGCACGACGAGGGAGCGGGTTTCGACAAGGGGTCGGGGAGTGGTTGGTGCGTCGGACATTACTGTCGATGGAGTTGCGTTTTGAGCCCCAATCAGGGGGCTGACGCCCCCCGCTCGCCGGAGTCAAAACAGTCCCGGTGAGTCGGGGTACAGCCGGTTGTAGGTTGAGTACATGAGGTTGCCGAGGAACAGGTCGATGACCAGGATGGCCACAAACGAATAGACGAATGCCGACGTTGCCGCGCGGCCGACCCCTTCGGCCCCCGGCTGGCAGCGAAAGCCGCGGTGGCAACTGATCAGGGCGATCGCCGCGCCGAAAAACAGGCTCTTGACGATGCCGCTGAACAGGTCGAAGCGGTTGACGAACTCTTCCGAGTTGGCCCAGTAGTGATGGGCGTCGATGTTGAGAATCAGGACGCTGTAGAAATAGCCGCCGATGACCCCCATGAAGTCGGCCATGATGGTCAGCGTGGGGATCATGAAGATCGAGGCCAGGAACCGGGGGACGACGAGATAGTGGATCGGGTCGGCTCCCATGCTCTCCAAGGCGTCGATCTGCTCGGTAACGCGCATCGTGCCCAGTTCCGCCGCCATCGCGGCGCCGACGCGGCCGGCGAGCATCGTTGCCGCCAAAACTGGCCCGAGCTCGCGAACGAGCGTCATGTTGATCATCGCGCCCAGCCGCGTTTCCAGCCCCAACCCGCGAAACGAAAAGTACGCTTGCACCGCCAGCACCATGCCGATGAACGTGCCGGTGAGGGCGATCACGGGCAGGCTCAGAACGCCGACCTGGTAGAAATTCGGCAGCAGCGTGTCCTTCTTCGGCAGTCGCCACATGAGCCACGACAATGTCTGCCAGATGAAGATCGAGATGTCGCCAATGACGACCGCCGCCTCAATGACGACGCCCCCCCAGTCGGCCAGCGCATCGGCCAGCGCGGCCATTAGTCCGTGGTTCTCGTCGTTGGCGGAGGTGGAATTGGCGGTGGACATGGTGGTTGGACAGGTTTTCAACCTGTCCAAAAGCGGCTGGACAGGTTGAAGACCTGTCCTAAAAGCGCGCAGGACTGCGGATGCGCTTATCGACTTGGGAATTGTAGCGCTTGAGGGAAGTTTGCCGATCGTAGCGGTTTGGTAAGATACAGAAACCTTCGCAGGAAACGACTCGTGACAGCAGATGCGCTTGCTCAAGAACTGAGGTCCTTCGACGCGGCCCAGGTCGCCTACGCTGGGGAGTTTGTCGAGCGGCTGCTAGCGGCGGCGGCCGAAGCTGGCGCGAGCGACGTCCATCTACACCCGACTCCGGAGGGAATCGAAACCCGCTGGCGGCTCGACGGCGTGCTGCAAGCCGTCGGCGTCTTCCCGCGCGGCAGCGCCACCGACGTTGTCGCGCGGCTCAAGGTTCTCGCCGGGTTGCTCACGTACCGCACCGATGTGCCGCAGGAGGGGCGCGTCGGCGTAGGACAGGTTTTCAACCTGTCCAAGGAACAACAGGACAGGTTGAAAACCTGTCCCGCGGTTGAGATGCGAGTCAGCACGTTTCCGACGCTTCACGGCGAGCGGGCCGTCGTGCGGCTCTTTGCGCCCCATCAACAGTTCCTGTATCCCGAAGACCTCGGATTCCCGGCGGAGATTCACGCGGCACTCACGCGGCAGCTCGCGGAAACGGGCGGGGCGCTCGCCGTCACCGGCCCGGCTGGCTGCGGCAAGACGACGACGGCTTATGCGTGCCTGAGGCATCTCGTGCGCCGCTCAAGCGGCAGCAAGAGCATCGTCTCGCTGGAAGACCCCATCGAAGTCGCCTTGACCGGCGTCTCGCAGTCGCAGGTGAACGTGGCGGCGGGCTTCGATCTGGCGACAGGACTGCGTTCGCTGATGCGGCAGGACCCGGAGGTGATTCTGGTCGGCGAAATTCGCGATCGCGAGACGGCCGCGATCGTCTTTCAGGCAGCACTGACGGGTCACCTCGTGCTCAGCACGTTTCACGCCGGCTCGTGTGCGACGGTGGTCAGCCGACTGACAGACATGGGGATCGAGCCGTATCTGCTCCGTAGCGGACTGGCGGGCGTGATCAGTCAGCGGCTGGTGCGGCGGCTGTGTCCCCAATGTGGTCCACTCGCTCCGCGAGTGGCGGCTGCTGAGGTAATGGACGACGCATCGCGGCTCGGCCTGCCGGTCAAGACCTGGCATGTGGCTCGCGGCTGCGAGGCATGTACCGGCACCGGTTACCTTGGCCGGCTCGTCCTGGCCGAGATGCTGCCGCCGCTGGAAGGGGAGCTGGGTGCGGCCGTACTGGACAGGCTCGATGCGCGGGAATTGGCTCGATTAGCAATTGCCGCCGGAATGACGCCGCTCCTGTCCCGCGGCATTGCCGCCGTGGAAGCGGGGGCGACCGATCCGGCCGAGATTCGCCGCGTGCTCGGCTTCGTGGGTGCAAATGGAGCCAGCGAGCGATAAAATCGGCGTCACCTGTAGAGCACTCGCTCCGCGAGTGCTCATGCGACTCGGGGAGCGAGTTGACCACAAACCGATTGGGAACAGATTCACGTGGCCCTATTCGCAACCCTCGTCCCGCACTCCGTCTCGCTCGACGATTTCATCGCGCTCAACGACGAGATCGCGGCACTGGCACGCGCCGGTGTGCCGCTGGGGAAGGGATTGCTCGACCTGGGGAGCGATTTGCCGGGGCGGCTCGGTCGGCTGACGAGCGACGTCGGCCGGCGAATCGAGCAGGGAGAGACGCTGGAGCAAGTGGTTTCCCGCTCGCCGGAGCTCTTTCCGCCGGCCTACCTCGCGGTGATTCAAGCGGGCGTGAAGGTCGGCCGATTGCCGGCGGCACTGGAGGGGATCTCGCACACGGCGCGGCGCACGGCGCAGATGCAGCACTCCATCGGACTGGCGATGCTCTATCCGCTGTTCCTCTTGGGGACGGCGTACGTGCTGCTGGTGTTCTGGATTGGGAAGCTAGCGCCGGTGATGGGAGACGCCATGCTCAGCCTCAATCCCGCGACCGCGCCGTTTTGGAATGCCGTTGCGGCCGCCAGCGAACAGTCCTGGTGGTGGGCGCCACTGTTGCCGCTGGTTTTTCTGGCGTGGATGGCGTGGCAGTGGTGGCGCTCGGGGCAAGTCGCCCGCGGGGTTGATCTGCATCCGCTGTTCTCTTTCGGCGTCCTGTGGCGGCTGTGGCGAATGCGGCAATGTACGCGGCTGGCGTCGATGGCGGACATGCTGGCGCTGTTGACCGAATATGGCGTTCCACTGTCGCAGGCAGTAGCCCTCGCGGGAAGCGCCAGCGGCGACCGGCGGCTGAACGCGTCGGCCCGCGATATGAGCGAGCGGCTGGAGCGCGGCGAGCGAGCGTCGTTCGCTGCCGGTTTTCCGCCGTTTCTGGCGTGGGTCATCGGCAGCGGAAATCAGGCGGTCCACTTGCCCGACGTTCTCAGGCGGCTCGGTGACTCCTACAAGAACGAAGCCCAGCGTCACGGCCAATGGCTGACGACGTTCGTGCCGGTGGTGATGACCGCCATCATCGGCGGCATCACCGTCGGGCTTATGTCAGCAATCTACTTTGGGCCATTCGTGCTGATCCTCTACCAATTGATTGACGCCACGACCCGGGTGATGTGAGACATGAACGACCCCGATCGCGCACACAACGAAAGCGTTTCGCCGGCGGATGCCGAGGCGGTTGGCATCGTTGTGGCGCACTTGGCAGATGCTCAGCTTCCTTTGGGGGAAGGTCTGCTCGCGGCCTCGCGAGAAGTGCGTTCCCGGCGGCTGGCTAAGGGACTCGCCAGGCTGGGCAACACCATTCAACGCGGCGCCTCGTTGAGCGCGGCGCTGAAGGAGTGCCGCGGCGTGGTTTCACCGGCGCTGGCGGCGACGCTATCGGCCGCAGAACGGAGTGGTCAATTGGGTCCCGTGCTGGCAGAGTGGACGGAAAATCAATTGGCGGCGCAGGCACGTTCGCGGCAGCTCAGTAGCGCGCTGGCTTATCCTGCGGTGTGCATCGTTTTGACGCTTCTCTTGCTGTCGTTCATCGGCTGGTGCCTAATGCCGGCATTCGACCAGATGTTTCGGGAATTTGAATTGCGGATTTCCACACAGACCGCGGTCGTGCTGTGGGTTGGGCGATTCGCACTTCCGATCATAGGCATCGGGGCGACAGCCATCGCAATACTGCTCTTATTGTTGCGATTCGCTGGCGGCCGCGTCGTCTGGTGCTGGTGCGTAAACCAGACGCCGATCCTTGGAAAACTATGGCACTGGTCGGGCGTGGCGGAAGCATTGCGCGTGCTGGCCATCCTGATCGAGCATCAGATGCCGCTCCCAGAGGCGCTCCGACTGACTGGACAGAGCGCCAGCGACGCATACGTGGGGCGGGCGATCTCGTACCTGGTGCAGCGCGTTGAAGCTGGAGCGACTTTCTCAGCCAGCTTGGAGGACGATGGGCGGTTGCCTCGCTCCCTGGCCACCTTGTTTCGCGCCAGCGAGCGCAGCGGTTCACTGGCGAGCGGGATTCGGGATGGAGCGGCGATGCTGGAGCGGCGGATCGTTGCCCAGTGCGATCTGGTGTCAATCGTTGTGCCGCCGCTGATGTTCCTGGGGATCGGATTCATCCTGCTGACCGTTCTCGGATCGCTGTTTGGGCCGCTGTTGCAAATGATTGAAGGGCTGTCGAAATGAGGGAGGCATGATCGACACGTCGTCAGCGCTGCTGTTGACTCTCCTGGCCATCCCCGGCGTGGCGCTGCTGGCGGCGGTGCGCCTTCTCTTCGGTGGTCAGAGGGACGCAAGCCGCGGTTCGATGCGGATTCAGCTTTCGCTCTTGGGGTGGCTGTGCATCTGGTTGGCAATCATCGGCGCCGTGGTGGGGGTTTGCGGCGCCACGCCCATCGTGTTTCTGTTGCTTGGCGGGGTGCTCGTTGTGGGGCTGATGGTGTGGATCAGGCTCCGCCGCGCTGAACACCGTGCTTTGGTTGGTGCGATCGCCGTTGCCGCTCAGCGCGGCGTCCCAACTTCCGATATGGCGCGTGCGTATGCTGGGGAGACAGTCAGCGGCACTCGTTCTCGGGCGTTAGCACTCGCTACGATGGTGGATGCGGGAGTGCCGTTGGATGCCGCCGTGGTCCGTGCGCCGCTGTGGCTGGGAACTGGGATGCACGTGGCGATACGGACCGGCTGCGCACTGGGAGCAATTGGGCCGGCGTTGGCCAGCGAAATGGGGAGTGGGCGGGAGATGGAGGAGGCCATCCGCCCGCTAGCGCCCCGGTTATGGTATCTGGCCGTCGTCCTCAACGTGGGCACAGGAATTGTGACCTTCGTCTTTCTCAAGATCGTCCCGATCTTTGACCGCATGTTCCAGGAATTTGAACTTCCACTGCCCATGCCAACCATACTGCTCATCCGAGTGGCGCGGTGGGTGGTCGATCTGGGACCGATTACGTTACTGATGTATGGGGCCATTCCGGTAGTTTTGATCGTCGTGACGCTTCTCTACATAGGCATTCTCCCGCGGAGTCTGCCGCTGCTCGATCGGCTGTTTCGTCGCTACGACGGCGCGATCGTCCTCCGCAACCTGGCCGTGGCTGTGCAGCGAGGCGTGCCGCTGCTGGCGGCGCTGGAGCTCGTCGGACACGTCTATCCATTGCGATCGGTGCGCCGCTGGATGCTGGGCGCCGCCAGCCGCGTGGCCGGAGGCGCGTCGTGGTCTGACAGCCTGCGAGCGACTGGCCTCATCGGCCGAGTGGATGTCGCGGTTCTCAAGGCCGCCGAACGGGCGGGCAACCTTCCCTGGGCCATGCGGGAAGTGGCCGACAGTCTCGTGCGGCGCGAGGTGCTACGCTGGCAGTGGTGCCTGAACATTGCCGGGCCGCTGGTGATGGCGTCGTTTGGCTTGTGCGTGGCGTTGATTGTGATTCCCCTGTTTTTGCCGTTGATTGCCTTGATTGAGGGGTTGAGCCGATGAATCGACGCGGATTTTCGCTTACGGAATCCGTGCTGGCGCTGGCTGTCGTCAGTGCCGCAACCGTGCTGCTCGCGCAGATCTTGTTTGCAGCGGCAAACCAGCAGCGCGTCCACGAGCAGCGGCGCGTGGCGCTGGCGGAAGTGGCGAATCGGCTGGAGCAGGCGTCCATCGTACCGTGGACGGAGCTATCGAAGGAACGACTGGAGCCGTCATCCCTGTCGCCGGCGGCACAGGCGGTTTTGCCGGGCGCGAAGTTGACTGCGACGGTGAGCGACGAGTCCGGCGAGCTGCGCAGTCGGCGGATTCGCATCGAGCTAAGCTGGACGAATGCGGCCGGGGAGCGGCTCCCGCCGGTGACGCTGGCCTGTTGGCGTTTTCCCGATGAGGTGGCGCGATGAAGCGACGCGGCGCAAGTTTGCTCGAGACGATGGTGGCCATCGGCCTGTCGGGGATCGTCGCGACAATCGTGACTACGTTGCTGGCGGCCATGTGGCGAGCCGAGCAGCGTCTTCGGGCCGACCTCAACGAGCGCTGGTCACTTTCGCGGCTGGAACTCGCGCTGCGGCAGGACGTTCACGAGGCAACGGACGGGAATGTTTCCGAAGACCAGTTGCTTACCCTCAATTTGGGTGAGCAAGACGTGATCGTGTACTCCGTGGATCGCCATCGCATCGTGCGTACGAGGCTCTTCGGCGAACTCACAGGCCATCGCGAATCGTTCACGTTAGCCTCAGACTCCGGCATACAATGGAGTATCGAGAATCGCCTGGTGCGAATGACGATCGAGGCGGCCAGGGACGCGGCAAGCACCCGCGGGACGGCGCACTTTGCCATTGTGGAGGCGGCGCTGGGCTCGCGGAAACTGCTCGCTGACCGCCGGGAGGGGAGCCCATGAACCCGCCGCGATGGCAACGGCGTCGCCGTGCAGCAGCCATGATCATGGCGCTGGCAGCGCTCTTGTTGGTATCACTTACCGGCGGCCAATTGCTGCGCTCGCTGGCCCGATCCCATCGCCAATCGCGGCAGCACCACTGGTCCCTCCAATCGCTGTGGCTGGCCGACAGCGGGCTGTTACGTGCCACCGCGCAGCTTGAATTGGACGCAGAATATGCAGGCGAGACGTGGCAGCCGAACATCGTAGATGTCTCCCCGGACGGCCATCCCGCCGTCGGACGCGTAGAGATCGTTGTCCTCAAGGACCCCACCGATGCGTGGCGTCGCCAGATTCGCATTTCGGCAACCTTTCCCGACGATCCCCAGCACCGCGTCCTGCACACGCGGCAGCAAGATATTCTTCTCACCTCCAGCGGAGCCACTCCATGAACGCCGTTCGTCCTCGCTTGCCCAGGCCGCAGGGGTTTACCCTCGTGGAGCTGCTGGTCGTGATCGCCATCATCGGAGTTCTGGTCGCACTCCTGTTGCCGGCCGTGCAATTCGCCCGCGAAGCAGCGCGGCGCGGCATGTGCGGCAACCATTTGGCGCAGCTCATCGTGGGCGTCAATCAATATGAAATGGCGCACGGCGTTTATCCACCCGGAACGATCGACGCCCAAGGCCCGATCCTCAATGCCCGCTTGGGCTACCATCACAGTTGGATCGTGCAGGTCCTTCCCTACATTGAAGAGGGGAACGCCTACAACGTCATCGACCGTCAGCAGAGCGTCTATCACGCTAAGAACGCCCCACCGCGCAATCACGCGATCAAAATCTTGTGGTGCCCGACCACGACCGGCGCCGGCGGCCCGATGTCCAGTTATGCCGCCTGCCACCATGACGTCGAAGCGCCAATCGACGTGACGAACAATGGCGTGTTCTTCCTCAACAGCCGGATTTCATACCACGACGTGAAAGACGGCTCGTCGCACACCGTTTTCCTCGGGGAAAAGCTCAACGATCCGTGGGACATGGAGTGGATGTCGGGGACGCGCGGAACGCTGCGGAATATGGGGACGCCGATCAACGCACTCACCTATCGCACAGGATTGCCGCAATCCAATGGGACTCCGTACGACGGCCAAAACGCTCCGCAGTCGCGCGATCCGTTGTTCATTCCAGAGCTCGATTCCGGTGCGACGAAGGAAGAGGACGCTGGGGGCGGCGCACCGGCGGCGGGAGCGCCGGTCATCGGACTTGGCAATCCGCAGTACGTCGGCGGTTTCGCGGCCGAGCATCCTCAAGGCGCCCAGTTTGCCTTCGGCGACGGTAGCGTCCGATTTATCAATCAGTCCGTGGCGCCGGCCGTGTTAAGCCAGCTTGGCCACCGGGCCGATGGCAAACTCCCGCCGTCAGATTACTAAGCGACTGCATGGCATCATTGCCGACGAATCCGAATTCCGAGCCGCGGGGTTATCCGATCGGCGCACTGTTCGTGCTGGTGACGGTGGGGGCGGTGCTCACCGTGGCGGTGACCCCCCAGATTCGCGAGTTGGGCCGGGAGGGAGCCAACGTGACGGCGGCGATCGGCGCCGTGATTGCCGGCGGGGTGGTTGGGCTGGTGCTGGGGGCCATTCTGGGGATGCTGTCGCACCGCTGGAGCACGGGGCTGGTGCTCGGCGCGGGATCCGGTCTTCTCGTGGGGATGGTCGCAGGGCTGATCGGCACCACTCCCACGCAGCATGTCTGGCGGATGGCAGTGGCCATGATTGCGGGCTCAGTAATTATCGTCGTGGTCGCGTACGTCATGCGGCGGAGGGAATGAGCGGGCTCTCATACCTCTTTCCCGCTCCCGACTCCTGGCTCCTGGCTCCCGACTCCTGGCGCCGGCCGCCATTTCGCTTGCTTTCCCCGCCCCGCTGGCGGAAAATGACGGGCATCCAAACGTCTTGTTTAGGCGGCCATCGGTTGCCGCTCGGTCTTGCGCCCCTTCACAGGAACCCTCCCATGTCCGCTCCCCTTTGCCACGGCTGGTCTCGGCGCGACGTTCTGAAAGCGGCCTCGCTGGGGCTCTTGGGATTCAGCGCCAGCGGCTGGTTTCCGGCACTGGCGGACGAAATTGCCGCCGATCCCAAGCGCCGCCGCCGCTGCATCCTCTTGTGGATGGCCGGGGGGCCGACGCAGACCGACACCTTTGACATGAAGCCGGGGCACGTCAACAGCGGCGAGTTCAAGGAAGTCGAGACGAAGGTGCCGGGGCTCAAGTTCAGCGAGCACCTGCCCAAGCTCGCCGCCCAGGCCGACAAGCTGGCCATCATCCGCAGCCTGAGCACCAAGGAAGGGGACCACGGCCGCGGCACTTACCTGATGCGGACCGGGCAGCGGCCCGCCGGGCCGATCGCTTATCCGGGAATCGGCTCGTCGCTGTCGAAGGCCCTCGGCCGCGAGGAAGACGCCGTGCCGCAGAATGTGGCGATTGCCCCCTACAGGGCGTTTAACCAGGCGGCATTTGGTCCCGGCTTCCTGGGGCCGCGATTTGCCCCGCTGACGGTCGGGGCAACCGACACGTTCCAGGCGCCGATGCCGGGAGCGGCCGGGACGTATGCCGAGCTACGGGTGGATGATCTTTCGCCGCCGACAGGGGTCGATGCCGACCAGGTCAAAGCGCGGCTGAAACTGTGGAAGGTGTTGCAGGACCGGTTCGTTTCGACGCACAGGCTGGCCTCGCCGATCGCGCACCAGACGGTGTACGAGAAGGCGCTCAAGCTGATGGACAGCGACGCGGCCAAGGCGTTCGATCTGTCGCAGGAGCCGGAGAAGGTGCGCGACGCGTATGGCAAGGGCCGCTTCGGCCAGGGGTGCCTGATGGCGCGGCGGCTGATCGAGCAAGGAGTGTCGTTCGTCGAGGTGACGCTCGGCTCGTTCACCGACGGCACTCCCGGCTGGGACACGCATCAGCAGAATTTCCCGGCGGTCAAAAACTTGTCGGCGGAACTCGACAATGGCTGGGGAACGCTGATGCAGGAGCTTTCCGAGCGGGGGCTGCTCGAATCGACGACGATCCTCTGGATGGGGGAATTTGGCCGCACGCCGAAGATCAACCCCAGTGCGGGCCGCGACCACTTCCCCGCCGCCTGGACCTGCGTCCTGGCCGGCGGCGGCATCAAAGGGGGCCAGGCCTACGGCAAGACAAGCGACTCGGGCGAAGAGGTCACCGACGGCAAAGTGGACGTCGGAGACGTGCTGGCCACCTTCTGTGCCGCCGCCGGCGTCGATCCGACCACCGAAAACATCTCGCCGCTAGGCCGGCCGCTGAAGATTGCGGAGGGGACGGTGATTGGGGAGGTGGTGGCGTAGCACAGATCTGCTGGGGAGACAAGCGTCATGACTGCCATCGATGTCCCCACGACCTTGATTGGGGCGGGAATTGCCGCCGCAGTGACGATCGCCTTGGTAGTGCGTGCCTACCGCGGCCAGCGTGCCGTGACGGCGGCGGACTTGGTCCTGGCGCTGGCTGTCGTGGTCGTTTTGGCGTGCGTGCATCCCCAGGTGGCGCTTCAGGGGCTATTTAGCCTGGTAGTGGCAATCATTTGCCTGGTATTTTCGTTACGTCATCGCTCCCTGATTGCCGCGGTTTGGTTGGCCTTAGTCTTGTCGATTGGGTTGTCGCATGTGGCGCGGCGCGGACGGGTTTGGGACCTTCACCGCCTCCGTGCGCAGTACCCATTCGTTCCGCTGACGGATCGGTTGGCATACGAGGACGCTAGGAATCGCGGCGAATCCGCCGAGAAAACGTTCATTCAACTGGCGGAACCGGTTGAGAAGCGTCTGGCGAAGCTGGAAAAGGACAGCAACACTTCGCGGCGCTACATGTTGGAGCGCCTGCACGATGCTCAATACGAGCGTTTTATTGCCGCGCCCGGTTTTGGCTTGGTGCGCACGCGCCGCGTCAACGAGCAGAACCTTGAGCTTTGGGAAAAATACGTTCCGCCGGAGGGAACACCGAAGTCGCTCCCGCTGGCGGCGGCGGTGAAGAGCGAGCAGCCCTTGCCGCTCGAAGCCGAAATTGCGCCTGACGCTCCGTTCGCCTTTCCGCAGCCGCTTGATTTGGAAGACTCGGCAGATAGAGCGCGGAAGGACTTCCTGAATCCGGACCGCTTTGGCTATGTGCGTGGTCGTGAGGCCAGTGGATTTGTAAGCCACCAGTTGATGCACTTGCCCTCGCTCGGCGGCTCCACGACGGAATCGGAGGCTTGGCAACTGGATCGGCTGGAACTGGTCAGCCTCCTCAAATCCCCTCAACCGGCCGTCTATCTGTCCGACGAATTGCCCAATATGGAAAGGCTAGCCAACGTCCCTACGCGGCCGCTCAATGAATTTGAGCGCGAAGCGCTCTCCAAGTTGCGGACGGACGAGGATCTGGTCGTCCGCTACTCGGCCAACACGATCCGCATGCTGGGCTCGCTGCGGGCCGGAAAGACCTGTTTGGAGTGTCACAGCGTTCAGCGAGGGGCGCTTTTGGGGGCCTTCTCCTACGAGCTGCGGCGGACAACGCCGGTGCCGGTTCCTGAAGAGCAGCCGGCAAAGCCGAAACCCGAGGCGTGAGCAGTCAGCGTGACGAATTGACGACCGCTGCGGGAAATCGAAAGACCGATTCTTCGAGAAGTTGCGCGGCGACTTGCATTGCTGTCACTTTGCGGTCCTTTGTGCTGGCTTGCTGGGCCAGCTTTTGCAATCGACGGAGCGTCTTTATGCTCATGGGGACTTTGGGGCGCTGGTCCCAGGCGGGATTGGCAGGTCTGCCGGACCGCTTTCCGGCCGATGGCACCAATCGCCGCTTCATAATCTCAGCAAGCCGAGCCGCACCAAAGGCGCCGCCGCCCGCGTGCGGAACCTTGCCGACAATCTTGGCTCCCAGCCCTTCAGCGATCTTCTGCACGTTTTTCGCCATGCAACACTCTACTTTGTCGCGGTGATGGATATCTCCAAATACTCCCGATCGATAACAAGTCCTACTGCACCCTGGCGCGTCTGCCGTCCCATTTCCAGGAGCAGTTCTCGCAGGTCATCGACGCGATCCACCATCGATGCCTCCGAAGTGTAGCACTGGATTACGACTGGCTCGTCGAAGACCAGACGGCCTCCCCACGAATCGTCTCGCCACACGCCGCGGGCTTGCGGAAATGCCGTCGCGCCTCCGAACCAGGTTCCCAGCGATTCCAAGGCGCGGCCCACCCAGTAATGTTGATCAACCGGCTCGCCGTCGCGGTCAACGCTCGGAATGAACAGTACAAGCAGCGACGCTCCCGATTTCGCCGCCGAAAATCGTGTTTTCCAATTTCGTTTTGCCACGACGGTTCGCGTAACTTGACGGCGGTCTCAGGGTTGCACGACCATTTTCCGACTTTTTGACCCAAAAGTCAAGCTGCGTTTGCGGCCTCCAACTGCCGCCAGCAGAGGAACGATGGTCTGCTCCTGGATGCGGTGCGGCGGGTTCCAGGCAAACCACTGATAGCCGGCGTGTCAGCTCGCGAAGGGCGCACTCAATTTCGCTCCCCCGCGTGCAAATGCCCCTTGGGCAGATCCCAGGCGTTGCGATGTGCCGGAATCGATCCGGCCACCGAAAACATCTCGCCGCTGGGCCGGCCGCTGAAGATTGCGGAGGGGCGGGTGATTGGGGAAGTGGTGGCGTAGTTGGATTATCGTGCGAGAATTGGTCCCCGGCGGTTCGCTCCCGCCGGGGTGCAGAACTGCCCCTCCAACGAGGGGGCATCTTTCCCTAATCTTCCCCTTCCACTTCGATGACAACGACCCCCTGGAAAATGCCGTCCTTGTGCTCGTTATAGGCTCCGCCGCGGCCTCCGTCGCCCCCTCTGCCGCCACCACCCACCTCCGTTTCGGGAATCATGTCGCCGTCAAGGTCGATCAGGTCGTCGGTTCCACCTTGGCCCCCCGCGCCCCCCTCGGCAGTCCCGGCGACTGGGCCGCCATTGACGCCATCTTCCCCGTGCAGGCCGAACGTTTGCAGGCCGCCACCCCCTCCCCCGCCACCCCAGCCCTCGTCGGCGCGCATGTCGCCCGTCAGTTGAGAACTGATCGGCTGGTTCGACAGGGTAAAGATGTTGGCGGTTTCACCCGGCAGGATGATCGTAAAGCCGACCTCTCCCGCGCCCAAGCCAATCGAACCGATATCGCTTTCCAAAACGTCGGCCGACACCTTGAAGAACGGGTTTCCCAAATTGTCCGTGGC
>DATKDU010000396.1:0-31454 GCA_035512595.1 Pirellulaceae bacterium
AATCAACTGGCCGTGCGGCCGGGCATTGTTTACACGGCGAGCGGCCAGGCCCGGTTTGGCTTGCCGGCGGGAAAGTACACGGTTTATGCCGGCCGCGGGTTTGAATACTCTCTCGATCGGCAGGAGATCGAAGTCGAACCAAGGCGAACCGTGCAGCGTCAATTGAGAATCCGCCGGGAAGTGCCCACGGAGGGCTGGGTTGCGTGCGACACGCACGTCCACACGCTCACCCACTCCGGTCATGGCGACGCGACGGCGGCGGAGCGGATGATCACGCTGGCCGGCGAGGGGATCGAGCTGCCCATCGCCACCGACCACAACGTCCACGTCGATCATGGGCCGCTCGCTCGACAGATGGACGTGCGGCAGTACTTCACCCCGGTCATCGGCAATGAAGTGACCACGAGCGTCGGCCACTTCAATGTGTTTCCCGTGCGTGCCGGCGCGGCGGTCCCCAATCACCGGCCGACCGACTGGAAAACGATCTTCGACAACATCTATCGCACGCCAGACGTGAAAGTCGTCATCCTCAATCACGCCCGCGACCTGCACTCCGGCGTGCGGCCGTTCGGGCCGAAGCTGCACAATGCGGTCGTCGGTGAAAACCTCGAGGGATGGCAACTGCGGGCCAACGCGATGGAGGTGATCAACAGCGGCGCGGTGCAGAGCGACCCGCTGCAACTCTTTCGCGACTGGATGGCGATGCTCAACCGGGGTCTCTCGCTGACTCCCGTCGGCGCGAGTGATTCGCACGACGTCGGCCGGCATTTCGTCGGCCAGGGGCGGACGTACATCCGTGCCCGCGACGACGATCCGTCGGCAATCAGCATCGACGAAGCGGTCCATAACTTTGTCCAGGGGCGGGTCATGGTCAGCTACGGCCTGCTCACCGAACTGACGGTGGATGGCCGATTTGGCCCGGGGGAAATGGCACCGGCAATCGCCGACACGATTGATGTGGCGGTACGAGTCCTAGGCCCACACTGGGTCACCGCCGAAAAGGTGACGCTCTATGCCAACGGCCAGCCGATCCGCGAGTCGGCCATTGTCAATGACGGCACGAAGTCCACGATTGCCGACGGCGTGCTGTGGACCGGCGGCTGGCAGATTCCTCGCTTCCAGCACGACGTTCACCTGGTCGCCATTGCGCAAGGGCCGGGAATCAAGGGCCTCTACTGGAAAACGGCCAAGCCGTACCAGCCCATGAGCCCCGACTGGAAGCCGCTCGTGATCGGCGCCAGCGGCGCCATCTGGCTCGATGCCGACGGCGATGGCCGTAAGACGCCGGCCTACGACTATGCTCAGCGACTAGTGGCGGCCAGCGGCGGCGACTTGCCGGCACTGATCAAGTCGCTGGCCAACTACGACGAGGCGGTCGCCGCCCAGGCGGCACATCTCTGGCAGCAGCCGTGCGGCTCGCTCCTGTCGGACGAATCGCAAGCCGCACTCAAAGCCGCCGCGCCGCACACCGCCCGCGGCATTCGCACTTATCTCGATGCCTGGCGGGAGAATCAGATTGCCAGGGGGGCCGGAACGAGCCCTTGAACTACATCAGTTGTTCCACGCAGGTCAAGAGCGTGGCTGATGGCACCCTAATCTGGAACTCGCCAGACACTAAAGGACTCACCGTTCCAATTCTGTGCCGCGACCATCTTTCCGTCGCCCGAACAGCGAATCTGACCGACTACTCCTCCTGGGTTAGCCGGCGAGACGCAAATCTCTTTGCCGGAATAGGCGTCCACCAGCACTACCTGACTCCCGGCAGTGCGGTACGCCCACCAATGACGCACAAACGGCAGGCCACGCCGCCAGTCCAGGGCCCTAGGCCGATACGCGTCCATGTCGCAACGGCGGGCCACGAACCGTCGACCGCCGCTTGCCAGGCAGTAGACCGGTCCCGTTAGTCGGGTGACCTTGCCGGATTGGGTGTCCACCAGACTGTGCCCGCTGCCGACCGTCATTCCATCGCGAGACATGGTAGGCTGCCCCACGGTATCGAAATCGATCGCATGGGGAATGAGCGGTTTGAGCGACTGGGCGTCCAGTAGCCTGGCCCGTCCGTCACCAATCAAAAGGGCTAATCCATCCCCCGCCGCGAACAGACGGACAAGGTCACCCTCGACTCGATGCTCGCCGAGGGACTCCCAGGTGTCAGTAGCCCACATTTTCACGGTGTAGACCTGCGCGCGGTAGTTGTATTCGAGGGCCGCCAACTCCCTGCCGTCGCCGGAGAAACAACAGTTGTCGCCCGACCTTAAATTGCTAGGCGCGGCCGTCAGCGACTTCAGCAGATTCCCCGTCGTTGTCTCATAAACGGAAACCCCTTCCTTCGCTCCATGCACTACGGCAATTCGCGAGCCATCTGGAGCAAGGCAGATTGATTGCACGAAGGCCCCGTTCAAATCCAGCGACTGCCGTTCTTTGCCTGACGCGACGTCCCACAGGCGCAAACGGGCCTTTCCTTTTGGACCGCCGGAAGCCGCCACTGCGAGCACCGAACCGTCGTCGGAAAGCGCGAACGGGCGGTTAGGCAGGTCTGACTTGAATTCGGCGATTGTCAGCGCAGGCTTCCAACTCGTGCGGTCTCGATATACGACCCAAGCAATTCGACAAACGACTCCAGCAACGATCAGGCCGACCACTGCCACGATCAACCGATGGCGAGTAATCGGGCCTAGGCTACGAATCTGCCTGATGGCGGTCGTCAGCAACACCGCCCCAATTGCGCCGGCTGCTGAAATCGACAACAGCGTGAGCAGCATCAGCGGCTCCGGCCACGCCCCAAGTCCGAGGATACGCAGGTAGTGCGAGATCATATAGACGGTGACCGGAATAACGCCGCCGATCGCCGCGGCAGCGACATAGCCACGACGCCGGCCCTGCCATCCCGCAACGACACAGAAGGGCGCGGATAATAACCACACAGCCGCGACGATGCGTTCGTCCGGATCCCATTGCCAACTGAGGATCCACACGAGCGTCAGGATCAACGCGACCAAGAGCATGAGTCCACGCAGCGAGAATCGCCACGGAGAAGGTTCGCGATTGTGGATGGGACTCGCCATTGGCGGGCGGTGAAATGTGCGGAACTGTGGCTCAGCGGGCCATCAGGGAACAGTCATCATACTCCCCAGCCCCTCTGCGCCATCGCGCTTCTGCGTGCAAACACGACAGACACCCCCTTCTGGCGAAGGCCGTTTGCATCCTCCGCTTCTGACGCCTAGATTGACACGCGTTCGCCCGTGCCCACCCGACCGAGGACCCCCGCCATGCTCCATTCCTGCCTGCTGATCGTGACCCTCTGCGCCGCTGCGCCGGAGGAAGATCTCACCTGCCTCAAACCGCAACCCGGCGCGGCCCCCGCCAAGACGGACCTTTACTTTCACCTCCAACAGGAAACGTATGCCGCCCTGGCGAAGCGCGACGAGGCGTGGCAGCAGCTCAAGACGGCTGAGCAGGTGCAGCAGCGGCAGAAGTCCCTCCGCAAATTCTTCACCCAGCAGCTTGGCGGCTTTCCCGAGCGGACGCCGCTGAATTCGCGCGTCGTGGGCAAGCTGCCCGGCGACGGCTATACGATCGAGAAGGTGATTTTCGAAAGCCGGCCGCACCATCACGTCACGGCCAACTTGTACCTGCCCGACGGTCCCGGCCCGCATCCCGGCGTGATCGTCTCCAGCGGTCATAGCCGCACGGCCAAGACTGCCGCGTACAACCAGCGGTTCGGCATCAGCCTCGCCAAACACGGTTTGGCCGCCCTGTGCTACGACCCCATCGGTCAGGGGGAACGATCGCAGATTCTCGATGCCGAGGGCAGGCCGCAGTTCAGCGGGACGACGACCGAACACTTTCTCGTCGGCGTGGGGTCGATCCTCGTCGGCCGCAACACGGCCGGCTATCGCGTTTGGGATGGAATGCGGGCGATTGACTACCTCACCGGCCGCGACGACATCGACCCCCAGCGGATCGGCATGACCGGTTGCTCCGGCGGCGGCACGCTGACCAGCTACGTGATGGCCCTCGATGACCGCGTGGCTTGTGCCGCCCCGGCGTGCTACCTGACGACGTTTGGGAAGCTGATCGAAACGATCGGGCCGCAGGATGCGGAGCAGAACATTTTTGGGCAGATCGCCCGCGGCATGGACCAGCCCGACTACATCCTGATGCGTGCGCCAAAGCCGACGATCATCAGCGCCACCACGAGCGACTTCTTCGGCGTGGATGGCACTTGGATCAACTATCGCCAGTCGAAGCGCATCTACGGCCTGTTTGGATTGCCGGAGCGAATCGATCTGGTGGAAGTCGCGGGCGACCATGGCGTGCAGCCGACCAACCTGGCGGCGATCACCCAGTTCATGCGCCGCTGGCTGCTGAACAAGGACGAGCCGGTGAAGGTCGAGGAGTTTTCGGTCCGTCCTGAAAGCGAGCTCGTGTGTTTGGAGCAAGGCCAGGTTCTGCTCCTGCCGGGCGAGCAGTCGGTATTCGATCTGAATGCTGCCGAAGAACAGCGGTTGGCAGCCGGGCGGAAGGAACTGTGGGCCAAGAACAAAGCCGAGGCCCTGGCATCCGTGCGAAAAATCGCCGGCATTCGTCCGCTGGCGGAGATCCCGGAAGCGAAGCGCGAGAAAGCCGGAAAAGTCACACGCGAGGATTATCACATCGACAAGCTAGTGCTGCACGGCGACGCGGGAGTGCCGCTGCCGGCATTGACCTTCCATCCCAAGGAGCCGCAGGAAGAGGCGTACGTCTATCTGCACGACGGCGGCAAGGCGGCCGACGGCGCAGTCGGCGGCGCGATCGAAAAGCTGGTTGACGAGGGGTATGTCGTCGTCTCCGTCGATCTCCGCGGCCAGGGAGAAACGGCATCGGGCAAGCCCGATGCCCTGCTCGGCGACTGGAAGAGCTTCTATCTGGCCTATCTGCTCGGCAAGCCGCTGGCCGGCATGCACGCAGAGGACGTGCTGATCACCGGCCGGTTCGTGGCCAATTACGAGACGAAGCAGCCGCGGAAGGTGCATCTGGTCGCTGTCGGAAACTCGGGCATTGCGGCCCTGCACGCGGCAGCGCTGGAGCCAAATCTGTTCGCTTCGGTGACGCTCCGCGGTACGCCGGAAAGCTGGTCGAGCGTCGTCAGCCAAAAGGCACCAGCCGGATTGCTCACGACGACGGTTCACGGGGCGCTGACCGCTTACGATCTTCCCGACCTGGTCACCGCAATCGGTCCCGACAAGGTTCGCCTGGAGAGCAAACCATGATCCTGCGCACGTTGGTGCTCGTGTTCCCCGCGGTCTGCGTGCTGACTGCCGCCCTCCCCGACAGCGGCTCCCGATCCGAATTCCAAGCGGCCGATCGAGGCGGTTGATTCGGTCTTCCTGGAGGATCTCACCTGGATGGAGATCCGCGACGCCCTGCGCGGCGGGGTCGATACGGTCATCGTCGCCACCGGCGGCATCGAGCAGAACGGGCCGTACATCGTCCTGGGAAAGCACAACTACGTCCTCCGCGCACGACCAAGGCGATCGCCCGCAAGCTGGAGAGGGCCGTCGTGGCCCACATCGTGCCATCGATCCGCGGACGGTCCGCATGGAGCAGCGGATCAAGGCGGGCAATTTTCGCATCAACGGCGTCGAGCTGGCCCCGGCCAAAACAACGATCGAGTGGGGACGAAAATCATTGAGTACCGCGCCCAGCAGACAGTGCAAGCAATCCGACGGAACGAGCGCCCTGCCCCCTAACTTCCGCAGCGCAGAGCGGCATTTTGACGCCGGTCACGAGAAATACGCATCAGTGCTGTTACATGGTTTGCCCTTAGGGTCATAATGGTCTGTTGACTGGCAGGCAAGCAAGCGAGAGCGCCAATGAAGCAGACTCAAACCAGGCACCTGTGGATCGCCAGCCGGCGAGTAGCGCTTATCTTCGCCGCGAGTGCGGCGCTAATCGCAATCCCATCGCGATCGCTGCCGGCCGACGACGGGGCACTGCACGACGTCATTGACCGCGAAGTATCTGCCGCCTGGGAGCGGGAGAAGATCACGCCGGCGCCGCCGGCCGGCGATGCCGAGTTTCTGCGGCGGGTTTCGCTCGACCTCGTGGGCGTGATCCCCACCTACGATGAGACGGCCGCTTTCCTGGCCGACACAAGCGGCGACAAGCGGCAGAAGCTGATCGACCGGCTGCTCGACGATCCGCGGTACGCCCAGCATCAGGCCGACCAGTGGGACCTGATCCTCTTCGGCCGCAATCCGCCGGGGTACAACACCAACCGCCGCGACGGTATTCAGCGCTGGCTCCGCGAGCAGTTTGCCGCCAACCGGCCGTACGACGAGTGGGTCCGCGACCTCCTCAAGGCGGAGGGGAATTCGGCCGAGCAGGGTCCGCCGCTCTACTATGCCCAGTACCGCAACCAGCCGGAGGACTTGAACGAGGTCGTTACGCAGACGTTCCTCGGCGTGCAGCTTCAGTGTGCCCGCTGCCACGACCACCCGTTCGAGGAATGGACGCAGCTCGACTTCTACGGCATGGCGGCATTCTTCGCCCGGCTGCAAGTCGTCGATCTAGGGGAGAAGGACAAGCTGCCGGCAATGGCGATCGGCGAGAAGAGCACGGGGGACGTCCTCTTCACCGGCCCGGCCAAGAATCAGCAGCCGGGAAAGAAGGGGGATCCGGTGAAGGCCAAGTTTTTGCTCGGCGAGGAACTGGCCGAGCCGCCGCTGCCGGAGGGATTCAAGGAGCCGGAGCGCAAAGGCAAGGACCCGCCAGTGCCGCCGGTCTTTTCCCGGAAGGACCAGCTTGCCGAGTGGATCACCAAGGCGGACAACCCGTACTTCGCGCGGGCCATCGCCAATCGCATCTGGGCCCAGTACCTGGGGCGAGGGATCGTGCATCCGATCGATAACATGAGCCCGTCCAACGAGCCGAGCCATCCTGCGCTGCTTGAGGCGATTACGAAATGGCTGGTAGAGCACAAGTTCGATCTCAAAGCGTATACCCGGGAGCTAGTAAACAGCCGCACCTATCAACTTTCCTCTGCCAGCGAAGTAGGTGAGCCGCTGCCGCTCTGGTTCCAGCACGCCCGCACGCGGCCCCTGTCGGCGGAGGAGCTGGTCGAGAGCTGGCGAGTGGCGACGGGCTACGCGGTCGTCGAAGCCGCCAAGGAAGAGAAGAAGAGAGAAGGCCGCTTCCGCCCGCTCGACGGCTACATGCTCAGGTTTTTCGGCCAGCCCAACAACGGCACCGGTGATTTTCAGGGGGGCGTGGCCGAGCACCTCTACATGAACAACGGCCCTCTGGGGAGCCTGATAGTCAGCGGCCCGGGTAGCCTGCTCGAAACGCTCATGAAAAATGACACGCCGCTAGAATCGCGAATCGACCGTCTGTTTTTGCAGATGCTCAGCCGCCCGCCGTCAACCGATGAGCGGACGAAGCTGACCGAGTTGCTGACGGACGAGAAACAACCCGAAGAACGCTGGCGGGATGCGATATGGGCGCTGATGACGTGCAGTGAGTTTCGGTTTAACCATTAGTTACGAGCATGGGAATTATCCAGACTAAGTGGCAGAGGGAGCAGAGCCGCACTGAAGATGGCATCTTCTTCGGCAGTGATGACTGCTTACCGCTCGAAGGCGGGATGGACAACGGCTACACCGTTGGAGAACGGTGCCCAATTGCGGACTTCATCGCCTCGTCTCCCGACGCCTGGTGTGAGCTGGTCGAGACTGTAGTTTCTCGTCACGAAAGGGAAGATTTGAGCGTTCACGCCGGCGAGACGTCGTGGGAGGGCGAGGGATTTGTGGCCGTCGTTACCGCTTCGACAGGCCAGTTACTTTGGCTACTTCACCTTTCGACCTCCGAGCCATTTGTCGAACTCGAAATGGATAACGATGTGATTCACGCCGTGTCGGGCGGGTATCCGATGCGCTACGAGTGGAGCATTCCGATTCGTGCACCAGAGAGATTCACATTTGAGAGTATCGTGGACCCATAATGATTGGATGTCAGCCGGGTTAAGCCGGGTTGTGTCCGCGCTTCAGCGTTGTTTTGAGAAGCCGGCTAAAGCCGGCTGAGGAGAATGATTTTTTGGTACGCTAACCCCGGCCAAAGCCGGGGCCTAACGTGAGCAAGCCGGCTGAAACCGGCTCAGGATTCGATGGCGTGGGAGAACGTGAGTTTAGGCCTAACCACTAGGCCGCTGCGACATGGAATGGCGTCAACCGTATAACGTGTCTGGGACGATCCAGGTCGGTGATCGGCTGGGCGAGCTTCGCCAACTAATCATGATGCTGCTGAAAACCAGAGCTGTTGACCAGATCGCGTTCTATAGCGAAGCGCACGGGATTTTTGGTTCCAGCGAAGTGGCGGAATTCGCTAGCATCGGACATGCAGACCACAATTTTTGCGCGCTCGTTCCGGGCGAACGACAAGAGTGGTTGTCATTCGCGTCCGCCTTGGAATATTGCCTTGTGACGGCGGACTTTCCGTACTCACTTGTAGTGCATCCCGAAACGATCAATCCCAGATCGGCTCGCGCATGTTCAGAATGAGATTGTTAGGAGCGACCGACATGAACACTCGCGACCACCTCTCCCGCCGCGCACTGCTCAAGGGACTCCTCGGCACGGCTGCTGGCGGCGTGGTGATGAATTGGGGCGGGCTCACGCAGACCGCATTGGCCGACGAGGTCAAGAAGCAGAACAAGCACTGCATCTACCTGTTCATGAACGGCGGGGCGAGCCAGTTCGAGACCTTCGACATGAAGCCCGGCCGGCCGACCGGCGGCCTCTTCCGGCCGATCTCGTCGAACGTCCCCGGCACGCAGGTCTGCGAGCTGATGCCCAAGATGGCCCAGAAGATGGACCAGATTGCCGTCATCCGCTCGATGAAGACCAGCGAGGTCGATCATCCCGGCGGCATTTACCTGATGCACACGGGCTATCAGCCTGCGGCCAACGTCCGCTTTCCGGAGGTCGGGGCGATCGTCGCCAAGTATCAGGGGCGCGAAGGGAGCGACCTGCCCAACTTCATCAAGATCTTTGGCCACGGCAATGCCGGCGCGGGGTTCCTCGGGCCAAAGTACCAGTCGTTCGAGATCGGGGCCGAAGGGAACCTGCCGCCGTTCTCGGCCTCGGGGATGGACCCGGCCCGCGAGCTCAAGCGGCATGAGCTGCGATCCTTCATCGAAGATCGGTTTGCCGCGGAGCGGAAGTCGGAAGTGGCCCGCATGCACCGCGAGGCGTACGAAGCGGCCCGCCGCCTGCAAAATGCGCGCTCAGCATTCAAGATCGACGACGAGTGGGAGAAGTATCGCGAGCTGTACGGCGACAGCGTCTTTGGCCGCCGCTGTTTACTAGCCCGGCGGCTGGTCGAGGCGGGAGTTCCGTTCGTCGAGGTGGGCCAAAGCAGCTACGACTCGCATGCCGACAACTTTGCGTGGCACAAGGGGCTGGTGCCGCCGATGGAGCACGCCTGGGCCGGGCTGATTGCCGACCTCAAGGATCGCGGCCTGTTCGACAAGACGCTGATCATCTGGGCCGGCGAGATCGGCCGCACGCCGAACATCAACAACCGGGCCGGCCGCGATCACTACGTCCGCTGCTGGACGGCGGCGCTCGCCGGCTGCGGCGTGAAAGGCGGCCTCGTCTACGGTGCCAGCGACGAGGACGGCGTAGAAGTGAAGGACAACCCGGTCACCGAAGGGGACCTTTTCGCCACGATCTACCAGGCGCTTTCCATTGACCCGAAGACCGAAAACTATGCCGGCGTGCGGCCGGTGCCGCTGGCGCCGTTCGGGTCGAAGGTGGTGGGTGAGATGCTGGCATGATACTAACCCGAAGCGCAAGCGAGGGGGGGGACGCAGCCATCCCTCGCTGGCGCTTCGGGTTAGTACGAATCGGGAATGTGGACGAATTGCATGAACATCAACAACCCCAAGCTCCTCTGGCAACTGACCTTCGAAGGCGCCTGGCCGATGGCAGTCGCCTTCCTCGGCTCGGGGCGCAAACTGGCCGCGGCTAATCAGGACGGGCAGATGTACGTCTGGAACCTGCCGGAAATGCCCCCGGCCTTCGAGCCGGCTAAGAACAGCGACCGCAAAGCGCCGGACCAATCGCCGTCACGCCGCCTGGATGGCCATACCAACGGCGTGACTCGCTTGATCGCCACGCCCGACGGCAAGACGCTCGTCTCCGCCAGCCTCGACCACACGATCCGCCTCTGGGAACCGGATGCAACACCGACCGGTACGGCCGATGCGATCCTCGACATCGACCGTCGCAAGAGCCAGGCCAAGCGCGAGAAGAAGGACGACATTCTCACAGCGCCGGGGGTCCCGGTAGAGACGCTCTCGCCTGCGCATACGCAGGCTGGGCACGACGATTGGATTCTCTCCCTCGGCGCGAGTGCCGACTGCCGGCGGCTGATCAGCGGCGACGTAGCCTCGCGCGCGATCGTCTGGGACCTGGCGGAGCGGAAGGAGGTCACCCGCTTCAGCGGCCGCCCCTGGAACTGGATCGTCGCCGCGGCACTATCTGCCGACGGGCAGACGGCAGTGATCAGCGAGTATCGCTACAAGCGAGACGACTTCGACATTCCGGCGGCGGCCTTGCGCGTGATCGACGCGACCAGCGGCAATGAAAATCTCGACATCATGCAGACGATGTTCCCAAAATACAAACTCGAGGAAACATCCTACGGCTCGGCCCAGATCTGGCGGAGATTTTTTGCCAACGGCCTGATCTGCGCGGACATCTCGCCCGACGGGACGCTCGTCGCCCTCGGTCAGGGGGGCGAAACCGATACCGGCAAAGTGCAGCTCGTGGAAATCGCTACCGGCAAGCTGGTCCGCGAGGTGTCCGGCCATCAGTACGGCGCAACCGACTGCAAGTTCTCGGCCGACGGCAAGTACATTCTCTCCACCGGCCGCGACACGACCTTGCGCATCTGCCAGGTCGAAGACGGCAAGGAAGTCGCCGCTCTCGGCACTCCCCGCGGCGGGCAGTTCAAGGACTGGCTCTCCGCCCTGGCGATCAGTCCCGACCAGCAGACGGTCGCCGCGACCGATATCGCCGGACTGGTGCACGTGTGGGCGCTGGCGGCGCCCTGACGGCGGCTCGCGGCGTAGAATTGTAGCGACTGCGCAAGTTGTAGAGGCCGCGCAGGAAAGCCAGCAGTGCCGGCGCGCGCGGGCGTTTTCACCCTGCGGCAGTGGCTTCAAGATTCTTGAAAGAATTTTGCAAGTCGTAAAGTGTTCTGCTTCAATTGGTTGACTGGGGCTAGCGTTACAGCTTGCCAAGAAACCATTTGCCAAAGGGGCGATAATTCGACAGATTCACCTTAGAGGATTTCCTCAAGTGCAGCGCGATCGGTGCCGACACGCCTGCCCCGGACGGGCCTATGGTCCGCGGGCAAGTTGAACCGAGCGGCTGCTCTTGGCGGCGCGATGGATGGTGCCGCCGGTGTTTGTGGTTGCTCCGGCAAGCAAGGACGCTGGTACGCTGGAAAGATCGACCCCTTGTTTGCCAACTGTAGGATCCGTCATGAAAACCGCCCTTCGCATTTGTGCCCTCGCTCTCCCCGCGCTCCTGGCCGCGCCTCTTGCCGCGCAGGACTTCTGCGTCCCGTGCGAGCGGATCGTCAACCGGGTCGTCTATGAGCAGCAGCCCTACAAAGCGTACCGTTACGAATATGAAACGGTGATCGAGCAGCGGCAGGTGACGAGCCAGCGGCCCGTTTATGAAACCGAGATGCGCACGCGGCGTTACCGCGTCGCCAAACCGGTGGTCGAGACGGCCGAGCGCGAAGAGCGGTATTACACGCTCAAGCCCGTGTATGAAACCGAGGAGCGGACCCGCGAATACGACGTCACCACGATGGAGACGGTCACCGAAACGCGGCAAGATCGAGTGATCGTCAATCGGCCGGTGGTCGAGACCCAGATGCACGAGCGGCAGCACGTCGTTCGCCGGCCGGTGCAGGAGACGGTGTGGCAGGACCAGGCATACACGCAAATGACGCCGGTCACGACCATGCGGACGCAGCTCGTCGATCAGGGCGGGTTCGTCGATACGGTCAACTATCAGCCGGGACGAAGCCATTGCCATCTGGGTTGGATGCCGCGTGGCGCCTCCACCAATGCCGTAACGGGGGAGACCTACTATCGCCGCGGCGGATTGGCCTGGGTGCCGACGACCACGCCAGGCACGTATTCCGTCAGCCGGGCGTATGTCCCGAATGTGGTCGCGCAGCAGGTGCCGGTGACAAGCATGATTCCGCAGACGGTGGTTCAAAAGGTGCCGCTGGCGGTGACGCGGTATCACGACGAAGTGGTGACCGAGCAAGTGCCGGTGACGGTGCAGCGGATGGAGCAGTGTGAGGAGATCCGCGAGACGCCGGTGACTTATCAGCGGCCGAAGACGGAGCGGATCGTGGAGAAGATCCCGGTCCAGACGGTCCGCTACGAGCGTGAAGAGCAGGTCCGCAAAGTGCCTTATGAAGTGCATCGCGTGGAGTATGAGGACGTCGAGGAACCGTACGAGGTCAAGGTCATGCGCTGGGAGACCGAAGTGCAGACGATCGAAGTGCCGGTGCAGCAGCGGAAACTGGTCGAGTACACGGCCTACCGCCTGGTGCCGCGGGTCGTGACGATGCGTTTGCCGATCGATGCCCCGATCCCGGTGGAAGGCCCGATCATCCGCCGCGAGTCGTCGCGGATTGTGCTTCCTCAGGCCGGCACGTCGCGGCTCGTGCCGCTGCGGAAAAAGGAAGTCGAGCCGTCGAAGGCCAACGGCGACGCCAACAATGGCGAAAAAGCTGGCGATCCTGCCGACAAGGCGCCAACCGGCGACCCGGCAATCAACGGCAAGGGCGAGAAGAAAGAAGAGGGCCTCGATCTCAACAGGCCCGCCGGCGATAAAGAAGAGCCGACCCCCGCCGAGAAGAAAGACAGCAAGATGGCGTAGACGGAAGAATGACCAATGACCAAGTCCCAATGACCAATGGGACCCTGCGGACATTGGTCATTGGGACTTGGTCATTGGTCATTTTCTCTCGGTGGCGAACCGGGCTCTCTTGGCCCTTGTCCCCTCTGCCGCCCATGGTTTACGATACCCGTTTGCCTTGAGGGAACTTATGCGTCACGTCCTGTCCGCCCTGGTGCAAAACGTGCCGGGCGTGCTGGCCCACATTTCGGGCATGCTCGCCTCACGCGGATACAACATCGACTCGCTGGCGGTCGGCGAAACCGAGGATCCGAACCTCTCGCGGATGACGTTCGTCGTGGTAGGCGACGACCGGGTGCTGGCCCAAGTCCGCAAACAGCTTGAAAAAATCGTGACGGTTGTCCGGGTGGACGACGTCAGCGCGCAGGACCATGTGGAGCGCGACCTGATGCTCCTGAAAGTGATGGCTCCCCCCGGTCCCAAGCGGTCCGAGATCCGGGAGCTGGTGGAGATCTTCCGCGGCCGAATCGTCGATGTGGGCGAGGAAGAGATCATGATCGAAATCTCCGGCCGCGAGAACAAGATCGAGGCCTTCATCAATCGCATGCGTCCCTACGGCATTCTGGAACTCGTCCGCACCGGCCGGATCGCGATGGTCCGCGGCAAGAACCGCGTCCCCAAGACCGAGGAAGAGTCCGAGGCCCTCGACGCCGAGCTCAACAAGCAAGCGGGCTAACCGCTGTCCCCTGTCCCCTGTCCCCTGTCTCCTCTTCTCCTCCCCCATGCCCGCCACTATCTACTACGACAACGACGCCGACCTCTCCCTCCTCAAGAACAAAACGATTGCCATCCTGGGATACGGCTCGCAGGGGCACGCCCAAGCGCAAAACCTTCGTGACAGCGGCTGCAATGTCATCGTCGGCCAGCGTCCCGGCGGTCCGAATTACGACCTGGCGCTCAAGCACGGCTTCAAGCCGATGAGCGTCGAAGAGGCGACCAAGCAGGCCGACCTGGTCAATATCCTGCTCCCCGACGAAGTGCAGGGAGACATCTACCGCACGTTGATCAAGCCGAACCTCAAGCCCAAGAGCATTTTGATGTCGTCACACGGCTTCAACATGCACTTCGGCCAGGTCGAAGCGCCGCCGGGCGTGGATACGCTGCTGGTCGCGCCCAAAGGCCCCGGACATCTCGTCCGCAGCGAATTTGAAAAAGGGGGCGGAGTGCCGTGCCTCATCGCCACCGGCCCCGGTGCCAGCCCCGAGACGTTCAAAGCCGGTTTGGCCTACGCGAAGGGGATCGGCGGCACTCGCGGGGGCGTCATCCAGACGACGATTGCCGAGGAGACGGAGACCGACCTGTTCGGCGAGCAGGTGGTGCTGTGCGGCGGCGTGAGCGAGCTGGTGAAGGCCGGCTTTGAGACGCTGGTCGAAGCCGGCTATCAGCCGGAGATGGCCTACTTCGAGTGCATGCACGAGCTGAAGCTGATCGTCGATCTGTTCTACCAGGGCGGGCTCAACTACATGCGGTACAGCGTGTCCAACACCGCCGAGTTTGGCGACTACACCCGCGGGCCCCGGATCATCACCGACGAGACTCGCCAGGAGATGAAGAAGATTCTCAAGGAGATCCAGAGCGGCCAGTTTGCCCGCGAGTGGATCCTGGAAAACAAGGCCGGCGCCCCCGGCTTCAAAGCCACCCGCCGCCGCGAGCGGACGCACCAGATCGAGGAAGTGGGCAAGCGGCTAAGGAAGCTGATGGCGTGGATTAACTCGAAAGAGGTGTAGCGATTGCGGATTGCAGATTTCGGATTGCGGATTGGCCGCCTCGAAATCCGCAGTCCGCAGTCCGCAATCCGCAATATGACTTACTCCGAAACCCTCGAAACCTTCGCCGCACTCCAGCCCGGCGACCGCGTGCAGATCGACCACGAGGTCAAGGTCGGCTTCCGCCGCTGGATGACGACGACCATCGGCACGGTCGTCAGCAAGGAGCGCCGCCGCCACAGCCTCCACTTCCGCCGCAATTTCGACGACAAGGTCTATAGCGATGTGATCGTGCTGAAGCGCGACGACGGGGAGCTGACGACCGTGACGCTGGATGAGTTTTCGGAGTTGAGGAAGCTGTAATGTGGCCCGCCTCTTGGCGGCAGGACCCGTTTTGTGCCGTGATTCTATGGCCACATGTAGCTTCGGACGCTACTCTGGCTGGCGGTCTAATTTATAATTGACGTGGGGTAACTCAGGGGAAAATCCGCATGGCCACTGGTTCGCTCGAAGAACGCGTCGCTAACTTGGAGGCCCAAATGGCCGACGTCTTGCTTCGTCGCCGGACAGGCGAAGGCAAGAAGGATTGGCGCAAAACGCTCGGCATGTTCACCGGCGACGAAGTCATGTGGGCGATCGATCAGAACGCGCTGACCTACCGCGAGGAAGATCGTCGAAAATCGCTTGCGGAGTTTGACGCTGCGGAAGGCAAGTCCGAATGATTCTGCTCGACACCGACCACCTCACCGTCCTGCGACATTCGAACCATCCGCAATATGCTTCCTTTGCGGCAAAGCTCCAGTCTTCGCGGGACCCACTTATTGCGGCGACCGTCATCAGCCTGGAGGAGCAGATGCGCGGCTGGCTCGCCGAAATCGCCCGCCGCAAGAAGGCTCCGGAGCAAGTGCCGATCTATCTCAAGTTGACCGAGATGATCGATTTCTATCAGGAGTGGGAAACGGCCGCATTCACGCAGGCGGCCGCCGACATATTCATGGATTTGAGAAAGAAGAAAGTCCGAATTGGGACGCAGGATCTGAAGATAGCTTCCATTGCCCTGGCCAGCGGCGCGCTGCTACTCTCGGCTAACCTGGTCGACTTCCAAAAGGTTCCCGGTCTCCGAGTTGAGGATTGGCTTTATCCTTCCTCTTCGTGAGCCCACTCATGTCCATTGTCCCCCTCCACACCCGCCACGAACGCTCGTTCGACACGAACAAGTTCGTGTACCCGGTTCTCAGCCGGCGGAGCGAGGGAATTTCGCTCGGGATCAATCTCAACCCCGACAAGGTCTGCAACTTCGACTGCATCTACTGCCAGGTCGATCGGACGACGCAGAGCGAGACGCAGTTTGTCGAAGTCGAGCGGCTGCTTACGGAACTCGATGCCACGCTCGATCTGGTCGTCAGCGGCGAGATTTACGAGACCGAGAAGTTCAAGCACACGCCGCGCGAGCTAAGGCGGCTGAACGACATTGCTTTTAGCGGCGACGGCGAGCCGACGACGCATAAGAATTTCGACGAGATCATTGCTGCCTGCGCCGAGGTCAAGCGCCGCCACGGCTTGGACCCCGTAAAAATGGTCCTGATCACCAACGCCAGCATGTTCCACCGGTTGCACGTGCAGCGAGGATTGGCAATTCTCGACGCTAACAACGGCGAGATTTGGGCCAAGCTCGAGGCCGGCACCCAGGAGTATTTCAAGCTCGTCGATCGCACGCCGATCCCGTTTCGCCAGATTCTGGAGAACATCACGGCAGCCGCGAAGGTGCGGCCGCTGGTGATTCAGGCGCTCTTCATGCGGGTTCACGGCCAGCCGCCGCCGGCCGCAGAGTTGGAGGCGTTCTGCGACCGGCTAAACGAAATCACGGCCGCCGGCGGCAAGCTCAGGCTGGTACAGGTCTACACGGTCGCCCGCCAACCGGCGGAAAGCTTCGTCGCTCCGCTGGCCGATGCCGAGGTAGACGCAATCGTCGAGCTAGTCCGCCGCCGCACCGGCATTCCCGCCAAGGCTTACTACGGAACGGCCAACTGACGGTGGGACAATCACACGAAACTCCGAAAGCGAAGCCTTGAACCCTCCTGAGAACAACGCCCGCCCGATTCGCTGGCTGATGCTCGCCCTCCTCGCCTGGGGCTGCCTGCTCGCACTAGGAACGTTCCTCTACCGCATCAACCAGGCCGGCGGCACTCCGGAGGCCGGCAATCTGCCTATTTACCGCGGCCTGATCGTGCTGGCCTGCACGCTGGGTTTTCTCGGCCTGTGGGCGCTGGCCCTGGCTTTCCGCAAGCGGCGGCCCCAAAACGGCGAGCGGGGGGCGTCAGCCCCCTGCCCCCTGATTGACTGCCGCTGCCTGCCATCAGGGGCCTACGCCCCTCGCTCGCCGCGGCAATTGAGCTTCTCGTCGGGAATCCGCAGTTCCTCGATCACCCGGCCGCCGACGATCGTCTCCGCCACGATCCGCGGCACGTCCTCAACCGTCACCCCGCCGTACCAGATCGCCTGCGGATAGATGACCACCGTCGGCCCCAACTCGCACTGGTCGAGGCACCCGGCGGCATTGGCCCGCACCAGCGGCTTGAGACCGCGTTTTTTGAGTTCCTTCTTGAAGGCGCTTTTGAGCTCTTCTTCGCCGTCGGGGTCGCAGCAGCCGCGCGAGCTCCCCGCATCTCGCTGGTTGGTGCAGATGAAGATGTGGTGGGTGAACTGCGGCATGGAAGGCGTTCGTCGCTTCAAGAAATGAACAGCGGCCCGCATTTTAGCGGACCGCTGATGGGTTGCCGAGTGACGGAACCGACCTGGTTAATCCCTATCCCTATCCCTATCCCGATCCCTATCCCGATCGCGGCTCCTGCCGCGAGACGAGTTGCTGCTGGCCGGACGCGAGGATGGGCGCGGCGAAGATCGTTCAATGCGCGGCGGAGGCGAAGATCGCTCGACGCGCGGCGGAGGCGAAGATCGTTCAATGCGCGGCGGAGGCGAAGATCGCTCAGCGCGCGGCGGAGGCGAAGATCGCTCGCCGCGCGGCGGAGGCGAAGATCGCTCGACGCGCGGCGGAGGCGAAGATCGCTCGACGCGCGGCGGAGGCGACGATCGCTCGACGCGTGGCGGAGGCGAAGATCGTTCCACTCGTGGCGGAGGCGAAGATCGCTCGACCCGAGGACCAGGTACCGATCGTTCGACGCGTGGCTCCGGCCGTTCAATCCGAGGCTCCGGCCGCTCGATTCTCGGCGTCGGTCGCTCTACACGGGGCTCTGGTCGTTCGACGCGCGGCTCAGGCCGATCTACGCGAGGGCCAGGCTCAGGTCGTTCGACGCGCGGTTCAGGCCGATCTACGCGAGGGCCAGGCTCAGGTCGTTCGACGCGCGGCTCAGGCCGATCAACGCGAGGGCCAGGCTCGGGTCGTTCGACGCGTGGCTCAGGCCGATCAACGCGAGGGCCAGGCTCAGGCCGTTCGACGCGTGGCTCAGGCCGATCAACGCGAGGGCCAGGCTCAGGTCGTTCGACGCGTGGCTCCGGGCGCGGCCCTTCTAATTCCGGCCGTTCGGAGCTCCGCGGCGGGCCCTTGCCTTTAGCTCTTCCAGGTCGATCTCCGGCATCGCGAGGCTCCGCCCGCGGTCTGGGTCGAGGCGAATCGCCGCCACGATCGACTCCCGGCACTTCGGGTCGGCCAGCACCCGGCCGATCCCCGCCGGGCCGATTGGCACCCGGGCGATCAGTTCCCGGTCGCTCCGGTCGATCCACGGCCGGCGTGTCCACATCGGGACGACCGCTTCCCTTGGCTTTGCTTCGATCAGCGCCTGGCTGATCGGGGCGACCGGTCCCCTTCACACCATCAGGCCGTTCTCCCTTCTGGCCATCTGGGTTGCGAGCGCTGCGATCTGGCCCCTTCGTGCCGCGCCCTTCAGCGCCGCCGCGAGCCTGACCATCTGCTGTTCGACCGCGATCCGGCCGCTCGGGAACTGCGACGCGAGGCTGCTCGAGGGCCACGCGCGATTCCGGCAGTTTCATCCGGGCACGGGTCTCCACTCGCCCCTCGGCGCCAGCACGACCCTTCGCGCCAACTTCAGCACCGGCCTTGCCTTTTGCGCCGACGTCAGCTCCCTTCCCCCCCTTCGCTCCCTTGGCGCCGACATCCGGGCCACGTTCCGGCCGGTCAATCGCAGCGACGCGCTCAATGTCGCGCCGCTGCCTGCGCACGTCGGTGATCTCCTCGCTCATCTGCCGGGCCCGCTGCGTCGCTCGCTGCTGCTGCTCGGCGTTCAACTGCCGTAAGCGCACCGGCGTCGTCTCCATCCGTGCCAAATCGCGGACGTTCCCGGCCAGGAAATTCTGCCTTACCGAGACGTTGGTGATGTTGTTGATCTGAGTGATGTTGGTGACGTTTACCCGCGATCCGAGGCGACGCTGATCAGCAAACGTGATCGGCGGCCGCGCGTCGATATGGCGGTCGTAGTAGCGATGCCAGCCGCCGATCCGATCGACATAGTTGATGCCTCGGCTGCGGAAATGGACCACGTTGAAGCTCAGGATCGGATCGTAGAACCCGCGGCGGCCGTAATACGAATGCCATGGCGACATGCCCCAGCGATCGTAATTGCCGTAGTAATTGCCGAAGTAATAGTGGCAGTACCGGGGCCGGACCCAGAAGTGGACGAATAAGTTCCCCACATTGAGGCCGTAGGACGGGCGATAGAAATACCCTGGTCGGGAATAGATCGGTCGATTGAAATAGATCGGCGCGTAGCAGAAGCCGCGGCGGGCGAAGGAATAGTCCGAGTAACCGTTCAAATAGATGCAGCCCCGCGGCGTCCAAATCCAGCGGGCCGGGACCCAGCACCAGTTCGGGCGGTAGATGGACCAATACCCGGGGGACCAGCGATATCCGGTCTCGTAGTAACCCCAGTTGCCGGGGACGTAGTAGTAATCATCCCCCGGCGAGGGACTCGACGGTCCGGCTTCGAGCGTGGGAGGGGGCGGATCACGGTATTCGAGCTCGGTCACTTCGGTGGCAATCCAGAATCCCCGGTTCCACTGCCAGCCGTCCCCCGCTTCCGCCCAGTAGCCGGCGACCCACCGCATTCCGGGAGGGGGGACGCGGTGTACGCCGCTGATCCAAATGTAGTCTTCCCGCTCGTCATCCCAGGCCCAATAGCCTTTGATCCAGATGGCGTCCTCCCCCTCGGGAGCGTATTCGGGCGGCACTTCGTCAATGTCTTCGGGCGGATTCTTGGGAACCACCAGCGTTGGCTCCGGCTCCGTCACCGGTTCGGCAAACGCTTCGTGGATCGGGCCGCGGGTGAGCACTTCGACCCCTTCGGCGTCGGCCTCCGCCTCAGCCGGCGGAGGCGACTCCTGGGCGGTCGTTTTTGGACCCTGGAATGTGACCAACGGCCACACGAGTGCCGCGGCCAAAGCCAGCGGAATCAACCATGCACGCCTCATCTTGTTTCCCCCTGTGCTGCGAGTTGCCAGTTCTTTGGAGTAAGCGAACTGAGTCCGTCACGATTCTCCAAGCGCAGCGAACTCCCTGCAACGGAAAAAGCGAGCAACCACCGTGCCACAGCGTCATCTTCCGGACCGACGACGGTTCGCTCCCCTCATTCTATCGCCGGAAGGCTCAATAAGGCAAAGACTTATCGCGATCTGGCGGTCGTTTGGCGAGCGGATGCCGCGGCGTGTGAACCCGTCAAATTGGTAAGCCGCGGCCGCGGTCCGTCCAAACAGTGATAACACTATGTAGTCGATTGGATGGCGCGCGAAGTGAGTTCTGGAACGTTGCTTTGCGGTCGCTGGTTCGATTCCGCGGGAGCGAACTGGGCCAATCGCCCCCACAATTCCTGAAACGCAGACGCCTCATGCTCTCCCATCTGCTTGATCAGCAACGGACGTTCGACATTCCAATAGCTGGCTAGTAGTTCGGGGCGGTAATCGCTCAACAAGGCCGGAAGATTATGGACGTGATCGGATTCATAAACGCACTTCCGCGATTCCCCCTCCTGCCCGTGACAGCGAATGCGCAGCATCGCCAACTGAAGGATCTCGGTGAGAATCTCGCCAATCGGATCAGGACACCGCATAGAATCACCTCGAAACCACTGGCAGATTCAGGATCGGACCATAAGAGTTGTGGGGGAGGTCCTATCGCGTCACTCCGTTTTCGGCCACTTCAAATGCTTGTGCAAAAAGTCGAACGTCTTGACGCCGTTGATCTTGTGCGGCCCGTCGAAGACCTCCATCTCGCAGCGGTCGCCGATCTTCAGCCGGTGGTTGTAGTGGAAAAAGACCTTGGCGTACTCGAAGGAGACCCAGTCGTCGGTCGAGACGCCGTCGGTGTGGCCGCGTTCCACCATGAACGGCCGCGGGGCGATCAGGGCCGCCATCTCGGCATAGTTGAACGTGCTGCCCAGGTCGAACTCGAAGATCTCGTACTCGCCGGTCCAGACGTAGCTCATCGGCAGCCGCGTTGAGGCGTTCTTGGCGACCCACTCATTGAAGTCGGCCGAGCAGATCGACAGACAGTAGTTCTTCACCAGCGGCGGAATCCGCATCGCGCTTTTGCCGCCGTAGGAGAGGCCGTAGAAGGCGATCCGCTCCTTGTCCACCATCGGCAGGGAGCCGAGCCAGTTGGTGATCTGCTGGTGCTGCGGCACCATGATCGAAAACAGGGTCTTGCCCAGCGGGTTGGCCTTCCGCTGGAGCGTGCGGAACTTGTCCTTGCCGATGTAGATGTTCTGCGGGGCGAAGGTGATGAACCCGCGGTCGGCCAGCTTGCCGGCAAAGCCGCTGTAATACTGTGACCCCTGCTCGCCGATCGTGTCCTGCGGCCGCCCCTCGAGCCCGTGCTGGCAAACGACGACCGGCCGCTTCTCCCCTTCTTTCAGATCCTTCGGCAGGCAGAGAATGCCGTAGGCGAAGACATCGGGGAACACGTCAAGGACGACCTCGTAGCCGACCCATTTTTCCGTGTCGTACGACTTGCGGCTGCGGGGCTTGGGCTCCAGCAGCGGCAGATCGAACCGGCCGATGACGTCCTTGGCGAAGATTTCGCGGTACTCCTCGACCAGCTTGTTGTATTCGTCGAGATCCTTTGCGGCGTAGAGCCTGGCCATGAATTCGTCGCGGACAAATGGGCTTTCGCGGAGGAGCCACTGGGTGTCTCGCTCGATTTCGTGCATTTGGCGGGCGTGACGCGACTCGACATGTGTCGGCGGCAACTGTGTTTCAAGAAGGAGCGGCCTACGCCCTTCATCCAACGATACGTCCAGCAATTTCAACCAGTCTTTTAGAGTACTTAGTCCGCAGAATTTAATGGTGCCGGCACTCAGTTCCACGGAAACTGTGCCGATTTCTTTACGGTTCTCGATCGCTTCGATCTTTTTTTGAAATGAGTTCCGTAATGAAACAAGACGAAGTGACTCTTTGCTTGCAGCGGTTGGCGAATTAACGTCAACTGGCGCCCCGCCTTCGCTTGGTAACTTTACCTGTGGGTAAGTTCGAACTTGAATGAGCAGATTACGCGCAGCAAATGCGAGTTCGGCGTCACCAAATTGGTCGAGTAAGCCAAACACGTTTCGGTCAATAGGCTGCTGCCACAAATTGTTACGATCATCGAAGTATCCGCTGACGCAGCAGCTATCAATTCGCGAATCGAGTACCGATGAATACAGGGCAATCCCTCCCCCTTCGCCGTAACCGATGACTCCGATCTTCGCGTCCTTCTCCCCCCCCTCCTTCACAAACCAATCCACCCCCGCCAGCACTTTCTGCACTTCGTAGCCGATCAAATGCCGGCCGAGCTCGAAGGCGGGACGGTAAAGATACTCGCGGTTGGTCAGGTTCGCGCCCCCTTGCCGGCCCGGCGGGGCGCGGCGCTGCATCTGCCGGTTGATCAGCATCGGCACCAGCACGCGGCAGCCGTTTTCCGCCAGCCGGCGGGCGAACTGCGACTCCGGCGGCACTCCCTCCGCCAGCCCGCAAATCTGCTCCGGCGTCTGGTCCGCATCGGGAATGGCGATGATGTCGGCGACTTTTTCCCCCTTCGGCACGAGCAGCAGCCCCTCGCCGTGAACATCCCTCACCGCCGGCCAGCGGACGGCAAAGATCTCGTAGTTCTCCCCTTTGCCGACGAGTGCCGGCTGCTTCGTCGTGCCGACCAGCTCCGGCGCATCGAACTTCACCCGCTCATCGACGACGCCAAGAATCTTTGCCAGCCGCTTGCGGTTGGGCTCGATCGACTTGTTGTACGCCTCCGGCGAGCTGAAGTCGCGCTTCCAATGCTGCTCCCGCTTGGCCACCGACTCCTCGATCTGCTTGAGCAGGAACCGGTCTACACCATCGACCATCGTGGCCGCGATGTCCCCCTCCATGGTCAGCGGCTCGGTGCCAGGGAGCGGAATGATTTCCTTCTTGTCCTGGGCGGCAGCGAGTGCGGGGATCGCGAAGACAAGGAACGCAGCGGCGAGATGCGATTTCATGGCGGGCCTTTCGTTGGTGGGATCGTGCTCCACAAGCCCGACGCGCCAGCGAGGGAAACGGCCGTTTGGCGAGTGGACAGGTTTCCCTCGCTTGCGCGTCGGGCTTGTGTGCTAGCGGCCTGAATATAGTCGATCCCCTTCGCCCGCGAAACTTTGCCTCACTTCCCAGCGCCTGCCGACCGATAATACGACCGCCAAACTCTCTTCTCCCTTGGGTGTCCCTTGTCGCCTCTGACCGCACTCCTCCCCGCTGCCGCCTCCGCCGCCACGTCGCTGGCCAAGAGCGCGGCCCATGGCATTGCCGAGGGGGTGTCGTTTGCGGCGGAACTGGCCACGGGGAATCGCGAAGCATCATCCGCGGCAGTGTCGGAGACCAGCGCGCTGTCGCTGCCCGCCGATCTCCGGGAAGCCATTGACCGGTTTGCCGAGGTGATCCGCCAGCGGCTAGCTAGTGCCGGCATCGATCTGGCCGAGCCCGTGGCGCTCACTGGCGACGGCCTCGGCGGACTCGAGATTGCCGATCATCGGCAGGCTGAGACCATCGAATCGCTGCTCGCGGGCGATGCGGGAATTGCCGACGCTTTCCACCAATTGGCCGCACGGTTTCAAACCGCGATGGTCGGCCCTGATCCGGCAATGTCGAGCCTGCCGTGGGACCAATCATCCGCAGGCCGCAACGTGACGATTGAAATCGGCCCCGATTCGGCACAGGCTGCCATTAAGTAGCAGGCACGCTCCGTGTGCCGTCTTCGAAGACGGCACACGGAGTGTGCCTACTACTTATTAGTCGCTCCGCCGCCTGTTCGCCACTCCTGACGCAAAACGGAATGCCGACGCCGCGGTAGGCGTTGCCAGCCAGCGCAAATCCGGGAATCGCTGCGGCCCGCTCTTCGATCTTCGCCACCAGGTCGAGATGGCCGACGTGATACTGCGGCATCATTCCCTGCCAGCGGATGACGTCACAATACTCCGGCTCGCTGCGGACACCGAGCAATTCGCCAAGTTCTTCCCGCACGATGCGGCGGATGTCGTCGTCGGGCAAGTCGGTCAGCTCCGGCTGAAGCGCCCCGCCGACGAAGACCCGCATCAGGATGCGATCCTCCGGCGCGCGGCCGGCAAATTTCTGGCTGGCAAAACTGCCGGCAATGATCCGGCGATTTTCAACGGTCGGTACGACGAACCCGGAGCCATTACAAGGAAACGCGATCTGATCGCGGCGATAGGCGGTGACGGCGACGGAGCAGCCGGCGTAGGGAATCTGAGCGATCAGCGCGGCCAATTCGTAGTGAACGTCCCGCAGCAGTGACGCGGCCAGCGGGGCCGAAACGGCGAGGACCAGGGCGTCGAACGATTCGGGCGATTGGCTGGCGATCGTGATCCGCCATCGGGCGTCGGCGGCTCGCTTGATTTGCTCGACGCGGCTATTCAATCGCACGGTTCCTGCCGGCAGTCGTGCGGCCAGTGCGTCGATCAGCGACGACATGCCCCCTTTGGGCGCGACGAACAGGCCGTACCGTGCGCCGCTGGCGTGGTGATCGGACGGGGCCCCTCGCTGACGCGTCGGGTTACTATTTCGCATTCCGCGGATCAGGCTGCCGAACTTGCGTTCCAGCTCCACGAACTGGGGCAGCGTTGCGTGCATGGAGAGCTTCGCCGGATCGGCGGTGTAAATGCCACCGATGAGGGGCTGGATGAGGCGATCGAACGCCTCGCGGCCGAAGTGGCGGACGACGAACGATCGCAGACTTTCGTCGGCATCCGTCTGACGCGGGCGCGAAAAAACCTCGGCTGCTATCCGCAACTTTCCCAGCGGACTGAAGATGGGTGACTTGACGATCGGCCAGGCCTTGGCAGGGCTCATCAGGGTGAAACCATCCGGGATTGGCAGCAGCCTGCCGCGGCGGACGACGAACGCCCGCCGGTTTTCCGGCGTGGTGCCGATGAGCTGGTCCGCAAATCCGATCCGCCGGCACAGATCGAGCGCCCACGGCTCGCGGGTCGTGAACATATCGGCACTGCGCTCAATCAGGTACCCTTCCCGCCGGATCGTTCCCAGGACGCCGCCGAGGCGGTCGCTCGCCTCAAACAGAGTCACGCGAACCGACGGATCGAGCTCGATCAGCCGATGGGCCGCCGCCAGGCCGGAGATGCCGCCGCCGATCACGGCGACGGAATAAGCGGAATCACGGGGCTCGTCTGGCATCGAGTTATTGTAGTGTCCAGGGCGCGAATAAGAGACAGGAAAATGAGGGACAGGAAAATGAGGAGACCGGATGAAAAGGGAGTTCCGAAGAAGGTCCCTCCGTACCCAATTTCCTTCATTTTCTTGTCGGTCATCTTCCTGTCCCCATATTCCTGTCAGCCCTCCGTTCTTGGACCCTGGAACGCGCAGATCCGGATCGGTTTGCAAATCTTTCCCTGCCGCTGTAACACTGAGCCTGCTTGCCCGTCGTATTTGTGTCGGCCAGAGGGTGCTCCCCCGAAAGGTGCAGGAACTGCTCGTGCAACCGGCTCAACGTCATCGCCAGTGGGTGCTGGCCGCTCTCGAATCGTTCGAGACGCGGCTGCTAGGCTATGCCGCGCGCCTGCTGCACGGGGACGAGGAGGCGGCTCGCGACGTGGTGCAGCACGCCTTCCTGCGCCTGTGCGACCAGCGGGAGAAAGAGGTCGGGCCCCATTTGGCCCCCTGGCTCTTCACCGTCTGCCGCAACCGGGCGATGGACCTGATCCGGGAGCGGTGCCGACGGGAAGAGTTGGAGGGGGTTCACAAGGCCAACGGACATGCGGCGGCCAGTGCCGAGCGCGATCCGGCGGCTGCGGCAGAGGATGACGATTTACACGCCGCCCTTCGGCTGCTGCTGGTGAAGTTGCCGGCGGCGCAGCAGGAGGCGATCGACCTGTGGGCCCAGGGGCTGGCTTACCGGGAGATTGCCGAAGTGCTCGGACGCGGCGAAGTAGGAGTGCGGGTGCTGGTACACCGCGGGCTGAAGAACCTGCGGGAGCATCCTCGCGTTCGCAAGTGGCTGGAGGAAGGCGAACCGCGAGCGGCGGGAGAGAGGACGGGAAAACCAACGACAGGAAGATTGCGGACGGAAAGATGCGGATAGCAACTGGTCCTCACCTTCCTGTCGGTGATCTTCCTGTCATTACAAACGGCTTTCAGGGTGACTTATGTCGGGCCATGCAAACCACGACTGCGAACCGAACGGCGACGACCTCAACCTGACGGCGTTTGCGCTGAATCAGCTCGACGAAACCGAGCGAGCCGAGGTCGAGCGGCAGTTGGCCGAGGCGAACGGCGATGCATCAAAAACCGTCGAGCAAACGCGGCGTCTGGCGGAGAAAGTCCGCGAGGTGCTAGCGGCGGACAATCGGGCTGCCTCGCCATCGCTGCGCGAGACGTTGGATCGCCGAATGAGCAACGCCGACGATGCTGACAAGCCGCAGCCTGCCGACAAGCCGCAGTCTTTCTGGCGGCGGCACGTGGTCGAGCTGGCGGTGGCGTCGTTAGTGATGGTCCTGATGGTGTCGCTGCTGCTTCCGGCGGTGCAATTGTCGCGAGAAGCCGCCTGGCGAATGCAGTCCACCAACAACATGCGTCAGTTGGACGGCCGTTCGACCTGGCACGAAGAGCAAAACGGAGTCGCTAATGCGGATGGGGATCGTTGGCAGCGCGGCTCCGGCAGTGGGGCGCCCGCGGTCGCCGCAGCAATCGATGATTCGCAGAGTGCCAATGCGCTGAGAAATGAGGAAGAGGCGAGATCGATGATGAAGGGGTCCATGAAGATGATGGCTGAATCGCCTCGGCATCAGGTCAAAGGTGGGTCGTCGGCCGCGGAAGGCGATGGCGTCCAGCCCATGGGAACGCAGCCGGGCCCGAATCTTCACGCCGGCGGCGGCACGTCAAATGGCGACCAGAGCGGCGGCGAAAACCAGGGGGGGCAATCTGGTTCAGCGTTTGTCCCGCTCACCGGTCGCCCCCAGGGTGGCCAACAGAATTCAACGGACCATTGGGCAATGCTACCTCGGACGAAAGCGAACAGCTTTGATGCTTCCGCACCAGCGTCCCACGGCGCGATGGGAATGGATTACGACACCCTTCAGAAATTGATGCAGAACCGCGGCCAGGGAAATGGGCAAGGGCAAGGCCAAAGGAGCCCGGGAGGCCAGGCGGTCGATCCAGGCAAGTTTGGCGGCGCGACGCGGGGCGACGCACCCATAATGATTGGGGAGATTCTCCCAGAGATTACCGGAGCAGAGCAATACGCCCCCATCGTCGAAAACGCGTTCATCCCCGTCCAAGGAATCGACGCCCTCTCGACCTTCTCCATCGACGTCGATACGGCCTCCTACGCCAACGTCCGCCGGTTTTTGAGCCAGGGACAACTGCCGCCGCCCAATGCCGTGCGGATCGAAGAACTGGTCAACTATTTTGGCTACGATTATCCCCAGCCCAAGGCCGGCGAGCCCTTCTCGGCGAACATGGAAGTGGCCGAATGCCCCTGGCAGCAAAAGCACCTGCTGCTCCGCGTCGGCCTCAAGGGGCGCGAGATCCATCACAAGGAGCGGCCGGTCAGCAACCTGGTCTTCCTGCTCGACGTGTCGGGCTCGATGGCCGACCAGAACAAGCTGCCGCTCCTCAAGCAGGTGCTGTCGATGATGGTCCGCGAGCTGCGCGAGGATGATCGCGTCTCGATCGTCACCTATGCCGGCGAGGCGGGGATCCGGTTGCCGCCGACGACGGGCGACCAGCAGGAGCGGATTCTCCAGGCGATCGATTCGCTGCAATCCGGCGGCTCGACCAACGGCAGTGCCGGCATTGATCTGGCCTACGAGCAGGCCCAAGCCTATTTCCGCAAGGAAGGGACCAATCGCGTGATCCTGGCGACCGACGGCGACCTGAACGTCGGCATTACCGATGACGAGTCGCTGGTGCGGATGATCAAAGAGAAGGCGGCCGGCGGCGTGTTCCTTACCGTCCTCGGTTTCGGCGAAGGAAACCTCAAGGACGCCAAAATGGAGCGGCTGGCTGACAACGGCAACGGCCTGTTCGCCTACATCGACAGCGTCCGCGAAGGCCGGAAGGTCCTCATCGAGCAGATGTCGGGAAGCCTCGTGACGATCGCCAAGGACGTGAAGATTCAGATCGAGTTCAATCCGGCGCAGGTGCAGGCGTATCGACTGATCGGGTATGAGAACCGGATGCTGACCGCGCCGGAGTTCAGCGACGACCGCCGGGATGCCGGCGAGATCGGTGCGGGGCACACAGTGACGGCACTGTATGAGCTGGCGCCGGCGGGAGCGCAGCCTGCCGGCAGTCAGCCGGAAGAGGCGACGCTGCGATATCAGGCTGGGGTCAGGGGTCAGGAGTCAGGGGTCAGGAGTCAGGAGTCAAGGCTCACTGACGCAGCCACTAGCGGCGAGATTCTGACGCTCAAGCTGCGCTACAAGGAGCCGGAGGGGATGGCCAGCAAGCTGAGCGAGTATCCGTTGAAGAATCGCGGCGGTAAGTTCAACGCGGCATCCAAGGATTTTCAATTCGCGGCAGCCGTGGCCTCGTTCGGCATGCAACTTCGCAACTCGCAGTTCCGCGGCGAAGGCAACCTGGCTGCCGTCGCCGAGATTGCCGCCGCTTCGATCGGCGAGGACAAGGGAGGCTATCGGGCGGAGTTTGTGGATCTGGTGCGGAAGGCGCAGTCGCTGGGAGTGAAATAATGTAGCGCACTCGCTCCGCGAGTGCGCAAATGGACGCTGCCTAACTGAACGACTCTGCCTGCTGGCCGAGTCGAATTGAGCACTCGCGGAGCGAGTGCTCTTCATTTATCCCTCCTGCCACTGCTTGCAGTACTCGTACAGCGCCATCGCGCAGCTCGTGGCGACGTTATAGGCAAAAGGCAGCCCCCATACCGGTATCTCGACGCACGCATCGACGTGCTTCAGCTCTTCTTCCGTCAGGCCGAGCCGCTCATTGCCGAGGACCAGCGCACACTTGCGCGGAAATTGAAACGTGTGCAGGCTGACGGAGTTCGTCGCCTGCTCCAGGCCGACGAGAAAGTATCCAGCCGCTTTTAGCTCTTTCAGCACCGGCGGCAGCGTGCGATGAACTTCGACCTGGACTTCGTCGGCCCCGTCGCGGGCGACCGACTTGACGATCTTGGGACTGCCGCAGGCGATCAGCGTGCGAATGCCGCAGCAGCCGGCAGTGCGGAGGATGTTAGAGAGGTTGACGTTGCTGCGCATGGGGGCGCAGGCGACGATCAGCTCGCGGGGACGAGTTAAAGGTGAGGGTGGCTTGTGGCGCTGGTGAACAAATTGCGGATTGGGGATTGCGGATTGCGGATTGTCAGACACGTTCCATCCCTCCTCAATCCGCAATCTGCAATCCACAATCCGCAATCACACGAAGTTCGGCGTCGGCGGGCGATAGTTGGCCATGTCGATCGACTGGAACCAGTCGATGGTCTTCGTCAGTCCCTCACGCAGGGGCACTTTCGGCTCCCATCCGAGGCGTGTCTTGGCCAGCGTGATGTCGGGGCAGCGGCGGGCCGGATCGTCGGCGGGCAGCGGTTGATGGACGAGCTTCGACTTGGAGCCGGTAATCTCGATTACGAGCTGCGCCAGCTCCTTCATCGTGAATTCGCCCGGATTGCCCAGATTGCACGGGCCGATGAAATCATCGGGGGCGTTCATCATCCGGACCATCCCCTCGATCAGGTCGTCGCGGTAGCAGAACGACCGCGTCTGCTGGCCGTCGCCGAAGAGGGTAATGTCTTCGCCGCGCAGCGCCTGGCGGATGAAGTTCGACACGACGCGGCCGTCGAACGGGTGCATTCGCGGGCCGTAGGTGTTGAAGATCCGCACGATGCGGATGTTGACCCGATTGGAGCGGTGGTAGTCCATGAACAGCGTCTCGGCGGCCCGCTTCCCCTCGTCGTAGCAGGCCCGCGGGCCGAGAGTGTTGACGCTGCCGCGGTAGCTTTCGACTTGCGGATGGACTTCCGGGTCGCCGTAGACCTCGCTCGTGCTGGCTTGCAGGACTTTGGCCTTGCAGCGCTTGGCCATCCCCAGCACGTTGATCGCCCCCATCACCGATGTCTTCATCGTGTGGATCGGGTTGTACTGGTAATGGCCCGGAGCGGCAGGGCAGGCCAAATTGTAGATTTCATCGACCTCCAGCAGGATCGGCTGGGTAATATCGTGCCGCACCAGCTCGAAGTTCGGTCTGGCCAGCAGGTGGACGATATTCGCCTTTTGGCTGGTGAAAAAGTTGTCCACGCAGATGACGTCGTGCCCTTCGGCCACCAGCCGCTCACAGAGATGAGAGCCGAGAAAGCCGGCGCCGCCGGTGACGAGGATGCGTTTGAGCATGTTCCGATTGCGGATTTCAGATTGCGGATTGCGGATTGCTACCAATCGACGGCAATGGTGATTGCGTAGGACAATATACGCCATCCGCCAGGGCGGCGCGCGTCCGCAATCCGCAATCCGCAATCCGCAATATGAACTACGCCCTTCAGGCCCGCTGGGTCGTCCCCGTCGATCGTCCGCCGATCGCCGGCGGCATCGTCAGCGTCGCGGACGGGCGAATCGTGGCGGTCGGAGAAAATGTTAGCGGCCGGCCGCCGACCGATCTGGGGGATGTGGCCCTGCTGCCGGGGTTCGTCAACGCCCACACACACTTGGAGTTCAGCCTGCTCGAAAGGCCGCTGGGGACGCCGGGAATGCCGATTGCCGACTGGATTGCCCAGGTGGTGTCGTGGCGTCGAGGCCTCCAGGAAGAGTTGGTTGTCGATCCGCAGGGACTGATGGGATACCGGTGCCGGGCTGTAGCGGCGGGGCTGGCGGAGTCGCGGGCTACCGGAGTCGCGGCAGTGGGAGAGATTGCCATGCCCGGCTGCCCGCTGGACGCCTACTCGCAGACTGCGGGGATCGAGGTGGTTGCCTTGCTGGAGTTGCTCGGCCTTGCGGAGCATCGAGTGCAACCTCTCATGGAGTTGGCCGCCGCGCACGTCGCCCGTACAAGCGAATTGCCCCAGATGCGCCCCGGCCTTTGTCCGCACGCCACGTACACAGTCCATCCACAACTGCTCCGCGAGACATGTGCCTTGTCCCGCGCCCAAGAGATTCCTGTCGCCATCCACGTGGCCGAATCGCGGCAGGAATTAGAACTGCTGGAAAGTCATAGCGGCCCGCTGGTGGAGTTGCTCGTCAAACTCAACGCGTGGTTTCCAGCCGCACTGCCCCGCGGTATGCGGCCGCTCGACTACCTCGAAACTCTGCAAAAC